>SPJP01000002.1 GCA_006844665.1 Paracoccaceae bacterium
CATACCACAGGGCCGCGTCGCGGTAAGAAATGCGAGGGATGTCTTTGACAACGCGCTTGTCGCCGCCGAATTTTTCAAAGCAGCCCAGCATGACCGGTTCGATCGTGGCGAAGACGTCTTCTTGTTCGACAAAGCTCATTTCCAGGTCGAGCTGGTAGAAATCGGTGGGCGAGCGGTCGGCCCTTGGGTCTTCGTCGCGGAAACACGGTGCAATCTGGAAGTATTTGTCAAAGCCGCCAACCATGATCAGCTGTTTGAACTGCTGCGGGGCCTGGGGCAGCGCGTAGAACTTGCCGGGGTGCAGGCGCGACGGCACAAGGAAGTCGCGCGCGCCTTCGGGCGAGCTGGCGGTGATGATCGGGGTCTGGAATTCGGTAAAGTCCTGGGCCCACATGCGCTGGCGCAGGTCTTGGACAACCTTGGACCGCAGCATGATGTTGTTGTGCAGGCTTTCGCGGCGCAAATCCAAATAGCGGTATTTCAGGCGGGTTTCTTCTGGGTAATCCTGATCGCCAAAGACGGGCAATGGCAGCTCTTCCGACGCACCCAGCACTTCCAGATCACGGACGAAGACTTCAATCTCGCCTGTTGGGATCTTGTCGTTCACAAGTTCAGGGTCGCGTTCTTTGACGGTGCCGTCGATGCGGATACACCATTCAGAGCGGACTTTTTCCAGCGCAGCAAAGACTGGGCTGTCAGGGTCGCACAGAACCTGGGTCACGCCGTAATGGTCACGCAGGTCGATGAACAACAGACCGCCGTGGTCACGCACACGGTGAACCCAACCTGACAAACGAACATTCTGGCCGACGTCGGCCTTGGTCAATCCGGCGCAGGTGGTAGAGCGATAGGCGTGCATGGCAAAGGCTTTCGGGTCAAGAAACGGTCCGCGCCGATACACATTGCATAGGCGCGGAAGTCAAGCGTGCGTGCCGTTTCAATCGCACCGAAACGCGCTGTGCTGGCGCAAATGTCGCCGCTAGAGCCGGTGAAACCAGTCTTTTAGTTGAAGGTCGTGCTGATCGTATGGTTTTCCAACTGACGGTGCAGGGACCCGTTTGTTGTCGTCATGCTTTCCCACAGGAACGCCGTGATCGACACACCAAGCCCAACCAATGCAGCCGTTAGAACAACCCAATCCACGGTGACAGCGCCGCTTTCGCAGCGCGCAAATCTTTTGAACATCCTTGCGTCCTTGTCTTTGGCCGCCCCCAAGCAGCATGGCCTTTATCGGCCCAAAATGGGGCAATTCCCGCGCGTTTTTGTGGCGCAATTGGGGCGCTTGGCGCGAAATGGACAGGATTTAGGGGGTCAGGCGCTTTTGGACAGAGTGTTCAGCACAATGACGCCGGTCACGATCAGACCAATGCCAATATAGCCATACAGGTCGATCTTTTGGCCGAACCACACCAAACCGATGATCGTGACCGAAGCGACCCCGAGCCCGGACCACACTGCGTATGCGATTCCCACCGGAATCACCTTCAGCACCTGGGCCAACAGGTAAAAAGCAACGGCATAGGCCAAGGTAGTGACCACGCTGGGCCAGAATTTTGTGAAACCATCAGACATTTTTAACGCCGTGGTTCCGACAACCTCTGCCCAGATTGCAAAAATAAGGTATAGCCAAGGCATTAGCTGTGCTCCGGAAAGAAGTTTCAGATTCGTGTGAAAGGGCCTGTTCCTCTCTGCTTATCCGAAATGCCGCAGCGCCGCCAGCAAGGGTTGCGCCTGCGCCCACGGCAACTATAACGCGGACAATTTGCGCCCACCCTGCGATTAAAAGGTCTAAAAGATGCCCAAACGTACCGACATTTCCTCTATCATGATCATTGGTGCGGGACCCATTGTCATTGGGCAGGCCTGCGAATTTGACTATTCCGGCGCACAGGCCTGTAAGGCCCTGCGCGAAGAAGGCTACCGGGTCATTCTGGTAAACTCGAACCCGGCCACGATCATGACCGACCCGGGCCTGGCCGATGCGACTTATATCGAGCCGATCACCCCCGAGGTTGTTGCCAAGATCATCGAAAAAGAACGTCCCGACGCGCTGCTGCCGACTATGGGCGGGCAGACCGGGCTGAACACCTCGCTCGCGTTAGAAGAAATGGGCATTCTGGAAAAATTCGGCGTCGAGATGATTGGCGCCAAGCGTCCCGCTATTGAAATGGCCGAGGACCGCAAGCTGTTCCGCGAGGCCATGGACCGGATTGGGCTGGAAAACCCCAAAGCCACCATCGCCAACAGCATGGAAGAATGCATGGCCGCCATTGATTACGTGGGTCTGCCTGCGATCATCCGGCCTGCCTTTACCCTGGGCGGTACCGGCGGCGGCGTGGCGTATAACCGCGAAGATTACGAACATTTCTGCAAATCGGGGCTGGATGCCAGCCCGGTGAACCAGATCCTGATCGACGAAAGCCTGCTGGGTTGGAAAGAATACGAGATGGAAGTGGTTCGCGACAAAGCGGACAACTGTATTATCGTCTGTTCCATCGAAAACGTGGACCCGATGGGCGTGCATACCGGGGATTCCATCACCGTGGCCCCTGCCCTGACCCTGACGGACAAAGAATACCAGATCATGCGCAACGGCTCGATTGCTGTGCTGCGCGAAATCGGTGTCGAAACAGGCGGATCAAACGTGCAATGGGCGGTGAACCCCGCCGATGGCCGCATGGTTGTGATCGAGATGAACCCCCGGGTGTCGCGGTCGTCCGCGCTGGCGTCCAAGGCGACAGGTTTCCCGATTGCCAAGATCGCTGCGAAACTGGCGGTGGGCTATACCCTAGACGAGCTGGACAACGACATCACCAAGGTGACCCCGGCCAGCTTTGAGCCGACGATTGACTATGTCGTCACCAAGATCCCGAAATTCGCGTTCGAAAAATTCCCAGGCTCGGAACCGTTCCTGTCTACGGCGATGAAATCTGTGGGCGAAGCAATGGCGATTGGCCGGACGATCCACGAGTCTATGCAAAAGGCGCTGGCGTCGATGGAATCGGGCCTGACCGGGTTTGACGAGATCGAGATCCCTGGCGCGCCAGAAGCCGCCGCCCTTGTGGCCGAGCTGTCAAAGCAGACCCCGGACCGCATCCGGGTGATTGCCCAGGCCATGCGCCACGGGATGGACGACGATGCTATTCAGGCAGCCACCGCGTTCGACCCCTGGTTCCTGGCCCGCATCCGCGAAATTATCGACGTAGAAGCGCAAGTGGCCAAAGACGGACTGCCTGTGACCGAAGAAGGCCTACGCGAGTTAAAAATGATGGGCTTTTCCGATGCCCGACTTGCCAAGCTGACCGGCCGGGACGAGGGCCAAGTCCGCCGCGCGCGGGTCCGCCTTGGCGTCAACGCCGTGTTCAAACGGATCGACACCTGTGCTGCGGAATTTGAGGCGCAAACGCCTTACATGTATTCCACCTATGAAAGCCCTGTGATGGGCGAGGTTGAATGCGAAGCACGCCCATCAGACCGCAAGAAAGTGGTCATTTTGGGGGGCGGCCCGAACCGGATCGGCCAAGGGATCGAATTCGACTATTGCTGCTGTCACGCGTGTTACGCGCTGACCGACCAGGGCTATGAAACGATCATGATCAACTGCAACCCAGAAACGGTGTCGACCGACTATGACACCTCGGACCGGTTGTATTTCGAACCGTTGACCTTCGAGCATGTGATGGAAATCCTGCGGGTCGAGCAGGAAAACGGCACCTTACACGGTGTGATCGTTCAGTTCGGCGGCCAGACCCCGCTGAAGCTGGCGAATATGCTGAATGACGAGGGCATCCCGATCCTGGGCACCAGCCCCGATGCCATTGATCTGGCCGAAGACCGCGAGCGGTTCCAGGAACTGGTCAACAAGCTGGGCCTGAAGCAGCCAAAGAACGGCATCGCCTCGACCGACGCGCAGGCTATGGCGATTGCCGAAGATATCGGCTTTCCGCTGGTGATCCGGCCTTCGTTCGTGCTGGGCGGGCGCGCTATGGAAATCGTCCGCGATATGGCCCATCTGGAACGCTATATCTCGGAAGCGGTGGTGGTGTCCGACGGCTCGCCCGTTTTGCTGGACAGCTACCTGTCCGGCGCGGTCGAGGTTGATGTGGACGCCCTGTCTGACGGCGAAAACGTCCATATCGCAGGCATCATGCAGCATATCGAAGAAGCGGGCGTCCATTCTGGCGACAGCGCATGTTCTCTGCCGCCCCACACCCTGCCTGACGATATTGTAGCCGAGCTGACCCGCCAAGCGGTGGAACTGGCGCTGGCTTTGAACGTGATTGGCCTGATGAACGTCCAATTCGCTGTTAAAGACGGCGAGGTTTATCTGATCGAGGTGAACCCACGGGCATCCCGGACCGTGCCGTTCGTGGCCAAGGCGACCGATTCCGCCATCGCGTCGATCGCGGCGCGGCTGATGGCGGGCGAGCCCTTGTCCGCCTTCCCGCACCGCCCGGCCTATGCGTTTGAAGAAGATCCGATGGCGGTTCTGCCTTTGGGCAACCCGTTCACCTTGGCCGACCCAAAGACCCCGTGGTTCAGCGTGAAAGAGGCCGTGCTGCCCTTTGCCCGCTTCCCCGGCGTTGACACATTGCTTGGTCCAGAAATGCGGTCGACCGGCGAGGTTATGGGCTGGGATCGGTCCTTTGCCCGCGCTTTCCTGAAAGCCCAGCTGGGCGCAGGGGTAGAACTGCCGACCGAAGGCAAAGTCTTTATTTCGGTCAAGAACGCGGACAAGACACCGGTTCTGGTCGAGGCGGCACAAATCCTTGTGTCCTTGGGCTTTAGCCTTGTGGCAACCAAGGGGACAGCTGCGTTCCTAGAGGAAAATGGCGTTGCCTCGACCGTTGTGAACAAGGTCTATGAAGGTCGTCCCAATATTGTCGACATGCTGAAAGACGGGGACATCACGTTGCTGTTGAACACCACAGAGGGCGCTCAGGCCGTGGAAGACAGCCGGTCGATGCGCAATGTGGCCCTGATGGACCGTATCCCTTATTTCACGACCCTTGCAGCCAGCCACGCGGCGGCCCTTGCGATGCAAACCCGCAACGAGGGCGCGTTTGGCGTACGGTCCTTGCAGGGCTAACAGGCGATCCGTCGCGGCGGGACATTAGTTTTCATTTTAGATACAATGTCCCGCCGTTGACGCTAATTGGCCTTATTTCGGTCACGTCAAAAGGGAATCCTTAACGCAACAAGCGATAGGGTTTTCACCATGACCGAGTATCTTACAGTTTTACTGACTTATACCGACCGTTTTTCGGCACAAGACTGGGCGTTGGCGTCCTCTGCGTTGTTTGCGGTTCTGATTTGCCGGCGCATGATGCGGATGTTGCGCAAAGCCAAGGTGCATGAAGCGCGGCTAGAGGCGGAAGAAGCCCAGGTCGCGGCCGCCCCTGCTCCTGTAGAGCCTCATCGCCCGGCGCCCAGCCCGATGCGACCCCGTGTGGTTGCGTCCTCGGCCCCGAATTTCGCGCCCACTGTGGAAGAAACACCGCCACCGGCGAATGTGGCAGCGGCCCTGGCCAAGGTGAATTTCGCGGCCAAGCCTATGATGCCATGGGAACAATATTGCCTGCAGCGCGATATCGAAGCTTTCCTGAATGAACACAGTGCCGGGCATCGTTTGTTCAGCAAAGTACTGCTAAGCGACGCGTTCGGCGTGAATAAGTCAACTCAGATGTCGGACGAGCTGGCCCAAGCCGTCGACCGCGCATTGACGCCGTTCAAGCTGGATTTCCTTATCCTGGACCGTCACGGCATGCCAAGCCTTGCCGTCCATCTTGGCCAGGCAAACCCGGTGATATACACGGTTCTGGATAAGGCCGGCGTTCCGTTGCTGGAACTGCCCAAGGACTATTCCTGGGTCGCAGTAGAAGAACAGTTGTTCGGCTACTTTGGCGCCCCATTGCAGCCTATCCGCAGCGTGGGATAAAAGATCCTGTCCTTGGGAAAGTACCACAATACGGTTGCAACCTAGTCCTGATTTCGATTCTCTACGCTGACAGGTATCTGATTGGCGTAGAGCATGGATTTAGACACAGCATTTGGCCCTGGAATGGTTCTGATAGGCGCTGGTGTCTTGGCCTTGCTGGGAATCTTTCTGCGCCTTCGCAGTTTTTTCAAGCGCATCCGCAAAGCGTTGGCTGATCGCAGGGCCCGCAAAGCCGCCATCAAACAAGCCCGTGCCAGAAGAGCAGAACACAAAGCCGCCCGAAAAAGCAAAACAACCAGTCGCCCAGAGCCAAAGCCCCAAAAGGTTGCGGAAAACCCCATTGCCAAGGCCCCGATTGTATTGGCAGACAGTGGCGATGACCTGACCGAATTGGGGGTCTACACGCCGCATTTCAATTTTACCGACAGCGACAGCTTTCGCGCCGCGATCCAAGGCGTACGCCAAGAGCAATCCGCGCTGGCCAGCGAGGGGCAGATCGTGATTGCGGCGCAGGAAACCACGGAAAGACCTGACCCCGCCTTTGACACATTGGCCGCCCGCGCCTTTACCACAGATAGTGATGGCGCCATTGCAACCGTGCGCTGGGATACGATTGAACAGGCCGAAGCGCGCATCCAACGAGCCCAGGCACAGATCGACAGAACTCTGGCCCCTATGAAACGCCGGGTGAACCCAGATTTTGCGGCCCTGAAACTGAAAGAGCTGCGCCTGACATTTGAGCAGCGCGAAAAGGCGAAACAGGAACGGGACCTGCGCCAGCGCCTGGCCCAGATCCAAAAGCAAGAAGCTCAGCTAACCCGCGACATTGCCAAAGCAGAACGAAATGAGGCCCGGCTGCAATCTCAATTGGAAAAACTAAAGGCCGCAGCCCAGCGCGCGACGGGGGACAAGGCGTTTGATCTGGAAAAAAAGGCCGGTGAAATCACGCGCCAGATTGAAACCCTGCATGCAAAGATCGACCGCGCACAAGGAATGACCCGGAACACCGAAGCAGGCCATGTGTTTGTGGCCTCGAATCTGGGATCATTTGGCGAAGGGATCCTAAAGATCGGTATGACCCGCCGGGCTGAGCCGTCAGATTATATTGCCAATCTAGGAAACGACAGCGTGCCGTTTCCCTACGACGTTCACGCTATGGTTTATTCGGATACGGCGATGGATCTGCGCGATCATCTTTGGGAAACCTTTGCAGACCACCGCATCAATCAAACAAGCGATCAAGGCGCAGGTTTCTTTCGGGTCTTTTTGCAGGACGTTGCCGCTGAATTGACACGGCTGGTACCGGACGCCGAAATCGCCAGCCCAACGGAAGCCCAAGGGTTCCGCCAAGCCCGCGCACGCAAGCCGCGACGTTGGGCCAGGGGCTAGGGTCAGGACCCATTAATCCTGCGCTGCTGGCGCAAAATCCTCTAAATCTCAGGGGTTTGATCCGCGCAGATCAGTGTGGTTCACTTTTCAAGCGGATCGAGCCGCTGAGATGACGAGGATTTCGCGTCCTTACGGATTTGACGGATTTTTCGCCTGACGGCGTCACAGAGCCTTGAAATAGAACCACTATTCCTGCGTCTCTGTTCCTTGCCAGACAAAAAATCTGTCAAACCAGCAGGGCAGGATTAATGGGTCCTGACCCTAAGCCAAAGCTCAATTCATCCAAGACGACCCATCCCGATTTTCAGGGTCGAACACTGTATGGGTGGACCGGCCCGCATTTTTTGACGCATAGGTCGCCACATCCGCGTCCGACAGCATCTCGTCCGGTTTGGGATCGGGATAAAAGCTGGACACGGTGGTCCCAATACTGGCCGAGACCCGGCACGCTTGGCCATCGAAAAATGTGGGTTGTTCCAAGACCTCTATGATCCGCTTTGCGATTTTGTCCAGCAACGCCAGATCATCGCAATCTTTCAACACCAGAACAAATTCATCGCCGCCCACGCGGCAGACAAGGTCTGTCTTTCTGGTTTCCTGCCGCAACACTTCAGCGACATGCATCAACACGTGATCCCCCGCCGCATGGCCCAGCGTGTCATTCACCGCTTTGAAGTAGTCCAAATCCACATGCATAATCCCGAACTGCTGGTCCACGGCGGGGCTGGTCAGGGCGTTCAGTTCCCGTTCCATCGCACGTCGATTGTGCAGGCCGGTCAGGGTATCGGTTAGCGCCTGCGCTTGGGCTTCGCGCTTGGCGCTTTCCAGCCGCTCATTTAGGTTGCGTGATTGCTGGAACGCGGCCGACTTTGCCTCCATCAAGAACAGCAGTTCTGCGGTCAATTCGGTAGGGGCAAAGTCATTCAAGGTCAGATCAAACCGCGACACCGCATCCACGATCGACGCCCCAAAAGACAGGTTCAGCAAAGCCCCCCCATCGGTGGGCAGATCCACAACCATAGCGGTCCAGATCACGTCTGGTACGCTGGACAACCGCAGCTTTAGGCGCAGGTTTTGCAACATGTGTAGGTCGCAAACCGTTGTGGCTGCCTTGGGCCGGGTCACCGTAATAGCCTGATCCAATGCCGCGCCCATCAAAGCACCGTCCGAAATACGCGCCAGTGTCGGGCCAACATGGCGGATCACCCCGTCCCGTGTGACCCAGATATGTAGGGGCATCAACTGGCCCATGGCGCAGGTCGACATCCCGATCACACCAAAGCCCAAGGACACGCAGGTGGTCATGCCGCAAACTCTGCCAAACGGAAATCCCGGCCTTCAGAAAACTCTGAATCCAACAAGCTAATCCGGATCTGTTCGGCCCCGTCTTGCAGCCCTTCATGTTCCAAAATCACCAAGGCGCCGTAGTCATCGGCCATGGTGCGCAGGATCCCCATCACCACATGACCGATATCTGACTGCACCCAGCGAACCGACAACATGAACGTGGTCGCGTCCTCTTGGTACAGCTCTAGCGTCGGCAATTCCAAATCCGGCAAGGCAAGGCGCGCCCGGTCTTTAATGTCTTCCAGTGCGATCAGGAATTCGTAGAATGTTGTACCCGAAAACCGCAACAGGCGACGCACCGCTTCGACCGAAGGATTGGACGCCAGATAGGTGCCAACATCTTCTAGCATATGCTGCCGAGGTTTGTTCAAAATGGCCGAGGCTGCTGCGATCACATGATCGGTGATTTCATCGTCATAGGTCAAAACAGGTTCGAAATCTTCGAATACCAGCTGCGCGCAATCGGCAACCTTGCGCCAAGTTTCAGCGCCATATGTATCCCGCACAAAGCATTGCAGCGACCTGTTAATCAAACCATGCATGGCATTCCCCTCAAACAACAGGGGTCACCTCTACTTCACAGGGTTTAATAAATTCCCAACATCGGTCAAAAGTCGGTCGGCGCGCCCCCTTCAGCTTTGCGCCGCGCCACGAAATCAGCCAGCTCGTCGCGCACTGCGTCTTCCATCGGCGGCGGGGTGAAGTCCTCTAGGATCGCCTTGAACTGCGCATGGGCCCGCGGCACCGTCCAGTTTGCGCCCGCTTGATCCCAAGCCTCAAAATTCCGCCAATCGCTTAGGAATGGTTGGTAAAACGCGGTCGTATAGCGATCTTGGGTGTGCTGGATACCAAAGAAATGCCCCTCACTGCCCACATCGCGCACTGCCTGTACCGCAACATCATCAGGGGTTGTCGCTGTGATGCTGGGTTCAAAATAACGTTGAATTTGCTGCAAAACCTCGCAATCCATAATGAATTTCTCGGGCGAAGCGATCAGCCCCCCTTCCAGCCAACCGGCCGCGTGATAAACCACATTGGTCTGGGACTGCACCGCCGCCCATAGGCTGTTGGAGGTTTCCCACATCGCCTGACCGTCAGGCACATTGGCAGCACAGACCCCGGACGAGCGCATAGGCACCCCATAGAACCGCGCCATTTGCCCCGTCATCTGGGTCGCGCGCATATATTCAGGTGTGCCAAAGGCCGGCGCGCCCGATTTCATGTCTACGTTCGAAGTAAACGTCCCAAGCACGCAAGGGCAGCCGGGATTAATATACTGGGCCAATGCAATGGCGCTTAGCCCCTCGGCCAAAGACAACGCCACAGCCCCCGCCATCGTGACCGGCGCCATCGCCCCCGCCAGCGTAAACGGTGTCACGATCAACGCCTGGCCCCGCCGCGCCATCCGCATCCAGCCATCCAGCATAGGGATGTCGTGCTTTAGGGGCGAGGTCGAGTTGATGTTGGTGTACATCCTCGGCTTGGCTTCGAATTCCTCGTTGGTCAGTCCGGCAGCGATCCGGACCATTTCCATCACATCTTCGACCCGTTCAGTTCCCAGCGAATAGGCATGGGGAACTTTGTCGGTCAGGGTCAGCTTGTCATAGACAACGTCCAGATGGCGCACACTGGAATGGACATCTACAGGTTCCACGGGATAGCCGCCCGCAAGATGTATGCAGTTGAAATACTGGGTCAATTTCAGCAAGTTTTGACAATGCTCGCGGGTGCCGGGCACTTTGCCTGTCTCCATATCCCAGTAGTTCGGGGGCGAGCTGACATTGCCAAACAAGATATGTTTGCCGCCAAAGGTCAGGGTTCGGTCAGGGTTGCGCGGCGTTATCTGGAACTCCGTTGGGGCCTTTGCGACCATCTCCATCACCCAGTCGCGCCCCATGCGCACTGTGTGGCCGTCGACCTTGCACCCAGCCTCGATCAATATATCCCGGGCTTCATCGTTCAGAAACTCGATCCCGATATCTTCCAGAATCTCCATCGCGCCATTGTGGATCGCAGCGACACCTTCTTCGTCCAAAGGCTCGGTCGGGCGGTCTGTGTTTATAGGTATTCGCCAATCAGTTTGCTGAATGGCCGCCGTGCCCCGGCGTCCTGCAGACCCAGCGCGCCCACCAGCGCGACGTCGTTTGGGGGCATCTTCAGCCATCGTGTTCTCCTTTGCCACAATCGCTTCATCCTCGCCCCTGACGCCCCCAAACGATCTGCCAAAGGCGACCGTTCAGGTCGTTTTCCTTGCAAAGAGGTCGCTTAGTAAAACGGCAAAGGCTTAGGTCCACTGCATCCCGGCTTCGCCCAGCAACACCGCCCGCGCGGTCAGAACCGTGTCATTGCCCCAGTTCTGCGCACGGCTGACAGATTCCACCCATTCGTCGTTCATCACCAAAAAATCCAGCACCGCTAAGGCTGTTTCCCGGCTGCCTGCATTGGCCCGCAAGTCTTCAACACTGGCTCCGGTGCTGCCCAGGAACACGTCCAGCAGCTCTTGATCAGCCACAAGCCAGCCAAGGGCTTGTAGCGCCACGGTTTCTGCCATTTCTTCGTTCATCGCTCTGCCTTCTCGACCGGTGGAAAGGATTTATTAACCATTTCAGCCCTAAAGTTAACCAAAGCGCAATGTATGACTACGTGGAGGGGCGGGTGTCAGGAAAAATCCTTGTAGTTGATGACGTTGCGACAAACCGAATCGTGATGAAGGTCAAGCTTTCCAGTGCCTGTTACGAGGTTTTGCAAGCCTGCGGAGGACGCGAGGCTTTGCAACTTGTGCGCCGGGAAATGCCTGATCTTGTCTTACTGGACGTCATGATGCCTGACCTAGACGGTTTTGCCGTCTGCTCGGCGCTCAAGAACGATCCGTCCACGGCCCATATCCCCATTATCATGGTCACCGCCCTTGCCGATACAAGCGCGCGGCTCAAGGGATTGCAGGCCGGGGCAGATGATTTTCTGAACAAACCCTTGGATGAGATCACACTTCTGGCCCGCGTGCGTAACCTATTGCGTCAGGGCAGCTCCGCACTAGATCGGCGCATGCGGGACCAGACCCGCTTCGCCCTGGGGCGCAAAGGTCTGGCCGCCGATGACGCGGCTGCCCTGGCCCCGGGCCATATCGCGCTGCTCTGCGCCTCGCCCAAATCCGCGCTACGCTGGACCCAAGCGTTAAACGCGCGGCTCCCGGACGAGGTCATTTCCGTTAACCGCGAAACCGCGTTGGAAGGCGGAAAAGAAGCGACAGATTTGTTTGTGCTGGAATGCAGCGAAACTGCCCCAACGGATGCCTTACATCTGATGGCTGAATTGCGCGCCCGCCCCCGCACCCGCAACGCAGGTTTCGTGATGCTGCTGCCCGAACGCCACCAACGGCTGACCGCGCTGGCGCTGGATCAAGGTGCTCATGACGTGCTGATCCTGCCAGTCGCGACCGAAGAAATCGCCCTGCGCCTGCGCAGCCAAATCGGCCGCAAACGACAAGCCGATCAGCTGCGCACCGATGTGGCCGACGGCTTGCAGCTTGCCGTGATCGACCCTTTAACAGGCCTGTTCAACCGCCGCTATGCGCTGAACCATCTGGAAAACATCTCGATCCGCGCCCAAGCAACTGGCCGAGATTTCGCCGTGCTAATGCTGGATCTGGATCACTTCAAAAAGGTAAACGATCACTACGGCCACAAAGCTGGCGATCAGGTGCTTGTGACCCTGACCAACCGCCTGCGCGTGAACCTGCGCGCCATGGATCTGATCGCCCGTATTGGAGGGGAAGAATTTCTGATCACCCTGCCCGAAAGCAACGCGCAACAGGCCCAAGACATAGCGAACCGCCTGCGCACCGTAATTCAGGATTCAGCCGTAATATTGGAAGACGGAACGCCCGTGGACATGACCGTTTCGCTGGGTCTGTCTATGGGCGAGCCCTTGTCCGGCACCACCGATATTGCGCTTCTTCTGGAACGGGCCGACCGCGCGCTTTACGCCGCCAAAGCCCAAGGGCGCAATCAGGTGTCGGTCAGCAATTCCCTATCGGCGGCCTAAGTTCAGACCTTATGGGCGCTGTTGTGGCCTGTCCGTGCCATTGCCACGGGGCCCGTTGCGCGGCCCCCGCGTGACGGCCTCTTCCAAACGGGTGGCAAAATCGGCGCGGGCCTCGGCATCCATGGACAGCAAGTAATCCAACATCGCCTGTTGCCCGGCCACAATCCGCTTCGAGTTGTCGTTGTTCAGCGCCTGAAACGCTTGGGTCAAGCCATCTGGCGAAAACGTCTCGGCACGCAGTTCGTCCAGCAGGGCTTGCATGGTGCGGCGCGATTCCGCCCGCCGCGCATGTGGGGACCCGATGGCGGCATTGACCGCGCCACGCAGCTGACGCGCATCTTCGCGGTTCATGGCGCGCAAGAACGGGTTCGGCCCGTCGACTGCGCTGACCCGTTCACCGCCGGATTTGCGAAAGTTAATCACCGCGCCGCTGACCATTCCGATCACCAACAGGTTCACTGCAAGCGAACAGATCAGCGCCAGGCGCAGACGCCGAAACTTGCGGTCCTCGGGCGCTTTTGGCGCGGGCGAGAGCGTGTCTTCACTCATGTCTCAGCCTTCCAATAAATCGGAGTCAAAGCCCCAGAATACGTCTTGGATCTGCTCAGCAGCGGACCCGCCCAGCAAATCGGTGGCAAGGGTTTCCATCGCGTCAGGCGGGGCCAGGCCGATGCCAAAGCCCAGCACCAGCGCTGTGGTCAACCCACCCATTGCCTGCCAACCGCCCAAACCAGCCACCACACCAGCAAACCAGCTTTGCTGCACAATAGCGGGCGCAACCGGCGGCGCGGTCACAGGGCTGGGCATCATGGCCACCGCATCAGCGGCCAGTTTCGCCTGCAACCCGGCAGGCATCCCAGGCGGCGCGGCATTCGCCTCGGCAAATAGATCGTCGAGGAACGCAGCCTCGGCCCCGCTTAGGGTCAGGTCTGGATCAGATGTTTTAGCCATCGGAATATCCTAGCTCTGCGCGCCGTCCCGCCATAGCAGTGGCCAGCGCCCGTTTGCCCCGAGCGGTCAAACTTTCGACCGCCTCGGTGCTGATGTCCATAATCTGGCCAATCTCGGGATTGGTCAGCCCTTCCAGATGTCGCAGCACAACCGCTTCTCTTTGGCGGTCAGGCAGCTGCATCAAAGCCTCTTGCAGCGCGTCTATACGGGCCGCTTGGGTCAGTTGGTCTTCGGCACCCGGGGTCGGGTCGGCGGGTTCTGCCACCTGATCCAGCCCCACACCCTTGGTGCGTGTCAGTTTGCGCACCCGGTCGGTGCACAGATTGCGCGTCACAGTATACAGCCAGGTCGACACTTTGGCCTCGCCCGACCGCCAGCCGGGGGCCGCACGCCACAGACGCATCATCGCGTCCTGCGCCACATCCTCGGCCTCAGCCCCGTCGCCCAGAAACCGCAGGGCAACCCGATATGCAATTGGCCCAAACCGATCACTTAACGCATAGGCCGCCCGCGCGTTGCCTTCGGCATAAAGCCTCAGCAGCACCTCGTCCTCGGTCTGATCCGTTACATCTAGGGCCATGTTCATAAGCCTGTGAGGTATCCTGTTGCACAGCACCGGGCCAGAAAAATCGCCAGCCCGGCGAAAATTCACAGCCCATGCGCTACAGGGAAGGCAGCGCATGGGCCAGATGGGGAAACTTATTCAGACGCTTCTTCTGGGCCATTGTGACCCCGGCCAGGGCCACGGCGGCCCCCAAATTCTGCGCGAGCTGTCTCAAACTCTTCTGCAGTTACGGTGCCGTCTTCGTCCGCATCGAACCGCTCAAAGAAGCGGCTGGCGCGGCGGTCGTCCTGCATTTCGTCCAGGGACAGAACGCCATCATTATTCGCGTCGCGACGCTCGATCATTCGGGTCAGACGCTTGTTTGCGCGCTCGGCTTCTTGTGCATCCCGTGCGGCCATCAGCTCTTCTGCGGTCAGGGTGCCAGACCCATCTGTGTCCGCCGCGTTAAAGCGATCTGCGCCCATTTGCTCCAGCTCGGCCATGGTAACCGCGCCGTCGCCGTTCACATCCAGTGTTTCGAACGAAGGGCCACGCTGGCCACGTGGGCCGTCACCGCCTGGGCCATTGCTTGCCGCATAAGCGGAAACAGAGCCGGCCAGCAAAGCTGTGGTCAGAACGCCGATCAATACATTAGAACGTTTCATTTTATATTCTCCTGAGGTCTGTTTAAGTCTTGGTTCGAGGTATCGGAACCGCCCTTGGTGGCGATTTCACAAGTAGAACGGCCCCCAGCCAGGTTTCCGTCGCGCCCCGTTCATTTTTTTCAAAAAAGCTTTTGGCCGGGCGGTTTGGGCCCGCATTTGCAGGTATTTTGCGACATCGCGACGCAAGACAAACCGCCCCCGTGAAAATACTTGCGACCAGGATTAGGGTCATCCTCTAGCAAGAAGAGTGGATTGCGCGATGACCAGTACAGACACAAATTCGGACGAACGGCCCGTTAAACCCGCCATGTTGCGTGGCTGGCGTCGTCGTTGCCCCAATTGTGGGTCCGGCCCAATGCTGCGCGGCTATCTGGCCGTGCGCGACAGCTGCCCTGTCTGCAACGAAGAACTGCACCACCAACGCGCCGATGACGGTCCGGCCTATCTGACGATCCTGGTCGTCGGCCATGTCGTGGCCTTTTCCATGCATTTCTATTTCACGACCTTCCGGCCAGAGCCCATTCAAATGGCCACTATTTTCTCGGTCGGGTCGGTGGCGCTCTGTCTCTATTTGCTTCCTCGGATCAAAGGCGCGATGATCGGTTATCAATGGGCGCGGCGACTTAACGGCTTTGGACAGGACCCGTCCTAAGCCAGCGCCCTGAACAAGGCGCGGTAGATGACACAAAGTTTAGACAAATCAGCGATCCGGGATGCGGCGACGATCATTTTGATCCGCGACCCGGGCGGCACACCGTCTGTCTTGATGGGCCAGCGCGGGGCTGGGGCGGCATTTCTGCCGTCAAAATTCGTGTTTCCGGGTGGGGCTGTGGATCGCGCAGATGCCAGCGTTCCGTTGGCGGGGGATCTGTCCCGGATCTGCGCGGATAAACTGGCTCAACGCCCCGTCACACCCCACGCGCCCAGCCCACAGACCCTTGCCACCGCCGCGATCCGCGAGCTTTGGGAAGAAACCGGCCTGCGCTTGGCCCGTCCGGCCCCCCAAGCACCTAGCCTGTGGGGCAATTTTCACGCCACAAGCGGCCAACCTGACCCGTCCGCCTTGCGGTTCGTGTTCCGCGCCCTGACGCCCCCGGGCGCGCCTCGCCGTTTCGATGCGCGCTTCTTTCTGGCAAATGCGGATGCTGTTCTTGGGGATCTGGATGATTTTTCAGATGCAGGGGACGAGCTGTCCCACCTGCATTGGGCGCCCTTGGCCAAGGTCCGCGCCCTGGATTTGCCCTTTATAACCGAGGTCGTCTTGGCCCAGGTCCAATCCATGCTGCCAAATCTGGACGCCCCGAAAGATGTGCCGTTCATAGTGAACGACGACACCTCTCGGATCGTGATGCTTTAAGTATTTAGTACGGCATTGGGATCGACCGGTGGGCCGCGTCAATATCGGCCATCACCTCGTCGCTCAGCTCCATATCCGCAGACCCAAGGGCCACGTCCAGCTGTTCCAATGTGGTGGCCCCAAAGATAGTCGAGGTCATGAACGGCCGCACCCGGCACCACGCAAGCGACATTTGCGTCAGATCCAACCCGTGTTTTTCAGCGACCGCAGCGTAGACTTCGACCGCTTCATGGGCACGCGGCGTGTTGCGCCCGCCCAAAGTCGGGCCCAGCGTCATGCGCGACCCGTCCGGGATTGCTCCGCCCCGGTATTTGCCGGTCAACAGACCCGTGGCCAGCGGCGAAAAGCTTAGCAATCCCACGTCTTCAGCAACGGCAGCTTCGGCCAGATCGGTATCGAACAGGCGGGCCATTAACGAATATTCGTTCTGGATCGACGCCACCCGGGGCAAGTTGCGTTCTTCAGAAACCCGGCACCATTGCGCGATGCCCCAAGCGCTTTCATTGGACAGCGCCAGCGCACCCAACTTGCCTTCATTGATCAGGGTCTGGGCCATTTCCAAAATATCCGCGATCTCGTCACGAACCAATTGCGCGCTGTCGCGGCCCGTCGGGTCGTAAGTCCAGTTCTTGCGGAACTGAAAACTGCCCCGATTGGGCCAATGCAGCTGGTACAGATCAACCTTTTCGGTCTGCAATCGCTTCAACGACCCTTCCAGCGCCTCGCGCAATGTAGCCCCAGAAACCCGCGCGCCACCGCGCACATAGCCCATCCCCTCGCCCGAGATTTTGGTGGCCAACACATATTCGTCCCGGCGCGCCGCGTTCTTGGCGTTCCAAGTGCCGATGATGGCCTCGGTATTGCCAATGGTTTCCGCGCTGATCGGGTTCACCGGGTACATTTCTGCCGTATCGACAAAATTGATCCCACGTTCCAGCGCCATGTCGATCTGAGCATGGCCTTCGCTTTCGGTGTTTTGCGTGCCCCATGTCATTGATCCAAGACACAAGTCGCTGACCATCAGGCCGGTCCGGCCAAGCGGGTTCATTTTCATCGCTGCATATCCTTCAAGAAGTTCCCTTAGACCCTAAAGCCCTGCGTCCGGTTTACAAGCGCCCTTCAACGCCAAAAGGTGGTCCGGCCAATCCCCCGCGCCAACTTTGGCCGCCCGCACCAGCCAATCAAACTGCGCGCTAAGCGCTTGGACCCGTTCGGTATCGCGAAAGGCCATATAGGTGCGACCCAGGTAAACCACGCCGAGCAGCGGGCCAAACACGGTCACCGGGGCCGAAAACACTGTGCGGGCATCAAACAGAAACACTCGGATGCGAGGGAAGAGCTGATCATGCATCTGTAATAGCCAGTCCAGCTGCTCGTCCCGCAGATCTGCGGGCAGGTCTTTATAATAGCCTTCGCGGCGCACAAAACTTGCGACCTCGGCCAATGGCATGGCGATTTCGTAATCCGATCGGCTGTCTCGCAGCCAGGCAAGGCGGTCCTCGGCCAGGGCGACAACGCTGGTGCTGTCGCGTTGCAAGGTCGTCTCGTATTCCCAGCGGATCAGGTTCGGCGTCTTAAGAATATCGGGCAGGGTCGCGGGCACGTGGCGGATTTTGTACCCCTGCGCCTCGGCATGCCAGTCCATCAGCACCTTACTTAAATTGCCCCGGGGCGCCTCTGGCATGTCCAGCGCCGAGGCCAGCAATTGCGCCGCAGGTTCGCGCCGATCAGACAGTCCCAGCAACCAATCGGCCGACACGCCCAGGGCCGCGGCCGCCTCGGCCACCACCTGACCATTAGGCAAACGCGGCGTATCGCCGGTTAGCAGCTGCGACACAGTCGACCGATCCACCCCGATCCTGCGGGCCAATTGCGCTTGGGACACCCCTGCATCCGCCAAACCTTGCCCCAAACGGGCTTGAAACATAGGCGCGCGCACGCGTTTGTCGACTTTATTACTCATCATGTGAATTTATTCACCATTGGGGAATTTACGGTGCGTTTTTACGTCGCCTGCCCCGGCCCCGTCAAATGCTAACGGTTAAAGGCCTCCAACTTCCAGGACCTCCATGCCGCCGCCCCAAAGACCTGAATACCCGACCCTTGCCCTGATCGCCGCCACCTACGGGCTGTGGTTTGCAGCAATCACCGCACTACCCACCGATCTTGCGATCCCGGTTCTGGCGATCCTTCTGGCCCAACACGCATCGCTGACGCACGAGGTTCTGCACGGTCACCCGACCCAATGGCAATGGCTGAACACCGCGCTGATCCGACCCGGCCTTGGGCTGGTTGTGCCTTACGGGCGCTTCCGCGACACCCATCTGGCCCATCATATGGACGAGGCGCTGACCGATCCCTATGACGACCCGGAATCCAACTATCTTGACCCCGCCGTCTGGGCGCACTTGCCTCGCCCGGTTCAAGTGATGCTGGATCTGAACAACACCCTGTTCGGTCGCATTATATTGGGCCCCATGATCAGCATGTCTTGCTTTGTCGCAGGCGATCTGGCCCAGATCCGGGCAGGCAGCCACCGGGTCGCCCGCAGTTGGCTGGCCCATATCCTATGGACCCTTCCAGTTCTGGCGGTTCTGTCCTGGGCAGGCTTTCCAGTCTGGGCCTATCTGCTGGCCTGCTATGGCGGTCAATCCCTGATCCGCATCCGCACCTTTTTGGAACACCGCGCCCATATCGCCGCCCGCGCCCGCACTGTTGTGGTCGAGGATCGCGGCCCGCTGGCGCTTTTATTCCTGAACAACAACTTCCACGTCGTGCACCACATGCACCCAAAGGTGGCGTGGTACGCCCTGCCCGCGATGTACTATAAAAACCGCGCCCATTACCTGCGCCGCAATGACGGCTATTGCTACCCCAGCTATCGCGACGTGTTCCGCGCCCATCTGCTGCGCGCCAAAGACCCGGTGGCCCACCCGTTACGCCCCCAGCCCGTTCAAACCGCGCCCCCCATTCACGCCGATCATCCGCACCTGACTTGATTTGCTCCGCCACAGCTGACAGATCAGGCTATGCCCAGTTGGATTTTGATCACCCTCGGCGCGGCTTTCGCGCAAAACCTGCGTTTCATGCTGCAGCGTCACCTGAAAGCGACCGAGCTTAGCACCGCAGGCGCGACCCTATCGCGGTTCTTATTCTCGTTTCCCTTGGTGGCCCTGCTGGTCTGGATCTACGCCACGGCTCGGGGGTTCGATCTGCCCCCGCTGACACCCCGGTTCTGGGTCGCGGCCCTGACCGGCGGGGTGGCCCAGATAACTGCCACCATGTGTGTGGTCGCCCTGTTCAGCCACCGCAGCTTTGCCATCGGGATCACCTTCAAAAAGACCGAGGTGATGCTGACCGCTCTGTTCGGCCTGATCCTGCTGGGCGAAGGCATTTCTGCCCTTGGGATCATCGCGATCGCAGTGGGCTTTGCCGGGGTTGTGCTGCTGTCGGCCCCTTCCGAAACGAACAACACTTCATTCAGCCTGCGCGGGTTCCTTTCGCCTGCCGTGGGTCTTGGCCTGCTGTCGGGAGCGTTGTTCGGCGTATCTGCCGTGGGCTACCGGGCGGCATCGCTGTCCTTGGCCGCCGATGATGTGTTCTTGCGCGCGTCCTACACCTTGGCGCTGGTCACCATCAGTCAAACCGCCCTACTATCGCTGTGGTTGATTTGGCGTGAACCCGGCCAGCTGACCCGGGTGTTCCGCTCTTGGCGGGTCTCGGGCTTGGTGGGCGTGACCTCGATGCTGGGGTCCTTAGGCTGGTTCACCGCTTTTACCTTGCAAACAGCGGCATATGTAAAAGCCTTGGGCCAGATAGAGCTGGTATTTTCATTCCTCGCCAGCTGGATTGTGTTCAAAGAAACCACAACTCGCCGAGAAATGTGCGGTGTCCTGCTAATTGTTGTATCTGTCCTCTTGATTGTACTCGCCTTTAAGTAGAGTGTAATTTTAGCAGACAGGTCCAACGGAGCGCGCATATGCACATTCCCGATTTAGACGTCCCTCGTATTGCCCTATTGGGATGCGGCGCCCGTGGATTTCGAATTGTCGAATTGGCTCGTATTAACCGGTGGGATCTATGTGTGTTCGATCCCGACCCCACCGTTGATTGCGATGCCCCCCGGGTTCAGACCATTTCCAAAGCGGTTTCAGCTGCCGACTTGATTATTTTGGCTGTCCCGGATCGGTTAGCCCTGGTGCGCAAAATCGTCGAGGTCGTCCAGGCCTACTGCCCAAGCACCGCCGAAATCATCGTGCTGTCTGACGCCCATGAACAAGACGCCCTGCGCAGCTGCGCCACACGCTCGCTGCAGATTCATGGCGGCACCCATGCCGATTTTCTGGCAGCCCCCCTGTGGCGTGCATTAACCACGCCGCAGGGGATCAGTCGGGCCGGTTAGGGCCAAATTGGATCAGACAGGGTCGGGAATGAATTGAGAACGTAACAGGAACATGTATAATGATTCCATGTCGACTCATCTTCTTACAAAGGCCGGGCTGCAGGCAGGTATGCTGCAGCACACCAGCCCCACGCGCCCCAGCGTCACATTGTGGCAACAGCTTTCCCTTGCCCAAGGTCGCCTTCACGAAGCCATCGGCCCCGCAAGGCGCTTCTTTGCGCTACAGGTGGCCGCCGCCCTGTCTGGACCGGTGATGTGGATCAGGCCGCGTTGGCAGATTGATCAACTAAACCCCGACGGAATGCGGCCCTGGATGGACCCGGGGCGCTTGATCGATATCGCCCCCAACCGCCCCGTGGATCTGCTGTGGTGCGCCGAAGAAGTCCTGCGATCCGGCACCGTCCCCCTGATGGTGGTCGAGCTGCCAGAGCCTCCGGGCCTGACCCCGATCCGCCGCCTGCATTTGGCGGCCGAGGCGGCCATGGCCGACGGCGCCCATGCCCCGATCGGTCTGCTGCTGACCCCCGGCCCCGAAGGCGCGCCAGGGATTGAGACCCGCTGGTTCATGCGCCCCGATCACAGCAAAGACCGCAGGCGTTGGTATCTGGAACGCCAAAGGGCCCGAACGGCCCCGCTGGCCGCGTGGCATCTGAACCCGGACAAAACGGGGCTAAAGCTACAGCCCATCGCAGACACAGGCCCTAGGGTCAGGACCCATTAATCCTACACTGCTGGTTTGAAAGATTTTTTGTCTGGCCGTTGCCCGACAATGCATCGAAACGATGCATGAGAGGCAAGGAACAGAAACGCGGGAATAGTGGTTCTATTTCAAGGCTCTGTTCTGACGACAGGCGAAAAATCCGTCAAATCCGTTCCACCGAAGGTGGACCGTGTAATAATTGGCGATCCTTTGGATCGACGGACGCGAAGTCCTCGTCATCTCAGCGGCTCGATCCGCTTGAAAAGTGAACCACACTAGTCTGCGCGTATCAAACCTCTGAGATTTAGAGGATTTCGCGCCAGCAACGTAGGATCAATGGGTCCTAACCCTAAAACAGAAACGCCCCCGTCGCTGGCCTGACAAACAAGGCAGCAACGGGGGCGTCCCCAATCTATGACAACTTGATCAGCCCAGTTCCGCCAGACGCGCAAGGGCGGCTTTGATCTTGGCTTCTTCTTCTTCTTTCTGGGCCAGCAGCTCGCGGGTTTCGGCCACGACCTCTTCCGGGGCGCTTGCCGCGAATTTCGGGTTCTTCAGACGGCCGCGCAAGCCCCCCAGATCCTTGGCCAGCTTGCCCATCGCCTTGTCCAAACGGGCCTTTTCTTCGTCCACGTCGATGATATCGGCCAAAGGCAAGCAGAAGGTAGCACCTTCCACCGCGATGGTGATCGCGCCCTTTGGCACTTCGGTGACAGCCGTCAAACTGTCGATCCGCGCCAGGCGTTTAATCATCGTCTCGTTACGCGCCCAAGCCGTCTGGCCTGCCGCGTCCAGCTCCAACGACTGCATGGCGATATGCAGGCCGACCGGCACATGCATTTCCCCGCGTGCCGACCGAACTGCTTCGATCAGGGACACAACCCAAGCCATTTCGCGGCTGGCCTCGTCATCGACCAAATCGGCAGCAGCGTAGGTCGGCCAGTCGCCATGGACCAGCATCTTTTGACGCTCCGCCAAAGTGCCCCACAGCTCTTCGGTGATGAACGGCATGAACGGGTGCAGCATCAACAAGCACTGGTCCAGAACCCAGGCCATGGTGGCGCGGGTTTCTCCTTTGCCGGCCTCGTCCCCATCCATCAGCAACGGTTTTGAGAATTCGACATACCAGTCGCAAACCGTGCCCCAGACAAAGCTATACAGCGCGCTCGCCGCGTCGTTAAACCGGTAGGCCGCCAGGGCCGCATCCACGGTTTCGCGGGTCTTTGCGGTTTCACCCAGGATCCACTTGTTCACCGTTTGGGTGGCCGCAGGCGGGGTCGAAGACGCGCCATTGGCGAACGCCTCGTTCATTTCGGCAAAGCGGCAGGCATTCCACAGCTTCGTGCCAAAGTTTCGATAACCCGCGATCCGATCTTTCGACAGTTTCAGAACACCGCCGATAGACGCCATCGATGCATTGGTGAACCGCAGCGCGTCCGCGCCGTATTCGTCAACGATATCAAGCGGGTCGATCACGTTGCCGGTCGTCTTGGACATCTTCTTGCCCTTCTCGTCCCGGACCAGCTGGTGCAGATAGATCGTGTGGAACGGAATGCTGTCGACCACGGCCAACTGCATCATCATCATCCGCGCGACCCAGAAGAACAGAATATCCTGCCCGGTGATCAAAACATCGGTCGGGAAATACGTCTTGTATTCCTCGGTCTCCTCGGGCCAGCCAAGGGTGCCGATGGGCCACAGACCGGACGAGAACCACGTATCCAAAACATCCGGGTCGCGAGTAAGTGCTACACCGTCGCCTGCCTTGGCCTGTGCTTCTTCTTCGCTGGTCGCACAATATTGGTTGCCGTCTGCGTCGAACCAAACCGGGATCTGGTGGCCCCACCACAATTGGCGAGAGATGCACCAAGGCTCGATATTTTCCAGCCAGTGGTAGTAGGTCTTTTCACCGCTTTCGGGCAGGATCGTAACCTCGCCCGATTTCACAGCATCCAGCGCCGGGCCAACGATCTTGGCCGCATCCACAAACCACTGGTCGGTCAGCATTGGTTCGATAACAACCTTGGACCGGTCGCCAAACGGCTGCATGATCGGCTTGTTTTCGACGTAAGGCAACTGAATTTCGCTTTCCACGCCTTCGTCATCGGTGACCGTCTTGGCCACCATCACGGCCAGACCTTCGGCGGTGATCGCCTCGACCACTTTGGCGCGGGCCTCCATCCGGTCCAGGCCCCGGTATTCTTCGGGCACCAGGTTGATCGCGTCGATTTCGCTTTCGGTAAATTCGGCACCTTCGATGATCTTCTGGGCTTTGGCGGCTTCGTCAACATAGGGCGCACCGTCGGCGCGCATGGCCG
>SPJP01000067.1 GCA_006844665.1 Paracoccaceae bacterium
AACCTGTCGGCGAAACCGTGGGCTACCGCATCCGGGGCGAAGCGAAGGTCAGCAAGCAAACGGTGATCGAGGTCGTGACCGATGGCGTTCTAACCCGTTGGCTGCAATCTGATCCTGAATTGCCTGGCATTGGCGCGGTGATTTTTGACGAATTCCACGAACGCTCGCTGACCTCGGACCTTGGGCTTGCCCTGGCGCTAGAGGCGCGCGCCGCCCTGCGCCCGGATCTGGTGCTGATCGCAATGTCGGCCACGTTGGATGCAGCCCCGGTGGCGGCCTTGATGGGGGGCGCGCCGGTTGTGACCTCGGACGGGCGGGCGTTTCCGGTGGACACCCAGTGGCTGGACAAACCAAGGGGGCCAAAGGCGGATTTCGCCCGCGATCTGGCCGATCTGGTGTGCCGCGCCATGGATCAGGCCGAAGGGGGCTGTCTGGTGTTTTTGCCCGGTGCGGGGGAAATCCGCAAAGTGGCCGGCCTGTTGGACGGGCGGGTGGATGCCGACATTCAGCCCCTGTTCGGGGCGATGTCGCTGGACGCCCAGCGCGCGGCCATCGCCCCCGGCGGCGTGCGGCGCAAACTGGTGCTGGCCACGGCGATTGCCGAAACCTCGCTGACCATCCCAGACATTCGGATCGTGGTTGATGGGGGACGGGCGCGGCGGGCGCGGTATGATCCGGGGTCGGGTATGACGCGGCTGGTGACCGAACGGGTCAGCCGGGCCGAGGCGGAACAACGCCGGGGCCGCGCGGGCCGTGTCGCCCCGGGCCAGTGCTTTCGCTTGTGGACCAAGGGCGAAGAAGGCGCGTTGCCCCAAGACCCGCCACCGGAAATTGCCAGTGCCGATCTGGCTGGGCTGGCGTTGGAACTGGCCGCCTGGGGCGCTGCCCCTGCCGATCTGGCGTTTCTGACCCCCCCGCCTGAAGGCGCGTTTGCCGAAGCCTGCAGCCTGTTGTCCGCGCTGGGTGCGTTGGACGGGTTGGGCAAGATCACCGCCCATGGCCGGGCTTTGGCGCGGCTGCCGTTGCATCCTCGGCTAGGGCATATGCTGGCGAGAGCAGGATCAAAAGGCGCGGATCTGGCGGCGCTTTTGTCCAGTGCGCCCCTGCGCGTGGACGGCACCGGGTTGGCACCTCGGCTGGCAGCGCTGCAGTCGCCGCCGCCAGCGCTGAAGGGGCCCGTGTTTGCGATCCGGTCCGAGGCAAAGCGCCTGTCGCGCGCCGCGCCAAAGGGCGATGGGCGCAGCTATTCAAACGGGGAAATGCTGGCGCTGGCCTACCCGGACCGCATTGCCCTGCGCCGGGACGGGGACGCGCCGCGGTGGGTGTTGTCGGGCGGCAAAGGGGCCAAGATGGATGCGGCCGACCCGCTGGCGGGCATGCGCCTGTTGGTGGCGGCTGATCTGGACGGCGACGCGCGCGAGGCCAAGATACGGCTGGCCGAAGCGATATCCGAGGCCGAGCTGCGGGAACTGTTTGCAGACCAAATCGTGCAGCGCCGGGTCTGCGAATGGGACAAGCGCAATCGCCGGGTCAGCGCGCGGGTTCAGGAATGTCTGGGGGCTTTGGTGCTGTCGGATCAGGTCTGGCAGGACGTGGACAAGGACAGCGTCGCCCGGGCGGCCCTGGACGGGGTGCGCGAGCTCGGCCTGCCCAGCACTAAAGCCAGTGATCTGTTTCTGGCCAGGGTGCGGGCGGTGGGAATCGACGGGTTTTCCGATGCCCAGCTGATGGAGGACGCCGAAGACTGGCTGCTGCCCTATCTGGAAGGCGTGCGCACACGGGGTGATATCGCGGGGTTTAATCCTTTGCCTGCGTTGCAGGCGCGGCTGACATGGGACGACCAGCAAAAACTGGACCGCGACGCGCCTGCCCATTTCGTTACCCCTTTGGGGAACAAAGCAGCGATAGACTACGATAGCGACCCGCCGGGGATTTCCGTGCGGTTGCAGGAACTGTTTGGCTTGCGTGCACATCCCAGCATTCTGGGGGGGCGGGTGGCGCTAAAGCTGACGCTGTTGTCGCCCCGGCGCTTGCCGATCGCGGTGACCAGCGATTTGCCTGGGTTCTGGGCCGGGTCCTATGCGGACGTGCGCAAGGATATGCGCGGCCAATACCCCAAGCACCCCTGGCCCGAAGACCCGCGCGAGGCCGACCCGACCTTGCGCGCCAAACCGCGAAAGCGCTAGGATCAGTCGCCCAACGGGATCGTCAGGCCACCGATAAAGATCGCGCCAAACTCGCCCGAACTTTGGGGGACCGGCTGGATCTGGAAGAACGCGTTCTTGAAATTCAGCTGAGGCCCGCCCGTGATGACCCAGCCGCTGCCGCCAATTTCCGTAGCGATAAAGCGCGCGTTGCTGTGATAGTCCGCAAGGCCCGCGACCAGCCCGATGGACATGTCTGGCGACAGGTCCCAAAACTTGGCGGCCCCAGCATAGGCAGAGGTTTCGTCAAAGCTGTTGCGAAACGCGCCGACCGAGTAATCGAGGCCCAGCCAGCGGTTTTCCCAGCTGACGATCAAGCCGGGGTTCCATTGGTTCCATGCCGTGCGACCAAAATCAGCAGGATCAATGTTCAGATGCTGGGCGGTCAGGGGGATATAGGCCCGGTCTGGCATCAAGCCGTCGGCCTGCGCCGCCAAGGGCGCAAGCCAGCCTGTTGCCAATGCAGCGGCGGTCAGTGCAAACGCGCGGATCATTTGCCCAAACACCAGCGCATAACGGCCTTTTGGGCGTGCAGACGATTTTCAGCCTCGTCAAAGATCACCGAATGGGGGCCGTCCATGACCGCGCTTGTGGCCTCGTCATCGCGGTGGGCGGGCAGGCAATGCATGAACAAGGCGTCGTCTGACGCGTGGGTCATCAAATCCTCGTTCACCTGATAGCCGCGAAACTGGTTGTGCCGCCGTTCCCGCGCCGATTGCGGATCATGCATGCTGACCCAAGTATCAGTGACCACCAGATCGGCGCCGTCCACGGCCTCCTGCGGGTTGCGGATGGTGGTGTACAGACCGTCAAGCGCGGGTTCAGGGTCCAAAGGTTGCGGGCCAGTGAAAACCAAATCAAATTCGAACTGTTTGGCGGCATGGGCGAAGCTGGCAAAGACGTTGTTGCCGTCGCCGCTCCATACAACTTTCTTGCCTTTGATCGGGCCGCGATGTTCCTCGAACGTCAGGATATCGGCCATGATCTGGCAAGGGTGCGTGCGGTTTGTCAGCCCGTTGATCACGGGGACGGTGGCGTATTCAGCCAGCTCTAGCAAAGTTGCTTCTTCGAACGTCCGGATCATGATCATGTCGACATAGCGCGACAAAACGCGGGCGGTGTCAGCGATGGTTTCGCCGTGGCCCAGCTGCATGTCGGCGCCTGACAACAACATCGTCTGACCGCCCATTTGCCGTACGCCCACGTCAAAGCTAACGCGCGTCCGGGTGGACGGCTTTTCAAAGATCAGCGCGACCATGTGGTCTTTCAACGGCAAATCCGCGTCCAGACTGCCTTTGGGCTTGCCCGCGCGCGCCGCTTTGGTTGTGGCGGCGTCGTCGATCATGGCCCGCAGGTCTGCGGGGTCGGTGCGGTGGATATCAAGAAAATGGTTCATTACGTGTCTTTCCGTATGGATGCGGTCCTGCGCGGTTTGGGCGGCTGGTCCGGCATCCGGACATTTGGCTTTGGGTTTTGATCGCTGGTTTTAGCGGGCCTTGGTTATCGTCGGTTAAAGATCATGATGCGCACCGGGTCGCCGTCCTCGCAAGGGGCGATATGCGAAGGGGTGAAACCGGCCTTTTTATATGTGGCAATGGCGCGCGCATTGTGGATATCGGGGTCCACAACCACGCAAGGCGCTGCTTTTTCGGTCAGCTCGGTGGCGCGCTGGGCCAGATAGCCGCTGGCGTGGCCTTGGCCCAGATAGGCGGGATCGCCCAGAAACGTGTCGATGGCCCGGGCCCCGGCCGGGAGATCGGCGTAATGGGGCATTGGGAAGGCGCGCGCATCATAGTCCTGGACATAGGCAAAGGGCTGGTTGGTTCCTGCATGCCACACGATCCGCATGTCCACTTTGCCACTGTTCAGATCTTCGTCCATCAGCTTGGTTTCAACCCAGCCATCGCCCCACCAGCCGCCGATATGGGGCTGGGCGAGCCAGTCCCGTAGCATCGGGAAATCTGACCTTTCAAGAGGTTCAAACCGATAGCGCATGGGCCGCAGCGTCCAGCCGGGTGAAGGCTTCGTGAAGCTCCTCGTCACTGATATTCAGGGCGGGCAGCAGACGCATCACGTTATCGGCCGCAGGCACGGTCAGAAGGTTCTGCGCGTAGCCCGCCTGGACCACATCCCCGCAGGGCACCACGCATTTCAGCCCCAGCATCAGGCCCGATCCGCGCACCTGCTCGAATACGTCCGGGTGGCTGGCCACCAGGCTTTCCAGCTTTTGGCGCAGCAGGGAAGCCTTGCGGTTGACCTCGGCCAGGAACGCCGGATCGGATACCGTTTCCAGCACGGCGCAGCCCACGGCACAGCCCAAAGGGTTGCCGCCATAGGTCGATCCGTGGGTGCCCGCGCCCATGCCGCTGGCCGCATCTTCGGTTGCCAGCAAAGCGCCCAAGGGGAAGCCGCCGCCGATGCCCTTGGCGACCATCATGATATCGGGGGTGACGCCGGACCATTCATGGGCAAACAGCTTGCCGGTCCGGCCGACGCCGCATTGAACCTCGTCCAGGATCATCAGGGTGCCGGTTTCATCGCACAGATCGCGCAGACCCTTCAGGCAGGCATCGGGCAGCGGGCGAATGCCGCCTTCGCCTTGCACGGGTTCCACCAGAATGGCGGCGGTTTTACCTGTGATGGCGGCGCGCAGGGCGTCGTGATCGCCAAAGGGCAGATGCACAAAGCCCGGCAGCAACGGGCCAAACCCCTTGGTCATCTTTTCCGACCCCGCCGCCGCGATCCCGGCGCTGGAGCGTCCGTGGAACGAGCCGTTAAAGGTGATGATCTCGACCCGGTCAGGCTGGCCTTTGTCGTACCAGTATTTCC
>SPJP01000068.1 GCA_006844665.1 Paracoccaceae bacterium
GTCTGCGCCTTGTCGGGCACGATATCAAACCGCGTGACTTTGCGGGTCGGCAGGTCCGCGATACGAAATTGGGTCCGAGTTTCAGAATCCGCCATGGTATCCACCGTTTTTGTCAAAGTTCTTGTCAGGGTTTGGGTTAAATTTCGCCCCTGCGCAAACCGCTTAGGTGGCCAAGTCCTTGAAAGATGCCCAAACTTGTCGTATCGCCTTTGTAAAGACAGATCCGAGCGGCGGAAAGAGGCCAAGCGCCTCATAGGACAGGCAATGGGCAAGATGGCAAATAAAACTGGGCTTTCCTCACTGCGCATAGCGCTAGGTATTGTTGTTTTGCTGGGCTTGGCGGCATGTTCGTCGACCTTCCGCAACCATGGCTATGTCCCAAGCGAGCTTGAATTGGCCGAAATCCAGGTTGGCCAGGACACACGGGAAACCGTTGCAGAAAAAATTGGCCGCCCCGCTGCCGGGGGTGTTGTGAACGAAGACGCGTGGTATTTCGTTCAAAGCCGCGTCGAAAAATACGCCTACCGCGCGCCTGAAGTGATAGAACGCCAGGTGCTGGCGGTCAGCTTTGCCAGCAATGGCCGTGTCAGCAATATCGAACGCTTCGGTCTAGAAGACGGCCGCGTGATCGCCCTGAACCGCCGCGTCACCGACAGCAACATTGAGGGCGTTTCGTTCCTGCGTCAGCTGATGGGCAATGTGGGCCGTGTCGATGCAGGTACCCTGCTGAACAACTAATAATAGCAGTAGAATTTGCAAAATAGCGTCCACATATGCCGGGCGCTATTTTTGTATGAAATCGGGCCCCAAATGATCCAGCACGAACGCGCTTTGGGGGGCCAGCAGGTCGGCCAACAGTTTTACCGCATCGTCGGGCACGGTCACGCCCGTATCATCGGTCAGGCCGCGATCTATGCCCCAACTGTCTTCGCGAACCAGATTCGCAAACGCCTCTAGCTTGCGCAGGGCGGCCGTCGGGTCCGACAGAACAGCCGCATTGGGCAGGATCAGTAGGCGGCGGGAATCAAAGCGTTTTTGCCACCGGGGCACAAAGCTGGCGTAGTCGCTGCGTGGATCAGCCGCCACACGTCGGGTCAGATCGGCCCAATCTTCGCCTGTTGCAGGCGCCTCAACCCCGTCCGCCACCATCTGGCGCATCTGCGCCAGCGCGCGGTCCACTGGGTCGGGCAACAGGCAAACAAACCGCGCGCCCTTTAGAAACTTGGCCACGAAATCCACGCCGTCTTCGGGCAGGATGCTGTAGTCGGGGGTGACATCCAAGCAGATCATCCGGTCCGGCGCACGGCTGAACACTTGTTTGTACCAGGTGCCGTTGAACGGCGGCAGCGTGGTCAGCATATCCAGATAGGCCAGGTATTCTTCGTCCAGCTCTTTTTCCTGGCGCGCGCGGTTCTTGCGGTGCTGGCTGGCTGCAAATTCAATACCGCCAATCACCCGTTTGTGGATCTCGCCTCGGTTTTCTTTGCAGAACCGGTGGGTAAAGAAGTCCACGGCGCGGAATGGGGGCGACCAGCAATCGTCGCGCGATTGCAGGGCTTGGTACACCCATTCTGTTGCAGCCCCTGCGGCACCGATGCAAATAAGGTCTGGTTTGCGCCCGATCATCTCTCACTACCCTTTTTAGGCGAGTTTACCGACAAATGCCCGCGCGCCAAGGCTTTTTAACCACCCGCTTTTTCTTCCAGAACCATCCATTCTTCTTCAGCCGCCTCTAACGCAGTCTGGCGGTCGGCCAGTGCTTTGGTGGCCTTGTCGAACTTTGCGGGATCGCGGGCAAACAGATCGGGATCGGCCATCAATTGGGTCAGCTTGGCGATCTCGCCTTCCAGCTTTTCAATCTCGGCAGGCAGAGTGTCCAACCGGTGCTTTTCCGAAAAGCTCAGCTTGGTTTTCTGGGGTTGGGCTGCCGGGGTCGTCGCTGGGGACGTGTTGGTTTTGGGTTTTTCGGCCGTACGGGCAGGGGCCGCCACAGTGTCCGCTCGTTGGCGGCGGTAGTCGGACCAGCCCCCAGGATAGGCCGTGGCATTGCCGTCGCCTTCCATGGCGATTGTTGTTGTCGCGACCCGGTCCAGAAAATCCCGGTCGTGGCTGACCAGCAGAACCGTGCCCGGGAAATCCCCCAGCAGTTCCTGCAGCAAGTCCAACGTTTCAATGTCCAGATCGTTGGTCGGTTCGTCCAACACCAGCAGGTTATTGTCCCGCGCCATGATCCGCGCCAGCAACAATCGAGCCTTTTCGCCCCCTGACAAGGATTTCACTTTGGCCCGGGCTTGGGCGTCGGAAAACAGAAATTCCTTTAGATAGCCCACCACATGTTTCGGCACGCCGCGCACCATCACCTGGTCGGCCCGGCCTGATACGCCAATCTCGGGGTCACTGGCTAAGGCGTCCCACAAGGTAACATCTGGGTTCAACGCGCTGCGGGTCTGGTCAAATACCGAGATATCCAGCTTGGTCCCAAGGGTCACCTCGCCCTTATCTGGCGCAATCTCGCCCGTCAGCATTTTCAGCAAGGTGGTCTTGCCAACACCGTTCGGCCCGACAAAGGCAATTCGGTCGCCGCGCTGGATGCGCAGATCAAAGGGCCGCAGGATCACGCGATCGCCAAAGGATTTTGAAATTCCCTTCGCCTCGATCACCTTCTTGCCGGATTTCTGGCCCGCATCGTCAAATTCCATCGCCGCCACGCCTTGGCGACGGATCATGTCAGACCGTTCCTTGCGCAGATCGCCTAACGCTCGCACCCGGCCCATATTGCGCTTGCGCCGGGCCGAGATGCCTTCGACCGCCCAGCGGGCCTCGGCCTTGATCTTGCGGTCCAGCTTGTGGCGGTTTTCGTCTTCTTCTTCCCAAACCTTGTCGCGCCAAGCCTCGAACCCATCGAAACCTTTGTCCTGCCGGCGCACGACGCTGCGGTCGATCCAGAACGTGGAGCGGGCTAAAGCGTTTAGAAAGGCGCGGTCGTGGCTGATGACCAAAAACGCGCTTTTGGTGTTTTTCAGATGGTCTTCCAGCCAGCCGATGGCTTCAATATCCAAATGGTTGGTCGGCTCGTCCAGCAGCATCAATTCAGGGTCTTGGGCCAGCAGTTTGGCCAAAGCCGCCCGGCGCTTTTCGCCCCCCGAAGCCGTGGCCACAGGCCCGTCCAGGTTCAGCTTTAGCCCTTCGGCGGCAATATCAACCTTGTATTCTTCGCCCAGCTCTAACCCGTCGCGGGCGAAATCGCCCAGGGTTTCAAAACTGCCCAGATCCGGGTCCTGATCCATATAGCCTACTGTGACGCCGGGGGCGGCGGTGACCGAGCCTGTGTCAGGTTCCACAATGCCTGCCATCACCTTCATCAAGGTCGATTTGCCAGACCCGTTTCGGCCCACCAAAGCCAGCTTATCGCCGGTTTGTACAATCAGCCCAAGCTGGTCAAAAACAGGATGTCCGCCAAAGGTCAGCGAAATATCGGAGAGTTGTAATAAAGGGGGTCTGGCCATGGCGCAGAGCTAGGCCAGAGCCGCCCAAGGGGCAAGGGGATTTCTTGGCCCTTGGTGCGACGCGCGGGCATTTGTTGCGGCGTGCAGGTGATTAGGGTCAGGACCCTAAGCCGCAGCAGCCCGCAAAAGCCGCTTGCGGGAAGCCGGGATCGCGCGGATTTCCAGCCCTGTGAACACATGCAGCGTGTTCATGTCGGGATCAACCACCGCGTGGTCACTGACCCAACCGCCCAGCATCAGATAAGACCGCAGCAAGGGCGGCATGCCCAGCTGTGCCAATTTCAGATCGGGCTTGCGCAGGCGCAAACGGCTGGCGAATTGAAACACATTGGGCGCCTTGATCCGGGGCAGCCAGCGCGTCGGCGCCAGGTGTTTTTCCTTTAGCAATGCAAAGGCATCGGCATAGGCATCCGGCGTTGTGCCCGCGAATGAGGAGCATCCGAACAACATATCAATGCCGTTCTCGTCCACGTAACGGGTCATCGCGGTCCAGGCGACACGCAGAATATCGGGGTCCATCACATCTGGGGCAACGCAGAATCGGCCCATCTCGACCATTTTGCCATCAAAATCGCGCAGCTTTTCCAGCGAGTAATACTGGGCCGAGTAGCTGGCGTCGATCTGGCTGCCATCGGTCAGGGGCAGGATTCGAAAGCACCCTACCAATCTGCTGTCATTCGTTCTCTCGACCATGATATGGGTGCAAATATCGTCAAACCGATCTACATCCCGCCCGTCCACGCCTTTAAACGCCTGCATACGCAAGGTCTGGCAGGCTGCGATGTCTTCGGCCGAAGCCGCCTCACGTGTCTGGTATTTGCCGCGCAAGATCCGCATTTTCAGGCCTCTCATCGTGAATCACTTGCAGCCCTTGTGGCCGCGCGGTCATTCTGTTCCACATATATGTCACAAGTTTCTGACAAAAAGGGATCGCAGGATGGAAAAGCTGATCAAGCCAGATGCCGAATGGCGCGCAGAACTGTCTGATCTGGCCTATAAGGTGGCCCGCAAACACGGGACCGAGCGGGCAGGCAGCCACGAAAACTTCCCCAAAGCCGATGGCGTCTTCCATTGCCTATGCTGCGATCTTCCCCTGTTTGACAGCGACACAAAATTCGAAAGCGGCACAGGCTGGCCGTCGTTTTTCGCCCCAAAACAGCCCGAGCATATCGAGGAAAGCATCGACCGGTCGTGGTTCACCACAAGGACCGAGGTCCACTGCGCCCGTTGCGACGCCCATTTGGGCCATGTATTCCCCGATGGGCCAAAACCCACCGGGCTGCGCTATTGCATCAACGGTGTTGTTTTACGCTTCGACCCCAGCGCCTAGGGTCAGGACCCATTAATCCTGCGCCGCTGGCGCAAAATCCTCTAAATCTCAGGGGTTTGATCTGCGCAGAGCAGTGTGGTTCACTTTTCAAGCGGATCGAGCCGCTGAGATGACGAGGATTTCG
>SPJP01000257.1 GCA_006844665.1 Paracoccaceae bacterium
GCCCTTCCCGAAAATACGCTGCGGTCGGCAATCCGTACATTCAGCGCTGAGACAGCTGAATCCATCTTTTGTGCCGCGTCATTCGAGGTCGTTCGCAAAATCGCTGGATGTGCGGAATTGCCGGCCGTTATCAAAGAAGGACCCATTTCGGTTCCAAGGTCTTGAAACGTTTCCAACGCGATCTGAGCCGTTTCCAGTAGGGTTTTGGTTTCAGACGCGGTTGTGCGAAACGACGACAGTTTTTCGATCGACCGCTCCACAGAGGCAAGGCCGCTGAATTCGCCGCGCAACTGCTTGGACATATCTGTGTGCTGGCCACTTGCAAGGGTTTCGCTCAAACGAATAAACTCTTGCTTAATTCGGGTGCTGTGCGACCGCATACTGTAGCTATGCGCTAAGTCGCCGACTGACGTATACTGCATCTAAAGCCCCAACAATTGTTCAATCATGTCATCAATCGCCTGCACCATTCGAGCATTTGCAGCGTAGGCCTGTTCGATCAGCAGAAGCTTTTGCATTTCGTTGTCAGTATCAACGCCGTCTTGCAGCTCTAACCCGCGCAACGTGTTGAATTTGGCGGATGCATAGCCCAAATTTGCATCCGCACTTTCCCGTTCAGAGGAAATCCTGGACAATAAATCGCTGGCCAATCCGGAAGAAGACCGCGCCGCTGCGATGAAGCCGCCAGATGACGGAACCCGCGCTTCGCTGATTGCTTCGGACAGACGTGTCAATTGGGTGGAATCGCCAACATCACCGCTGGATACGGCATTTATTCCGGCACGCAGCCGCCACAGATCCCCACCATCGGAGGGGTTCACTTTTGAATTTACGACCAACCGCCCGGCAAGCCCAACTTCATCGGCAACATTCAATGCGGCTCCCAGATCAGTAAACAGGCCGGGGTCGCCGGCGGTTAAAGTTGGATCGACAGAGGTGCTTTCAAAACGTTCGACAAGATCACGCGCGACACCATCAATAGCAGCCTGGGCTTCTACACCGTAAACGTCGCGCACTTTGAACAGTTCCGCCAATTTTCCGCCAGCCATAGCGTGAAATTTCTTCGTTGTATCAATGTCTTCGCCATTGATTTGAAGCTTTCCTAAAGCGCCCGATTGGATCGTCATGTCCGGCGTCACCACGCCAACGGACCCAAAAGTAAAACGTGCCGCCTGACCGTCCAGCAGAATCGCGCCCCCGGTTGTGATCAACGCGATTTCACCGTGGTCTCTGGCCAGTTCAGAGATAGGGACCAGCTCTGCAATCTTGTCGATCATTTGCTGACGCTGATCTTTCAGCGAAGACGCGTCCCGCCCAGCACCCGTTTGCAAACGAACATCTCGGTTCAACGTCTCGATGTGACCCAGAAACGTGTTGAGGCGGTCGATCTCAGAATGAAGGGCTTGATCAGCGTCTTGTCTGTAAGATTGGATATCATCGGAAATAGTATTGATCTGCTTGGCCACGCCTTCGGCAGACCGTACCGCATTTAGCAGGCGGGGTTGGGAATCCGGGCGGCTGCTCGCTTCGATCAAACTGCTTTCAAACTTTGAGATACGGTCGTTAAGGGACCCGTCTTGCCCTGGCAAACCGATGCTGGATTCAACCGAGTCGAAGAAATTCCAGACGGTCTGCGCACTGCCTTGCCCAGCGTCTGCACTGCGCCGGTCCGTTATCAAACCAATATCAGAAAGCCTGGTGATGCCGTCGACTTTGACCCCTGCCCCAACGCCGTCCAGCGACCGGGAAGAAAGCTGCAACTCTCGTATACCGTAACCGTCGGTCAAGGCGTTTGAGATATTTGCGGACACAACCTCGGCCGCACGCGAAGCCGCGACAAGGCCCGACAACGCATTGGAAAGGGTGTTGTTAACGCTCATGGCTCATATCCCACGATGCCACGTATCAACGCTTGATATTCGTGGTTTCCTGCAACATTTCGTCCACAGTCTGGATCACCTTTGCATTGGACGAGTAGGCTCGCTGCGTGGTGATCAAATTGGTCAATTCGCGCGCGATATCTGTCGCGGATTCTTCGCGTGCATAGCCAACCAGGTCCCCTGTTGGCCCTTCTCCTGCATCCCATAGAAAGAACGCGCCTGAATCTGGGGACACTTGGTACGATTGGTTGTTCAGGGTGATCAGGCCGTTTGGATTTGGCACGTCCACCAATGGAATCTGATAGATGGTTCGAGTGAAGCCAATGTCGTAGATAGCGTGCATATAGCCATTCGCATCAAGTTCGACTGTTGACAGGTTCCCGACGGGAGAGCCGTCTTTAACAATCGAAACCGGTGCAAACCCATCGGACAATTGAGTCAAGCCCTGTGGGTCGGCCAAGGTGCCAATTTTCACGACCAAGGGCCCGCCGTCGACGGTCAAAGCAAGCTCGCCCGTGGAGGCAGTGTAATCCCCACCTGAAATCTTGGTGACCGAAGCAAGGGTACCGCCTGTGCCGCGGGCGTCATCGAATGTCAGCGTGTATTGCCCAATAACAGCATCATTGCTGGCGGAATCCCGGATTGTCATCGTCCATTCATTGGACGCTCCTGTTGCGGGGACCGTCGGCACATAGCTGATGTTTAGGTTTTGGCTGGTCCCAAGATTGCCAAAATATTCAATGGACATATCCAGGGAGTCGCCGTTTTCGCCAGCAGCCGTTGCAGTGGCTGGCAGGTTCACACCAAGTTCGATCCGGGTGGTCGGATCCCCCGCAAACTGGTTCAAGTTGATGTGAACCGGTTCAAGCCCGTCAACTGTGTCGCGTGGAAATGTCGGAATGCTACCATCGGTATTTGCGGGCCATCCCATCAAAACCATGCCCGTTTCAGTGCGAAGCACACCTTCAGAATCTGGACGAAACGACCCTGTTGTCATCAAAGTCAGAGGATAACCCCCACTATCATCCTCTAGCGCAGAGACTTGGGTTGTTGGCAACATACCACTGCCGCCAACGGCGATATCCGTCGAATTGCTGGTCGTCACGAGAGGACCGCGTTCATCAATCAAACGATTGGTTGTGACACGCACACCGCCGGCGGAATAGCTGCCATTGCCCCCATTCAGAACGAGGGAGTGGAAATCGGCAACGGCCCGTTTGTACCCATAGGTCGACGCGTTCGCGATATTGTCAGAGATTGAGGCCAAACGGCTGGCATTCGAATTCAGCCCGGCAACCCCTGCATTCAACGAGGAGGAAATCGTCATATTGCGCCTTTCTGCTACACATAGCCCTCGGTTCTCCGAGGTCTTGAATGCAGTCTTGCCGAAAGACAGTTAAGGGCCGCCTAATACATCGAATTTTTTATACTTCCGCCCAGAAATCAGGTCTTTGACCGTAGCAGGGTCACCTCTACCCTGTTGTTTTCTATAGCAATTGCGGGCTCTCTTTCGGGTTTTCGATCCGCCCAGCCAGTGACCCGAGAAATTCTGTTCTGTTGCATTCCTGATGCTTCCAACAATTGCCGCACTGCATGGGCGCGTTCGGTCGACAGATCCCAATTTGGATTTTTGGCCAAAACGATAGGCTGAGATTGGACATAGCCAGATACCGCCACCTGGTTCGAAGCCAGTTCGAACACCTCGGCGATCACTGTAACCAGGATACGCAATGTTTGGCTTGGCTCTGCGCTGGCTTTTGAAAACAATCGCTCACTTTCCACATCTCGCAACGTCACGACCATGCCTTCGTCGGTAATGCGCGTAAGAACGTGGCGCTGAATGAGCTCGGTCGCCATACTCTCGCCGCCGCGACCTTGAAGCTCGTCCAGAATATGGGCGAAATCCTGGTCTGCGCGACCGTCTTCGCCACTACCCGTCCCATCTGTCTGGCCACCGCTGCCGTTGCTGGCAAGGGTATCTTGCGTGAAAACGCTATCGCCGGAAAACACACCGTCACCGCCGCCTGAAACCCGGTTTACTGGGATCGTGGGGTTAAAGTAGTCAGCCAGACCCTTACGCTGCTTTTCCGTGGTCGCGTTCAGCAACCACATAAGCATGAAAAACGCCATCATCGCTGTCACAAAATCAGCATAGGCAACTTTCCAGGCCCCGCCATGATGGCCATCACCTGCCACCACCTTTTTACGCTTGATAATTATCGGCCTGTTTGACTGATCCGTCATCGCATCACCTTTTCCATTCACCCAATGGCGAACCTAGATGCGAAGTATCAAGGCATTCCTAACAGTTAAGAATGTCTATTTTTTCTGGTCGGTCTCCTTAGGACGCCCACAATGGAAGCCTCCAAGGTCTGGCTAAAACGCTTTACCCGCCAACCTCACCAAGACGGCTTCAGAGCGCGCGTCTTTTCCTGCGATGGTCAGCTATCAAGTCGACGGCTTGGGGAGAACTGCAAGCACCTATTTCAGACGCGCAGCAGCCTCGGCCGCAGAGTTTCGCATGCCGTTGGCAAACAGGGTCACATCAATTTCCGTCGCAATGAATGTCGCCCCAAGATCCGCGCAGTCCTGCTGTAGTTGAGGGTCTGTTGTCAGGATCCCGGCAGCCTTCCCGGCGGCCACGATCCGCCTCAAGCAATCCAATATCGTATCCCGTACCTCGGGCGTGTCGGGCCTACCAATATACCCCATGTCAGCAGCCAAATCCGCAGGCCCGATGAAAACTCCGTCAACGCCGTCCACCGCTAGAATATCGTCCAAGGCAGCAATCCCAGCGCGGTTTTCCACCTGCAACAACAGGCAGATCTCATCTTGTGCTTTTGTCAGATAGTCAGGGATCCTGTTCCATTGCGAGGCTCGCCCAAGCGCGGGACCAACCCCCCGCGTTCCGTGGGGCGGGTATGTGACTGCCTTGACCAGATCCTTTGCATGAGCGCCACTTTCAACCATGGGCACCAACAAAGTCTGAGCGCCGGCCTCTAGGATC
>SPJP01000261.1 GCA_006844665.1 Paracoccaceae bacterium
TCGAACAGTTCAGGGTCGCTGTCGGGAATATCGGCGAGCACCGATAGAAAGGTGACCGGCCGGCGTTGGCGTAGCGCGGGGGCCGGGGGCGTGGATCGTGCAGTGGCTGGGCGCGGGGTGTCGAGCTGGGCGGCCAGATGCAGGGTTTCCTGGGAGGGTTCGGCATCAAGCTTGGTTTTCAATGCTTCGGCGCATAGGGTGAATTGCCGTTTGGCCAGATCCGTGTCGCCCCGATCCAGCAGCACCTGGATCAACGCGCGATGTGCCAATTCAAATGTCGGGTCGATTCGGGTCAGGTGTTGGGCTATTTGGGCCGTTTGGTCGTTGTTCTGGCCCTGTTGCGCCTGTTTCAGCGCGTCAGAGCCAAGCGCCATGGCAGAGGCTTCCAGGCTTTGGCGCAAGGCCCAGACCCAATCGGAAAACGGCTGGCTGCGGATGCGGACAGTGTCCAGAAACGGCCCGGAATAGAGGCCAAGCGCTTGGATCAGCGTGGGCACATCTTTGGAACCTGCGGCACAGGCGCGAAACTGGGCCAGATCTGATTGCACCTGGGTGCAATCAAACGACATCCGGTCGCTGCCTGAAAAAATGCGGTCGCCGTAATCCGGGCCAAGCCCTTTGCGTAGAACGGATAATTCCTGGCGCAGGCTGGCGCGGGCCTGATCGGGGCCGCTGAGAGGCCAGAGCAGATCTGCAACCACCTCGCGCGAGACCTCGGCCCCGTTGCTTTCGATCAGATAGTGCAGCAAACCTTCGGACTTCCGCGTTGGCAGCCGGATCAGGTTGCCCGTGGTGTCGGAAACCTCTGGGCTACCGAAGAGTTTGATAGAAAGCCGCATTCAAAAGAATAGATATTAGTAATCGCGTTGGCGAAAGGGGTTTCTAGCACCAGCTGCCCGATTTGACGCATTTCTGACGCTTTACCCCGACCTATCCAAGATACACTCCCCTATCATATAAGGGTTAGTGTAATGGTAAGATCCGGTTCGGACAAAAAGGGCCTATGGGTGGGGGGGGAAGCTATCACCCGCACTGGGGCCCAGTTTCTATCAGTTATAAAATACGCAGTGGTGCCAAAATCGTCGTGGAACCTGCCTGCTTTCAAGTCTGACGATTTGGCTCAGGTCATTGTTTTGGCGGATAAACTGGCCTTGGAAATCGCCCTTGCGATGATTGACGACTATATCGCCCACGACTTCGCCAGCCCGCCTGATCTGGCCGATAACATCGCGCTGCGCAAAGGGGTGATCGCGTCGATGCAGGCCTTGTGTTCCGGCGAGGTGGACAGTGACTATACAGAGCCCACAGTCGGGGTGCCGTCTACATTGGGGTATTTGCCCAGCCTAGAGGTCCTGGTGACCCCGGGGGCCGAGACGGGCGAAGGCCTGTTAACCAAACCGCTGCCCTTTGCCCCGCCCGATGCCAGCTGGGAGCAAATGCCAAGCTTTAGCGCCTGGGGCGGCCCGGCCTTTGTGCAAAAACCGGGGGTGGCCTTGTCGGCGGCTTTGCAGGACATCACGCCATTTCGTGGCGAATGCTGCGGGGGGTTGCAATTGTCGATGCTGCTGGGCTGTCTGAAAGGTTTGGGAGCCGAGAAGGTCGACGCGTTGGACGCTCATTTCGGGCCGGCCTATATCGGGGTTTGGCGGCAAACAGATACTGTCAGTGGCAAAGGCACCTTTACCACGGCGTCGCGGTTCTTGTCCCATTTGCATGACATCGATCCGGACTATCCCAGGGGCAAGGTTTTGGGCGTTCCCGGGGATTTCATGTATTTCCAGAACAAGGATGGATATGGCGACCTGGCCCCTAACGGCGGATGGATTGGGGAAAACTGCGTCTATATGGGCAAGGACGCTTTGGGCGATCCTCATTACAGCGGCATGGGGCTGGCGTGGAAATCCGAGTTTGCGTTGAGGATGTTTCTAAGCAACGCCTATTTCACCGATTGCAACGGGCCCTATCTGGCCAGTTTGCGGGCGGGCAAGACGCCGGAAAAACCGCCTGTTTTTGTGCAGGACGAACAGGCTGAGGTTCGGTTCACATCCCGCGCCGTGACCCGCTACCCAGCGTTGCCAGATGCCCCCGCGCCGGTGTTTGAAAAGCCGGTTCTGGACGGTCTGTTGACGCCAGAGCAATTTGTTCGGGCGATGGAGGAATTGGGCAAGCCGGTGGGGAAAGGCTATATCCTGGACGATCTGCTTTTGTCGCAGATCCTGGATGGGTTGCGCATTCCGCAATCGGCGCTGCGTCAACCGGCCAAAAGTTCGGTGAGCTTTGCCGGATTAGAGCTGCGCGTGGATGGCTGGAAGCTGGCCATTCAGCCCGTGCAACAGGGTCTGTCGCATCTGCGGCTGGACGACCGTGTGGTCGCCCAAGCGGTTCGGCTGGGCTAGGCGGCCTGCCTTGGCGGGTGTTTTGGATAAAAACGAGCGACGGCCCAGGATGAAGCCGTCGCTCTTATTTGAGTATTTATGGGCTAGATGAAAATCAGCGCTCGTTCAGGTTTGACGCCCGTTCGATAAACTGGCCGAGGGTAGCCTCGGCCTGGTCCTGTTTGGTTAGTCTCATATCCGCCAGCCTTTCGGCAGGTAATGAGCGGAATTGTCGGTAGCTTCGATAAGCCTCGCTAAGTTGCAGCAAAACGGGGGTTTTCGACGGATACCGGTTTGGGACCAGCCGCGTATATGATTGAACCAAATTGATCATCTAAATGTCTCCTCTCAAACAAGATGACCATCGCCCATGAGGATAATTTCTATGTCAAAGTGCGGGTGGTTCAGCGCAAGAAATGCGTCAAATCGGAAGGCTGACGCAATAAATGCAGGTTTTGCGCAAGGTTTAGGGGGGTGAAGCGGAAGATTTGTGCGTTTGGCGGCAGATTTGGGGGCGCTTTGGGAGGCCAGCACGGTTGCAGCGCAGGGGGCGGGGCGCTACAGCTTTGGCTGTCGGCTTTGCAAGCCACCGGGGCCGATGATCCGAAAGCCACATGGCGCGCAGGGTATTGCGGCCAAACAGGGTGAGATGTTCAATGAAACAAGTCCCAAAAGAAACCACCGATGACGCCTTGATCCAGGAATTCCTGAAAAAAGGCGGTAAGGTCAGTGTTGGTAAGACCAAGCCGATGCCCAGCGAGCTGGGGATTAGCAACAACGCCTGGAACAACAAGCTGACCAAGGAAGAAAAGCAGGCGCGGGATAAGAAGTAGCCGCGTCTAGCCTTGGGGATGTGACAGCGCGGGCCCTGCATCACGCCAGCCCGGCAACTGGCTGTCGATCAGGGCGGCGATGTCGTGCAGCTGTGCGTCATGTAGCGCCGTCTGCATTTGGCGCATGACCCGGGGCATGAAGTGCAGATAGCCCGGTTTGCCGTCACGCCGGTGCAGCCGCAGGAATTGCCCGGCCAGCCGTGTGTGGCGCTGGGCGGCCAGAAGATAGTAGCGCTGCAGGATCTGGTCTTTGCCGCCACAGGATGCGGGGACGGCAGACAGGTAGCGATCCAGCATTGTCGTTTCCAACCCATCGGCCAGATCGCGGCGGGCGTCTTGCAGCAGGGACATCAGATCATATTCGCCGGCCCCGAACACCGCATCTTGGAAATCCAGCAGACCGCAGGCTTTGATGCCCGGGCGGCCCGGCAGCAGCATCAGGTTGTCGATATGGTAGTCCCGCAGGACCAGTGCTTTGGGGGCTTGGATTACCGGGGCGAGGGCCGCGCGCCATAGATCGCGGAACGTGGTGTCGAAGCGGGCGGCATCCAGATCTGGGGCGAAGGCGGGGATGAACCAATCGGAAAACACCGAGATTTCGGCCAGGAGCAGGTCCATATCATAGGCGGGCGCGTCGACCTCGGTGGCTTGGGGGGCGCTGTGCAAATGGACCAGGCCGTCGATGGCCAGGCGGTACAAGGCGGCCTCGTCATGGCCTTGGGCCAGAAGGGCGCCGTAGGTGGCGGTGCCGAAATCTTCGATCAGGGCCAGGCCAGTGTCGGCGGCAAACACTTGAGGCGCGCTTAGGCCGAGAGAGGACAGGTGCCGGGCCAGTCGGATAAAGGCGGTAAAGCCTTTGGGGTCCGTGCGGTCGTCCATCAGCAATAACCCCGCGCCGACCAGCCGGATATAGCGCCGGGCCGAGGCGTCGCCGGGCAGGGCTTGCAATGGGGTATCGCTGTGGCCGTTGCGGGCCAGAAAGGCCGTTGTTGCCGTGTCGAGCGATGGGGGTGTGTCGGTCATGAGATCCCTATGGCGAAGGCAGGGTTTGGCGTGTTCACCGCCTTAGCCGATGGGTGAATCCCGGACAAGCGCTGGCCCGACCTTACGCCATTTGATCTGTGTCGAGCAAATGGGACTGGCCCAGGTGCTGCAGGGCTTGGGCCAGGCTGTTGTGCTGAATTTTGGCATATAGCGCCATTTCGTCGATCACTTTGGAACCAAGGGCGGATTCAAAAGCGTCTTGGTTGGCGGCGGGGCGGTAGTTGGATTGATCCTCGGCCCCGAGGTTGGATTGGAAGATGCCTGCAGCCGAGACTGGCAGGAAATCCTCGTATACCTGCGGATCGGCGGCCAGCGCGCCTGCGGTGATCAGATCATCGAGGCTGCTTGCGGTGCCGTCCGTGTAAATGCCCGTTGCGCGGTAGCGAAAGAAGGCCAATTCGGTGCGACGCAGGGTTTCCATATCGTCGGGCAATATTGTGAAGGCGGCCTGTAGCTGGTCTGAATAGCTGGCACCTTTGGTTGCAGCCGCGCGGGCACTTGCCAAGGCCTGATCGTAAAGCGCGCGGCCCTTGGGGGTCAGGGCTATGCCGCGTTGTTCAATCTCGCCAAAGCGGGCGGTGTGGCTGCCGGGTTGGCCCTGAAAGCTGACGGATTCTTCCAGTGCTTTGAACGAG
>SPJP01000071.1 GCA_006844665.1 Paracoccaceae bacterium
TGAACCGAAAATAACCGGCAGGAAGAAGGTTTCAAAGAAATCTCGGGCGTCTGCGGCACTGTGCGTTTCTGCGCGAATTTCTGCCCAGTCGTCGGATTGCAACTGATTACAGGTCACCCGAAAAACGGAAAGCGCCGCTGACAAGTCATCATCCCCCCAGCCACGTAAATCGTTAAATCCACAAAGGATTGGTTTGGGCAGAACGTTCATGGCTGAAAACAGTCACAACGCCCCTGCCTGCAAACCGGCATCGATCAGCCGCCTGTTGCGACAAGTATCCAGTTCGGATCGTCAGATCCCATGATGCGGGCGAAGCTCCAGACATCTTTCTGGCGCTTGTACTCGTTTGGATTGCCCTCGACGATTTCGCCGGATGCATTCCGCACAACGGACGTCATTTCCGAAACGAAGCGAACAGAAAGCTCGCCCTCGCCCGATGCGCGATCAAAGCTGGCGTCTTGCAAAGTCATTTCCCGCAAACCGATGAATTCCGCCTCAACCACAAGGCCTTGGGCCTCTCGGGCCGAAACGACTTCTGCGAAGCTTTCAAATACATCCTCGGACAGGAAGGGTTTGATATCGTCGATTTCGCCACGCTCAAACGCCATTAAAATCATTTCATAAGCGCCGCGGGCACCATGAAGGAACTCTGACACGTTGAAACCAGGCTCTGCCATTTTCATAGCGGCCAGATCTTTGGCGGCTTTGGACCCATCTTCAACGTGATCGGTAATGTCACTATCAACACCACCCTCGATCACTTCAAAATCGCGGCGATTGGCAGCTGCGGTGTCGGTCGGTCGCGCGGCGGGTGTTTCGAACCCATCCCGCGTCCCAAGGACCGAGCGCAACCGCAGGATTAGGAAAATTGCGATACCAGCTAGAACCAGTAATTGTATGACGGCGGCGCTCATGTAGTCCTCTTCATTATGATACGTTTTTCACGTGGGGCTTGGGCTATTCACCTATCGCACATATGTAGGGTGCCTAAGGGGTCAAGTCCAGGTGATGACCCATAACGAACTGGAACAAAGGAATTCGGTACTATGTGGCTTTTTTTGCTATTTCTGGCTGTTCCGCTGGTCGAGATCGCTTTGTTCATCCAGGTGGGTGGCGCAATTGGGCTGTTTCCAACCCTGGTGATCGTGATCGCAACCGCTTTTCTTGGCACTTATTTGGTTCGGGGGCAGGGCGCTTTGGCGCTGGGTCAGCTACAAAGCTCGTTTAACGAGCTGCGCGATCCGTCCGAACCGCTGGCCCATGGCGCAATGATCCTGTTTGCAGGTGCGCTTTTGCTGACGCCCGGCTTTTTCACGGATGCTGTTGGCTTTGCCCTACTTGTCCCTGGTATTCGCACGGCCATCATGGGTTATCTGCGCACGAAAGTTCACGTTTCCGGTTTTCAGGCGGCTCCTGGGAACAGATCAAATGCCCCGTCTGAAACGATTGACGGCACATATACCGAAGTGACTGAAAGCGACGATGGCCAACAAGGTCCTTCCGGGTGGACGCGCCATTGAGGCCCCTTTGCCTTCCTGCTACAGACTCACCCAACATTTGTTGACCATAGGACATATTTGATGACCGATACCCCGCAAAACGGTGCTGCACCCGAAGCACCCGTCCAGCCAAAGCTTCAAGTTTTGGGCCAATTCGTTCGCGACATGTCGTTTGAAAACATCGCGATCCAAAAGGGTGTAGAGGGCGCAGGCCAGCCAGAAATTCAGGTTCAGGTCAATCTGGACGCCCGCAAGCGCACCGCAGACAATCAGTTCGAAGTTTCCATCAAGCTTAAAGTCGAAGCCAAAAGCAAAGAAAAAGGCGAAGTCATCTTCTTGCTAGAGCTGGACTATGGCGGTGTTTTCCAGATCGAAAACGTTCCAGACGAACAAATGCACCCATTCCTGCTGATCGAATGCCCGCGCATGCTGTTCCCCTTTGTGCGCCGCATCGTTTCCGATGTCACACGCGACGGCGGCTATATGCCACTTAACTTGGAAACCATTGATTTCGTGGCCCTTTACCGTCAGGAAATCGCGCGTCGTGCGGCAGAACAGCAAGCCGCCGCAGCTGCTGCACCTACGAACTAAATTTCGACCAAACAGAACCGTCGCCCAGCTTTGCAACGAATTCTGCATGGGCGACGGCCTCGGATTCGGTCAGCCGCGATGTCAACGCAGTAGGCCTTGGTTTTGGTCGCCAATTTGTATCGACCTGAACCTCGCCCTTTTTTTCTGTCGTACCCGAAGACAAAACCAGATCCGGCTGTCTACCGCCGATCAGCTCTAGATACACCTCGGCCAGAATTTCGGAATCGAGCAGCGCGCCGTGCTTTTCGCGCGCGCCGTTATCAACGCCGAACCGGCGGCATAGCGCATCCAATGACGCGGGCGAGCCGGGGAATTTCTTGCGGGCGATCGCCAAAGTGTCCAACGCCTGAGACATTGGAAGAGTTTTTCGCTTTGCCCATTCCAGTTCGGCGTTCAGAAACTTCATATCGAACGCCGCATTATGAATAACCATCGTCGCGTCGCCGACAAAATCTAAGAATTTGTCAGCGATATCAATAAACAAGGGCTTACCACGCAAAAAATCGTCGCCCAACCCGTGCACCTGAAACGCGGCGTCGGGCATGCTTCGCTGCGGATCGATGTATTCGTGAAACACTTTGCCGGTGGGCATATGATTAAACAGCTCGACCGCGCCGATTTCCACGATCCGGTCGCCCTCGCTCGGCTCAAATCCCGTGGTTTCGGTATCTAGAACGATCTCACGCATAGTTTTGTCCTGTCACTTGTTCCAGAATATCGTCAACACTTCGCTTGGCGCTGTCCAGATCAATGGTTTCGATCACAAAATCCGCCCGTTTTCGTTTTTCCGCATCAGGCTTTTGCTTTTCCAAGATGATCTGGAGTTGCTGTTCTGTCATGCCGGGTCGCGCCAGGACCCGCGCCTTTTGCACATCCGCGGGGGCAGACACGACAATTGTATAGGTACACAAAGCGTCTGTCCCAAATTCGAACAGCAAAGGGATATCCAGCAATACGACAGGCGCTGTTTCGATTTGCAAGAACTGTTCGCGGTCAGCGGTGACCAAAGGGTGCACGATTGTTTCAATTTTCCTCAAGGCCTTGGAATCGCTGGAAATTTCTGCCTTTAGCTGCTGGCGGTTTACAGCGCCGTCATCAATCGCGTTCGGGAAAAGCGAACCGATCTTGGCAACAGCCGCCCCGCCCTGGCGATATAACCGGTGCACAGCAGCGTCCGCATCCCACACCGGAACGCCGCGATCCGCAAACATTCGCGCCGTAGTCGACTTTCCCATGCCAATGCCACCGGTAAGCCCAAGAATGATCATCCGGCTAGTACCATTTCGCGCAATTCTACAGTGACTTGGGGTTTTGTGCCAAACCAGCGTTCGAATCCGGGCGCGGCCTGATGCAACAACATCCCCAACCCGTCGACTGTTTCGCACCCGCGTTGCTGTGCCGCTTGCAAGAAAGCTGTGTCTAGCGGCGCGTAAACCAGATCCGTTGCAACCGCTGTTTCTGGCAAAGCATCCAACGCTATGGTGAAAGGTGCCTGATCCAACATTCCTAAAGTGGTCGAGTTCACTGCCGTCGCCGCCCCGTCAAAAACATCTGCCGCATTTTCCCAGGGAACAACTATAACCTTGTTTCCAAAAACATCTGCCAATGCCTTGGCGCGATCAAGACTGCGGTTCGAAAGCCGAATTTCCGGCGCTCCTGCATCTAGCAGGCCACTAATCACCGCCCGCGCCGCGCCACCAGCACCTAACAGAGCGACAGGCCCCGCATCCGCTCGCCAGTTTGGCTGGCCTTGGCGAAGGTTTTCCAAAAACCCAATCCCATCGGTATTATCCGCATGGATCGTGCCGTCTTCAAGGAACGTTATCGTATTGGCCGCGCCAATCACCTGCGCCCGGTCGCTGACCTGGTCTGCTATGGAAATAGCGTCCTCTTTATGGGGTACGGTCACATTCACCCCCTTGAACCCCAGCATAATCAGGGCATCAAACCCTTCTCGCAATTTGCCCGGCTCTACATCCATGGGTATGTAATGTCCTGTTATGCCGTACTTTTTTAGCCAATGCCCATGCAAAATTGGGGATTTGGAATGGCTAATCGGGTGACCGATAACCCCGGCCAATGGAACTATTTTGGTCATCCCTCGATCACACCTTTCAACGTCAAATAAGACAATACATCCAACAACGGCATTCCCAGGACCGAGAAATAATCCCCTTCGACCCGGTGGAACAGCCGCGCGCCTTCAGCTTCTAACTGGTAAGCACCCAAGCAATGTTGGATCTGATCCCAGTTCCGATCCACATATCCTTGCAAATATGCCTCGCTTGCCGCTCGCATTTGCATGCGTACCATACCAACGTGGCGCCACACTGGCTTGCCATCTTCAAATACAACTGCAGCCGAAAACAGCTTGTGCGTTTTTCCGGCCATCGCCAATAAATGGTCCAGCGCGTTATCAGGCGAAGCTGGCTTATTCAGCAGTACCCCGCCCAGATCTAATACCTGATCGCTGCCGATCACGATCGCCTCGGGCTGTTTTTGCGCAACTTTGCGGGCTTTGAACTCAGCCAGCGCATCCGCGATGTCGCGCGGCTTTGCGCCTTCGGCCAGCAACGAGCCCGTGATCATTTCTTCGTCGATCCGGGCTGGCATCGCTTCGACAGAAACACCGACGGCCTGAAACATCGCCAAGCGGCTGGCAGATTGGGACGCTAGAATGATCGGTTTGGTCATGTTGGTAACTGTTGATTAACTGTTGGCAAATACCGTGAACCAAACGCCCAATCCATGACATTCCTCTGATCGGTATAATTCATGGCTAAACCCGC
>SPJP01000072.1 GCA_006844665.1 Paracoccaceae bacterium
CGTTGCTGCGGGAAAATCCTAAGCCAAGCGAAGCTGACGTGAAGGATGCCCTTGGCGGGGTTTTATGCCGCTGCACCGGGTACCGAAAGATCATTGATGCGATTGTCGGCACTGATGCGATGACCACGGAATCCGCAGGCACTGTGGGAAGCGCGATCAAGCGTGTGGACGGTGACGGCAAGACAGCCGGTGAGGAAAAATTCGGCGACGATATCGCCCCTGCCGGTACGTTGGAAATCTTTGTCATCCGCTCGCCCTATCCGCGCGCGGGGTTCACGTTTGGCGATCTGGCCGATTTTGCGGCCCGGAACGGCGCCATTGAGGCCATTCTAACGGCCAAGGACGTACCGGGGAAAAACGCTTTTGGCGTTATTCCGCAATTCGTTGACCAGCCCGTTTTTGCCGAATCCATCGCGCGGTTTCGCGGCGAGGCTGTTGCGGCTGTGGTCGCCCCGCCTTCGTTTATCCGCAGCTTCGACCCGCAGGATTTCCCGGTGGAATGGCAAGAGCTTGCGTCCGTGACGGATGTGAAATCGGCGCAATCGGTGGGCGCGCCTATCCTACATGAGGACCGCGACCTGAACGTGATGTGTGGCGGGTTTGTGCAATGTGGGGATGCGGCATCTGCCCTGGCGACCGCGGATGTCACCGTCGAAGGGCACTTTAAAAGTGGTTTTGTAGAGCACGCCTATATCGAACCAGAGGCCGGATATGCCCAGATCGTTGATGGCCGTGTCGAGGTCCATGCCTGCACCCAAGCGCCTGTTATGGATCTTGAAGCGCTGGAAGACATTCTGAATATGGACCGTTCCCAAATCCGGATTATTCCAAGCGGTGTTGGCGGCGGATTTGGGTCGAAACTGGACATCTCGGTTCAGCCCTATTTGGCCTTGGCAGCGCTTAAAACGGGCAAGCCGGTGCGTCTGACCTATTCGCGGACAGAATCCATGCAAAGTTCGACCAAGCGGCACCCGTCCGATATCGAACTGAAAATCGGGGCGACGAAATCTGGCAAAATCACCGGATTTAACTTTTACGGGGAATTTGACACCGGTGCCTATGCAAGCTGGGGCCCAACAGTTGCCAACCGAGTGCCTGTCCATGCCTCTGGCCCCTATGCGATCAAAGACTACCGGGCGGAATCAAAGGGCATTCACACCAACAACCCGCCTGCAGGTGCGTTCCGTGGATTTGGTGTTCCCCAATCGGCCATCGCGCAGGAATGTCTGTTCGATGAACTGGCCGAGAAGCTGGACCTGGACCCGCTGGATTTCCGGATTCAAAACGCGCTGGACAACAATGTCCCGACGGTGTGCGGGCAGGTGTTTGGCCAGGGTGTTGGGATCAAAGCCTGCTTTGAGGCGCTTAAACCTGCCTGGAACACCGAATGCGCCGCCGTTGAAAAGTTCAACCTGACAAGCGGTGCGATCAAGCGCGGCGTTGGGATCGCGGCGGGGTGGTACGGATGCGGCAATACCTCTTTGCCGAACCCTTCGACGATTAAGTCCGGTATTTTGCAAGACGGAACGGTGGTTTTGCACCAAGGCGCGATGGATATTGGACAAGGGGCGAACACGGTGATCGCCCAGATCTTTGCCACGGCTTTGGGCGTTCCTGTGGGCAGCCTGAAGATTGTTGGCCCGGATACGGATGTGACCCCGGATGCGGGCAAAACCTCTGCCTCGCGCCAGACTTATGTGTCGGGGAATGCTGCGCGTCTTTCGGGCGAGGCCCTGCGCGCCCAGATTTTGGAAAAGCTGAATGCGGGCCCGGACGCTGATCTGACCATCGCGGGCGGCGAAATTAATGCGGCGAACGCAGGCCAGGCCCACAAGATCGACCTGACAGCGCTTGCGCCAGACAGCGAAGGGTTCGTGTTCCGCGCCGAGGAAACCTATGATCCGCCGACCAAGCCTTTGGACGAAAACGGCCAGGGCGAACCCTATGCCCAGTTTGGATATGCCGCGCATTTGGTTGTGGTCGAGGTTGATACCGAAATGGGGACCGTCAAACCGGCGAAATTCGTGGCAGCCCATGATGTGGGCCGCGCGATCAACCCGATGCTTGTGGAAGGCCAGGTTCACGGTGGGATTGCCCAAGGCCTAGGCATGGCCCTGATGGAGGAATACCTGCCCGGGCGCACCGAAAACCTGCATGACTATCTGATCCCAACCATTGGTGATATCCCGCAGATCGAGACGATTATCGTCGAAGAACCCGATGCCCATGGGCCGTTTGGGGCAAAGGGGCTGGGCGAGCATGTTTTGATCCCCACCGCCCCGGCTATATTAAACGCGATTTACAACGCGGTCGGCGTTCGGATCACTCAGGTCCCAGCGACCCCGTCCCATGTGCGATCAAAAATTAAGGCGAGCTTGCCATGAAAGATACCGTGAAACCCGAAAAGATCCGGTGCGATGCCTGTCCGGTGATGTGCTTTATCGCGGATGGCAAATCCGGCGCTTGTGATCGCTATGCCAACCATGGCGGCGAGCTTATCCGGCTTGATCCTTTGACGATCATTGAAGGGACCGATCAGAAGCTTGTGCCTTTCATGAAAGACGGGACATCTGACGATTGGGACGGCGACATCGTCAAAGGCGACCGCCCCTTTGTAACGGCCGTCGGGGCCGGGACGACCTATCCGGATTACAAACCCGCGCCCTTTATCGTCAGCCAGGAAATCGAAGGCGTCGACATGGTGACAATCGTCACCGAAGGCATTTTTTCCTATTGCGGGGCGAAAGTTAAAATCGATACCGACCGCCATATCGGCCATGAGCGCGACATTGTACGGGTCGATGGCGAACCCATTGGCCATGTGATGACCTCGGAATACGGGTCTAAGATGCTGTCTTTGGGGGGTGTTGAACATCTGACAGGCGGCAGTAAGAAAGAGGGCCGCGTGACCTGTGATGCGCTGTTGCGCCTGTGCAACCGCGAGGCTGTCGAGGTTAGCATTGGCGAGGATGATCACGTAACCACGGTCGTTATCCAGGCCGGCCAAGCCCCGATTATCAACGGTGTGCCAGAAAAGCTGATGCGCGTTGGCTGTGGATCGGCCACGATCGGGATGTTTGCAAAGCAATGGCTGACCCATGCGGACGAGGTTGTCATTGTCGACGATCACATCACGGGCGTCTTGTCGGAACACGAGGCGGGCAAGCAGTTGGATATTCCGCCAACGGGCGTGAAAATGCTGGGGCGGCGATCCACGCCCGGACGCTATTTTCAGGTTGCGCAGCCCGGAACCGGCTGGGGCGGCACCGATATTGTTGACCCGCTGACCATTCTTGGGCCGTTCAATCCCAAAATCGCCTGGGAAGGGCTGCGCCTGCTGATGGTTTCCACCACGGGCGAGCAGTTTGCCTATTACGAGCTGGACGCTGATCTGGTGCCGCAGCCTACCCAAATGCCTGATGCATTGGTGGCCTCGACCCAGGTGATTGCGGAAAACTGCGAGCCGTCGATTTGTTCTGTCCTGTTTATGGGCGGCGCGGGTGGCAGCTTGCGGGCCGGTGTTACCGAAAACCCCGTGCGCCTGACCCGATCCGTAAAGGACGCGCTGACCCATGTGTCCTGTGGTGGGGCCGACAGCTATGTTTGGCCGGGCGGCGGGATCACTGTGATGGTTGATGTGCTGGATATGCCCTCGGGATCGTTCGGCTATGTGCCGACGCCTGCCCTTGTGGCCCCTATCGAGTTTTCGCTGCGGGTCAGTGATTATCGCACATTGGGCGGCCATGTGGACCAGATCCGCCCCGTTGATGCGACCCAATCCCAAGAGCTTCGGCGGGTTCGACAGAACGCCCAAGGGCATGACCCGATGTCGCGCGCCAATTACCGTTGGTCAAAAGACCCAGATCAGCCATGAAACCAAGCGCGCGCCTTCTGCCAGATGGGAAACGTCTGCACCTGCAGCACGGTCCGATTGATTTGATCATCGGGGCAGACGGGCAGCGTGAGCTGGCCTTTGCGGCGGCAAGGATGCGTTTTGAAACGATCCTGTCAGAACTGGTCACCGAACTGCCCCTATTGCGCACAAGACTGCGTGCAGATGGGCCGCAGCCCCGGGGCGATGTTGCCAAGCGCATGTACCGGGCGGCGCTGCCCTACTGCGCCGCGCACTATGTAACGCCCATGGCTGCTGTTGCGGGCAGCGTTGCGGACGAGGTTCTGCGCGCGATGTGCCAGAACGCCCAGCTGGACAGGGCCTATGTCAATAATGGCGGCGATATCGCGCTGCATCTTGGCGCAGGTACCCGGTTCACAATGGCGATGCTGGACCACAACGGGCGCGACCTGGGCAGGATTGAGATCAAAGACACAGACCCGGTGCGCGGTATCGCAACAAGCGGGCGCCACGGCAGAAGCCTAAGCCTTGGCATTGCAGATAGCGTGACGGCCCTGGCGCATAGTGCCGCCCAAGCCGACATGGCAGCAACGCTGATTGCCAACCAGGTTGATCTGCCCGGCCACCCGGCAATTGCGCGCAAACCTGCCGTGGAAATTGCCGAGGATAGTGATCTGGGCGATTTGCCCGTTGTGACCCATTGCGGCGCGCTTTCACCCACGGATGTCGGCACGGCCCTAGACGCCGGGCTATCATTCGCGTCGGGTTGCGTGGATCGCGGCTTGACCCTGGGCGCTGCGTTATTCTTACAAGACCAAAACCGTGCTACCCAGCAGCACAATTTCTTAGATATCCAAAGGATCCCCGAATATGCCTGATGTCGTTCTGCGCAAAATGATCACCTCGACCGAGGAGATCTTTCACGAAGGTGGACCGGTTGCCGCAAAACCGGTTTGGCGCGGGGCGATCCTGGCCATTATCGAAAACCCGTTTGCCGGGCGGTACGAG
>SPJP01000069.1 GCA_006844665.1 Paracoccaceae bacterium
CCGCGACCGTGACCGGATAAGGTTCCATGCGCCACTGGCCAAAAGCTGGGAAGGCCGGGACTGACCAGAGGATCCTCTGGACTCCGCAAGCCGGGAGACCTGCCAACACAGAATTGACGTCACCGGACGGGGTGTTCCGGGTGGCGGGAGGATCGTGATCACCCCGTCATCTGCCCTTTGTCCTAGTATTTTGAGGACCTAGAAGATGCCAGACGACGCGCGCCCCGCTTCCTCAGACCTGACCCCGGTCGAGTTGTTGATCTGTACCAAATGCCGCGCCTCAAACGCTGCCCCTGACGCAGATGATGAAATACGCCCCGGCACTAAGCTTATGGAAAGCCTGACGCAATCAGATGTCCCACCCCATGTGACCGTGCGAGGGGTCGAATGCCTGTCCAACTGTACAAGGGGCTGCACTATCGCCCTACGCGGCCCCGGCCGTTGGAGCTATGTCTACGGCAATCTGGATGCGTCCTCGGCCCAGACTGTGCTAGACGGGGCCAGCCGCTATCAATCTGCCGCCGACGGGCTTGTGCCCTGGCGCGAACGCTCTGACCATTTCCGCAAAAACTGCATTGCCCGCATACCGCCTTTGGAGGCCTGACATGTCTGATCTTTCGAAACTTCCCGTCACAGTGATCACCGGCTTTCTTGGGTCCGGCAAAACCACCTTGGTGCGCCATTTGATGACCAATCCCCAAGGCAAACGGCTGGCGATTGTGGTGAACGAATTCGGCGATGTCGGCGTCGATGGAGAGATTTTGAAAAGCTGCGCGATCCCGGATTGCCCGGCCGAAAACATCATGGAGCTGGCAAATGGCTGCATCTGCTGCACGGTAGCCGATGACTTTATCCCAACGATCGAAGCTTTGATGGCGCTGGACCCGCGCCCGGAACATATCATTATCGAAACCTCTGGCCTGGCACTGCCAAAACCCTTGCTGAAAGCGTTCGACTGGCCTGATATCCGGTCCAAAATTACCGTCGACGGCGTGATTGCCCTTGCCGACGCCGAGGCCGTGGCCGCCGGGCGCTTTGCCCCCAATGTAGACGCGGTCGAGGCCCAGAGAGCCGCCGACGAGAGCTTGGATCACGAAACACCCCTGTCCGAGGTGTTTGAGGACCAACTAAGCTGCGCCGATATCATCCTGCTGACCAAATGCGATCTGGCCGGTGACGATGGTATCGCCAAGGCCAAAGCTGTGATCGAAGCAGAATCGCCCCGTCCGATCCCGGTTGTCGAGGTGACCGAAGGCGTCGTTGACCCGCGGGTCGTGTTGGGGCTGGAAGCCGCCGCCGAAGACGATATTGACGCGCGCCCCAGCCATCACGACGGCCATGATGACCACGAACATGACGATTTCGAATCCGTTGTGATCGACATCCCCGAATTGGCCGACCCAGCAGAACTCGTCGCCCGGATCGAAGACATGGCGCGCAGCCAGAACATCCTGCGGGTCAAGGGCTATGCCAGTGTCGCGGGCAAGCCTATGCGGTTACTGGTCCAGGCCGTGGGCGCGCGGGTGCGTCACCAATACGATCGCCCCTGGGCCCCGAACGAGCCGCGCCAAGGCCGTTTGGTCGTTATTGCCGAACATGACGACGTGAATAGCGACGCGATCCGGGCTGCTTTGCATGACAAGGTAGCAGCGGAATAACCGCAGATTTAGGAACGGCTTGATCGATGCATGTTGTCTTCCGCGAAAGCCACGGGCTAGAGGAAACCGAGACCCCTACGGATCTTGGGCAGACTCCGGCCGAGCTGGTGGTGCTGTCGTTTTCCGACAGTGACCTCGGCGCTTTCGCGGCCGCTTGGCATCGCGGAAAAGACAGCCTGCCGACCTTGCGTTTGGCCAATATTGGCGCGCTGAAACATCCTCTGTCGGTCGATACCTATATCGAACAGACCCTGGGCGGCGCGAAGGGCATCTTGATCCGTCTGATCGGCGGGCTGCCCTATTGGTCCTACGGTATCCAGCAGATCAAAGCCCTGGCCGAAGCCAAAGGCATCGCGCTGGCCGTTTTGCCCGGCGACGGGCGAAATGATCCGTCCTTGGATGCGGCCTCGACCCTGCCGGTGTCTACCTTACGTCGGTTGCAACATCTGTGCGATATGGGCGGGACCGTAGCGGCCCAGGCGGCCTTGCAGCAATTGTCTTTGGCAGCGGGCCTTTATGCTGGGCCCGTGGTAGGATCGAAAGTGCTTCCTATGGTCGGCGCATGGACGCCTGAACACGGCCTAAGCTGCCCCTTGATCTTACCCGAAACCGATCAGCCTTTGGTGATTGTCACCTTCTATCGGGCCTATCTAAGCGCTGATGACCTCGCGCCCATTACAGCGATATTTACCGCCCTTCGTGCACGGGGATTTAAGGTTTTGGGCCTGTTCGCCCCGTCCTTGAAAGCCCCAGGGGCCGCCCAATGGATGGCTCGGCAAATCGCCCATCTAAAGCCCGCTGCAATCGTCAACGCGACCTCGTTCAGCGGGCGGGGCAAGTCCGGTAGTTCGCCCTTGGATGCGGGCCAGGTACCGGTGTTCCAGGTCGCACTTGCCACATCCACCAGCAAAGCCTGGGCCGAGGCTGAACGCGGTCTTTCCCCCGCTGATCTGGCGATGCATATTGTGTTGCCGGAACTCGATGGCCGCCTGTTTGCCGGTGTCGCGTCCTTCAAAGAACCCCAGCCCCGCGACCCAAATCTGGAATTCGCCCGCTACGCCCACACCCCTGTACCGGACCGGGTGGAGGCGATTGCCAACAAGGTAAAGGCCTGGACAGATCTGGCCGCCCGTCCGGTGGCCCAGCGTCGCCCGGCATTGATCCTGTCGACCTATCCTGGCAAGGCCTGGAACATGGCCCATGCGGTGGGGCTGGACGCGATGGCCTCAGCCGACGCGATCTTGGCAGATATGTCGGATGCGGGGTACGGGATCGCGCCTGGCGGAGACCTGCAAACCGCCTTGGATCGTTGCGATGCAACATGGCCGGTCACCGAGTATTTGGCCGCCTTTGACACCCTGCCTGCCGAACTACAGGCAGAGCTTTCCGACGCCTGGGGCGATCCCTTGGATGACCCTGCCTGTCGAGACGGGCAGTTTCACTTTGCCGTGGCCAAGCGCGGGTCAGCACTAGTTGCTTTGCAACCCGAACGCGGCACGCCGACAATACGCGATGAAGAATACCACGATCTAAGCCGCACCCCGCGCCACGGCTATGTTGCGTTCTACCTTTGGCTGCAGTTCCAGACCGACACCTTGATCCATGTCGGGGCCCATGGCACGTTGGAATGGCTGCCGGGCAAATCGGTCGCTCTATCCGGCGCATGTTGGCCCGAGGTTTTGATCGGCTCGACCCCGGTTCTCTACCCGTTCATCGTCAATGACCCCGGCGAGGCCGCCCAAGCCAAACGCCGGATTGGGGCCGTGACCCTTGGCCATGTGCCGCCCCCGATGCGGCGCAGCGAAACACCCGACAGGTTGATCCATCTAGAGGCGCTACTAGACGAGTTTTCCAACGCCGACGGGCTGGACCCAAGGCGGCGCGATCGCCTGCAAGAAGACATTAGAAATGAAGCGCAAGCCCTTGGTGTCGAAGATGATTTAGGCCTGGACCGCGCCGAATGCTCGGCCGAAGCGATCACTCGGATTGATCGGTTTGTTTGTGACGTGAAGGAAAGCCAATTCGGCGACGGGCTGCATATCTGGGGCCGCACGCCCATAGCCCCCAGCCCGGTGGATCTGGGCCCTAGTGTGCAGGCTGAAAGCCAAGCTTTGCTGGCCGCTTTGGACGGAGTGCGCATTGATGCGGGCCCGTCCGGGTCGCCTTACCGGGGGCGCACAGATGTTCTGCCCACAGGGCGCAACATGACCACCACGGACCCGCGCAGCGTGCCCACCCGCAGCGCCTTTGCCCAAGGCGAAAAACTGGCCGCGGAACTGGTACGCCGCCATTTGCAGGACCATGGCGATTGGCCAAAGGGCTTGATCGTGGATCTGTGGGGATCGGCCACGATGCGCACGGCGGGCGAGGAATTCGCCATGGCCCTGAGCCTGTTAGGCGTCCGCCCCGTTTGGGACAAGGGCACCGAACGCGTGTCGGGGATCGAGGTTCTGCCCATCGCCGAACTCGACCGCCCCCGGATCGACGTCACTTTGCGGGTGTCCGGCCTGTTCCGCGACGTGTTCCCGACCTTGTCTGCCTTGTTCGGCTCTGCCACCCGCGCGCTGGCCCAAAAAGACGAAGCGCCCGATTGGAACCCCTATGTGGGGCGCGAGGACGCGCGCGTATTTGGCCCCAAACCCGGCAGCTATGGCTTGGGCATGGGATCTGCCTTGGGCGATTATTCTGACGCCGGCAAAACCCGCGCGGGCGAAGCTTGGCTGGCCGCAAGCGCCTATGCGCTGGACGGCGAAAGTGCTACCTTTGATGCGGCAGGCATCCGCGACCGGGTTGCAGCCGCCGACAGCTTTGTCCATCTGCAAGACCTGCCTGAAACCGATGTGCTTGTCGCATCGGACTACGCCGCGCACGAGGCTGGGTTTGCCGCGGCCCAAGCCGTTACCGGTGGATCTGCGGCTCTGTACCACGTGGATAACACCAATCCCGACACACCCCGCGCCCGCGCTTTGCCAGAAGAAATCGCCCGCGTCGTCCAAGCCCGCGCGATAAATCCTAACTGGCTGGCCGGGATGCAGCGCCATGGCTTCAGGGGCGCTGCAGAGATCGCCGCAACCTTGGACCATATGGCCGCCTTCGCCCATTTGGCCGGTGTC
>SPJP01000070.1 GCA_006844665.1 Paracoccaceae bacterium
TCTCGATATGAAAACCGATGCGCGCGACACCGGCATCACAGATCTCCTCCAGATCGCTGTGCTGCTTGCCGATCATTGTTGGCAGAGCCCCGGCAAAGCTGGATTGCTTGACCACATTCAAGATCATCTGGCAATCGTCGACTAAGACCGAAGGTTCCGTTTGATAGTAGTCTTTGCCCAAGCGATGGTTCGGCAACATTTCTTCGTAATTTGCAGTCGTAACCCATTGCCCCAGGCTCGCCGCGCCAGCGCGTTGGTACATCGCGTATTCAATGTCGATATCTACCTTAGACGCTTCAAAGGATTGCGCCGCCGACTGGGCCACCAACCGTAAATCGGTACTGTCGCGGGTTTCCTCGGCCTCGAATGCCGTGAATACGATTTTATGCTGCCAGTCATCGCCACCGAAGCTGGCCATCGCAGGATATAGAATATTCATTTGCAGCGCAGATGGCGCTGCAACTCTGACTTGTTTTTGCGCCCCGCTTTTGCGGCGCTCTAACAAATCCAATTCTTGGTTTACTCGGTCGTCGAACACCAACAAAGTATCTAATACGCTGGCCATTTCCTTCGTTGGCAACCAACCTTTTGCGGTTTTTTGAAACGCGCGCGCGCCCAATTCATCGTTCAGGCGTTCGAGTCGCTTTGCAACTGACGCGGCGGTTAAACCCATACGGCGTGACGCCCCTGCGATGGTTCCAGTACGAGAAAGCTCTACCGCAAGCTGTAGATTACGCCAGTCCATAGTTCGAACGCGTCCCCAATAAAATCACACCATTTCCGTGGATTATACAAAATAACGACCCACGTGCCGTTATAAAGCGGAGTGCATGCTTATAAGTCAAGCATCAAGGCCAGCTTCCGCCTACACCCTTCAACAAATGTCACATGGCGTCCGAAACCTAAGCGCTGCAGTTCAGAGAACGCTTTCAATTTTTTTGGACGAAGCCTGATCTGACCCACAGCTCCGTTATTCATAAAAAGAGCTTGAAGGTTCGGATTTCACATTCCTTAGGTTCAGAAAAATAGCTTGGTTCAGGCGTACAAGCATTTAAGCGGTACCCTAGCCTAGCTGTAAATCGCGAAACCCACTGATCGGGTATTTAGCGGGTTTCGCGAATTCGTGCAGCCCTGATCAGCCGCGCAATCGGTGGTGCAGAATGATTGGAACGGCCAGTTCTTCCTCATCTTTTAAGTGCCGATCCAGAAACGCTTCAATTGTGCCAGCAACTCCGTACAGAACTGCAGCTTCGTCCTTTAAACGCTCAGCGTCGAGTTGACATAACTGAATTGTCCTGTTTGCTGTTCGCGTGAACTGATCAAGCACAAAGTCCAGCTCAGCATGATCGTTTTCCAAAATGGCCATGCCCGCATCAAAGCGTGGCTCTGCCTTGGAAAGTTCGGGAAAATAGACGCGGTCTTCCCAACCGTGATGCCCGTGCAGGTTCCGAACCAATGCGTTGCCGTTAGCAGACACGGCGTTGGCGAAACCCTCTGCGTCCATATTTGCGTCCAGAAAATCCTCTACGTCGCCGCGCACCGACGCCGCAAGTTTGCGAAACATTCGATGAGCGTCAAGCCAATGCTTGGTCTTTTCGCGAAAGCCAGGGTGGCTGGGCCAAGTATCACGGGGATAGTCATGCAGCAAAACCTGCATTTCACTGGGCATATCTTCGGTGCGGATATTGAAATCGTCCAACATGGTTTTTCCTTTCACCCAAGCAGATGGGGCTGCTTGACGCGCCATAAAAGGCCCATCAGTGCAGCCCTGCTATGCAAGAAGTGATCGGTGAAATCGGGTCACGGACGCCAGGCCCACGTCAAGGCGACTGGTCTGTTTGGTCTTCAATTTCCAGTTCAGGCCAGTATGACAGTAGCACTGCCTGCGACACAGCATTTGCCCTGGAAAAACAGGCCAACGCCCCTGGATGAACGATTAATGAGCCAAACCGCCGGAAAACTAAAGGTCGATTTCGTCAACGGCGCTGTGGGACACAGATTGCGCTTTGGCGGGGGACGTGGACAGGCTTTGGCCAAGGCAATGGGCTTGCGCGCAGGCAAGACACCAAAGATCGTTGATGCAACAGCGGGCCTTGGGCGGGATTCATTCTTACTGGCTTCGCTCGGCGCTCAAGTAGTCATGATCGAACGTTCGGCCGAAATGCACGCTCTGCTTGCGGATGGCATGGACCGGGCGTTCCAAGAAGGGGGCGCATTCCGCGAGATTGTGGACCGCATGACCCTTCTGCATGGGGACGCCAAAGATCTTCTACCCGGACTGAACAGCGAAGCAATTTTGATAGATCCGATGCATCCCCCGCGCAAAAGCTCTGCCCTGGTGAAGCAAGAGCTGCGCTTGGTCCGCGAAATCGTTGGCACAGATGACGACGCCGCGGATCTGGTCCGTGTGGCTTTGGACCATGCCAGCAAGCGCGTCGTGTTGAAATGGCCCCAGAAGGCCGACCCCATTCCAGGCATTCGGCCTTGGTCTCATCAGATCTTAGGGAAATCCACCCGCTATGACGTGTTCATGGTTGGCTAAGCGCCACCGTTCTGAACTGGCAGCATGAACCCATCAAAGAATGCAGCCAATTCTTGCAAAGCAGTCAATGGCAGGACACCTGACACAAACTGATCCGGGCGCACAATCAGCAACGCCCCTTGCGCCCGATCAATGCCACGGTGATCGAAAATATCAGGGCCGTTTTTCAGATCAGGGCAAAACGCTTTTTCATAGTCAATCAAGCTATATCGACCTTTGCGTGGCAAAAGCAGATCCGGCAACGTGTTCAGATCCATGTCTTGGTGTGCGGCTTGAAACACGGCTCGGACATCAAACACAGCGTCGATATCCGCGTTTTCCGGCGTGAACCGAGGCAGCAACTTTCCCGCCAAATGGGCACATAATTGATCTATTGCTCCGCCCTCAGCGCCCAGATCATCGCTTGGGGCAAAGGCAATCAAACGCCAACGCCCGTCTGCTTTCAGGACATGGCCCAATTGCATAGGCTTGCCGTCGGCCAATCGAACGACCGAGGATGAATGGAACCGCATCCCTGTTTCATACCCTTCCGCCAAGGACTGATAGCGGCGCGTTGTTGTTAACACAGACGGGTTATAGCGGGTTTCGACGCCAGCCGTGTAACGCCCGTGCTTCTTGAAATACCTTTGGAACTGAGCAGCCTCGGTTTCATCTTTTGGCTTGGCGCTAAACAGCCGGGCCATATCCTTGTCAAAATCGATCAGTTCTTTGGCCTTGGCACGCCGTTCGTCCGAATATGTATCCAGCAAGTGTGGCTTTGCTTGGCCACGCAGAACCGCCGCCAGTTTCCAGCCCAGATTGAATGTATCGGCCATTGAGACGTTCATGCCCTGACCCGCCTTTGGGCTATGGGTATGGCACGCATCCCCGGCGATGAATATCCTTGGCTGGGTCTTTCCACGTTCCGTAGCTGGCACATCGTCGAAGGCATCACAGACGCGTTGGCCAATCTCGTATGCTGACCACCAGGCGACCTCTTTCACATCCAACGTATAGGGGGCCAAGATTGCCTGGGCTTTCTCGATCAGCATTTCCCCAGTTACATTTCGGTCCGTCGCACGTTCCTCGCCGTGCAGCTCATCCAACTCGATATACATGCGGACCATATAGCCACCCTCGCGCGGGATGATCAGGATGCTGCCGTTATCTGCGGATTGAATGGCCGCCTTCAGCCTAATGTCGGGAAAGTCGGTGACAGCCAGCACATCCATAACGCCCCATAGCTGCCGCGCGGCCTCGCCCTTTAACTGGTGGCCCATGGATTTGCGCACAGCACTGCGGGCCCCGTCACAGCCTACAACATATTTGGCGCGAACGGTTTGCGGCTCCCCTGGCTTGTCCAAGCAATCAAAGCAAGCGGTGATGGGGTAATACGGATCATCGGTCCGATGTAGGCTTTTCAGCTGCCGGTTATAGTCGGGGATCAATCCGCGCGGCCCGTTTCGCATCTGTTCAAGATAGAAGTCATGAACCCGGGCCTGGTTCAAAATGACATGAGGCATCTCAGACAGATCATCCTCGACATCCTGGATCCGGTCCGCACGCGCTAATCCTGCCCCAAAGGCGTCTGGCCGCCAGAACACCACTTCATTGACCCAATAGCTTTCCTTCAGGACCTTTTCCGCAAAGCCGAAAGCCTCAAACATCTCGACCGAGCGGCAAGCAATTCCATCCGCCTGCCCGACCTCCAAGGGCCCGGGTTTCCGTTCCGCAATCATCGTCGAAATGTCTGGGAAAACCGCCAGCTGGGCCGCTAATGTCAGGCCCGCTGGACCACACCCCACGATCACGACATCGACCGCATCAGCGGGATGGTCGTTCACATCACAAGTTGTAGAAACCGAGGGATCCCCGCTGCGAAATCCGTTAAGATGGTATTGCATTGCTCGCCCCTGCAAATAATAAGCATGCATATTAATTGCCACACCGCAGAACGAAAGTCAATATAGTATGTACACATACTACTATCGGAGGCCAGATGCCCGAAACCGCAGCCCTAACAAATATGCCCGGTCACCTGATCAGGCGCTTAAACCAGCAATCAACTGCGGTGTTTCAAATGCATCTGAAAGCAGCAGGGCATCAAATAACGTCCGTTCAATACTCTGCTCTAGAAACGCTCGAGCACGACCCAGGAATAGACCAAGCGACCTTGGCCGCAAATATTGCCTACGATCCCGCAACGATTGGCGGCGTCGTTAAGCGTTTGGTTGAAAAAGGGTTGGTC
>SPJP01000078.1 GCA_006844665.1 Paracoccaceae bacterium
AGACGACGACGCGCGGGATCTGTTGGAAAGCACGCTAGAACAGCTGTCCCAGTTCGACTGACCTTAGCCGTGGGTTAGATCGCCCAGCGGTTGGGCCAAGCGCCCGCGCACCAAGGAAGACAATACGCGCGGAATGGGCGGGGTTTGGCTGACGGGTGTAAGAACGCGGTCGCGTAGCCATGGCAGAACCCGGCTGTCGCTTTGATACATCGGCGTGAAGGCGCGGGAAAAGTTTTGGTATAGCCAAACATGATTGCGGCGGGCGCGGTGGTAGCGTTCGCCTGCCAAGTCCAATGGGCTGCGATCAATGGCGCGGGCCAGGGCAAGCGCGTCCAGCAACGCCATATTCGCACCTTGCCCCAGTTGCGGGCTGGCTCGGTGGGCCGCATCGCCGATATGCACAAGACCGTCGCTATAGGGTTTGCGCAATTGGCCATGGGAATAGCTTGCGGCGGTCATTTGGTCGGCGTGCGTGATGGGGGCAAAGAAGGGGGCAGCCTCGGGCCAAAGGCGGGCGACCTCTGCCTGCCAGTCGGGGATGGATCCGGTTTGCCATGCCGCGATATCGCGGGTGGGCAAGGACCAGAAGATCGCGGCAATCGGGGTCGGATCATCGGGCATTTGGCCCAAAGGCAGCACCCCGATCATGTTTGAGGCGCGGCGGTAGCATTGGCGCAGCTCGTCCCAGGGCAGACTCGTGCCCGCGACCCATGGCACCGTGCCCCAAACCGCGCCGTAGGGCAGAGCTGTGGCCTTCATCATAGATAGGGGCGATCCCGCGCCCGCGGCATCCACGATTAGATCAAAGGGTGCTGACCGGCTGCCATCTGCAAAGACCAAGCGCTGGCCGACGCGTCCAGTGATCTGGGCGCTGTGCTGGATTTCGGCCCCGGCAGCCAAGGCCGCACGATACAGCAAATCAAACAGGCTGGCGCGGTGGATGGCACAGCCATATTCGACCCCGGTTTTGTCATAGGTCACGTCGAGGACTTTCAGGCCGGTTGTGCTCTCGTGCCCCGACATGCGGGTGATCTTTGCGCCAAGGCTGAGAATTTCGGCTTTGCATCCGATCTGGTTTAATACGTGGAGCCCGACGGGTTGCAGGACCAGACCAGACCCAACGGGGCGCGGGGCGTCGAATTGATCAAATAGAACAACAGGGCGGCCTTGTTGGCACAAGGCAACCGCTAAGGCCAAACCGCCGATGCCGCAGCCAACGATACCAATGGGGGACATATGCGTGCCTTTCTGCTGATGACAGGACCCTAACAAATGCAACGGTGCAGGCACAGCGGGGGATTGTCGCGCAGCTGCCGCTTGCCGCCCTTGGCACAGGTGCCTATAACGCGCCCTATGATGTATCCTTTCGCGATCATTATTCGAATTATATGCCCGGCGCGCTGATCCAAAGCCGCCGGGACAAGGCGTTTGAGCTCTCGCGCCGCCCCCATCATTGACCGATACACGATTGCCAAAGGACGCGACTGATGAGCGCCGACACACCCGAGACCCCCGACTATAAATCCACGCTGAACCTGCCGAAGACTGATTTTCCCATGCGCGCGGGCCTGCCCAAGCGCGAGCCTGAGTGGCTGGCCAAATGGGAAAAGATCGGCGTTTACGACCGGCTGCGCGAAAAAGAAGGCCGCAAGCCGTTTACGCTGCACGATGGCCCGCCCTATGCCAACGGTCATTTGCATATCGGTCACGCGTTGAACAAGACGATTAAGGATATGATCGTGCGCTCTCACCAGATGCTGGGCTTTGACGCGCGCTATATCCCCGGTTGGGATTGCCACGGTCTGCCGATCGAATGGAAGATCGAAGAGCAGTACCGAAAGAAGGGCCGCAACAAGGACGATGTTCCGATCAACGAGTTCCGGGGCGAGTGTCGCGAATTTGCGCGCGGTTGGGTGGATATCCAGCGCGAAGAATTCAAGCGCCTTGGGGTGACCGGCAACTGGGAAAACCCGTATCTGACCATGGATTTCCACGCCGAAAAGGTGATCGCGGAAGAGTTCATGAAGTTCGTGATGAACGGCACTTTGTATCAAGGTTCCAAACCTGTGATGTGGTCGCCGGTGGAACAAACCGCCCTGGCCGAGGCTGAGGTTGAGTATCATGACAAGGAAAGTTTTACGATCTGGGTGAAGTTCCAGGTTGTGGGCACGGATGATGCGGTTCTGGACAGCGCAAAGGTCGTGATCTGGACAACGACACCTTGGACGATCCCGTCGAACAAAGCGGTCGTTTATGGCGAGGCCTATTCCTACGGTTTGTACGAGGTTACTGATGCGCCTGATGAATGCTGGGCCTCGGTCGGGGAACGGTTCATTCTGGCCGACAAGCTGGCCGCAGATGTGATGATCCGCGCGCGCCTGGACGACACGATGTATACCCGTGTCCGGGACGTGCCGAACGAGGACCTGGCCAAGATCAAACTGACCCATCCTTTGAACGGGGCCGAAGGGTCTGACGGGGAATGGGACGATATCCGCGATTTCCGCGCGGCCGAATTTGTGACCGACAGCGAAGGCACCGGTTTTGTGCACTGTGCCCCAAGCCACGGCCTGGAAGAATACGAGCTGTACCGTGACCTGGGCATGTTGGAACAGGTCATCACCTATAACGTGAACCCGGATGGGCGCTTTCGCGACGCGCTGCCGTTCTTTGGCGGCAAGGCGATCCTGAAGCCCAATGGAAAAGAGGGCAATGCCAATGCGGCCGTGATCGACAAGCTGGTCGAGGTTGGCGGTTTGCTGGCGCGCGGTAAGATCAAGCACAGCTATCCGCATTCATGGCGGTCCAAGGCGCCGGTGATCTACCGCAACACGCCGCAATGGTTTGCAGCCATCGACAAGACCGTCGGCGACGGCATGGACACCCATGGCACCACGATCCGCGAGCGGGCCCTGACCGAGATCGACAACGTCAACTGGACCCCGAAATCTGGGCGCAACCGTCTGCATTCCATGATGGAAGCGCGGCCTGACTGGGTGCTGTCGCGCCAGCGGGCCTGGGGTGTGCCGCTGACATGTTTCGTTAAGAAAGGTGCGCTTCCCACGGACGAAGATTTCTTGTTACGCAATGCCCAAGTGAACCGCCGCATCGCGTCTTCTTTCAAAGAAGAGGGTGCGGATGCTTGGTATGACGAAGACGCCAAACAGCGCTATCTGGAAGGTATTGTTGATCCAGATGCGTATGAGCTAGTGACCGACATTCTGGATGTGTGGTTCGACAGTGGTTCGACCCATGCGTTTACCTTGCGCGACCGGGATGACGGTACCGAGGACGGGATTGCCGATGTTTACATGGAAGGCACTGACCAGCACCGCGGTTGGTTCCATTCCTCGCTTCTGCAATCGGTTGGTACCACGGGCCGCGCGCCCTACCGCAATGTGGTAACCCACGGATTTACGTTGGATGCAAAGGGCATGAAGATGTCCAAATCCATCGGCAACACCATCGTGCCGGAGGCCGTGATCAAGCAATATGGCGCGGATATTCTGCGCCTTTGGGTGGCTCAGACGGATTACACCGCCGACCAGCGGATCGGACCGGAGATCCTGAAAGGCGTGGCTGACAGCTATCGCCGCCTGCGCAATACCATGCGCTATATGCTGGGGTCTTTGGCGGATTTCACCGAAAGCGACCGGGTTGAACCTGCTGATATGCCGGAACTGGAACGCTTGGTTTTGCACCGCCTGTCGGAGCTGGATCAGGTCGTGCGCGAAGGCTATGCGGCGTTTGATTTCCAGCGCGTCTTTTCGGCCGTGTTTACCTTTGCCACTGTGGATCTATCGGCGTTCTACTTTGATATCCGCAAGGATGCTTTGTATTGCGACGGCGACACAGACCGGCGCCGTGCGGCGCGCTCGGTCTTGGACATCCTGTTCCACCGCCTGGCCACATGGCTGGCCCCTGTCTTGGTGTTCACAATGGAAGAGGTCTGGCTGGAACGGTTCCCGGGCGAAGAAAGCTCGGTCCATTTGGTGGACATCCCCGAGACACCATCCGCGTGGCGCGACGAGGCGCTGGCCGAGAAATGGGCGACGATCCGCAAGGTTCGCCGTGTCGTCAACGGCGCGCTAGAAGTTCAGCGCACCGACAAGGTGATCGGCGCATCTTTGGAAGCGGCACCGACTGTCTATGTGGATGCGGCCACGGCTGCGGTTCTGCGGACGGTTAGCTTTGACGATCTGTGCATCACCTCGGGCATTGAGCTGTCCGAAGATGCCGCCCCTGACGGAGCGTTCACATTGGAGGACACAGCGGATGTCGCGGTGGTGTTTGCCAAGGCCGAAGGGCAGAAATGCCAGCGCTGCTGGAAAATCCTGCCGGATGTGGGCAGCCACAGTCACGAAGGCGTCTGCGGGCGCTGCGACGAGGCGCTGGGCTAACCGCCAGATCTATTGAGCGTAAGTTTGAATTTGGAAGGGCCAGGGCGATGCTTTGGCCCTTTTGCTTGGGGTGCTTGGAATTGCGCAAGTTCCGGGTTGTCTAGGGCGCGGGGCGACGTCAGGTTGGGTTTATGCAAACTGCCAGCCTAGATACCCCATTCGGTGCCCTATGCTTGACCGAAGAAGATGCCAGCATCACGGCTTTGTCTTGGGGCCATGCATCCGTGCAGGACGACACGCCCTTGCTGCGACATGCTGTT
>SPJP01000003.1 GCA_006844665.1 Paracoccaceae bacterium
ATATTGCTGGGCAAACCACGGCACCCCGACCGAAACACAGGCCCCCATGCGTCCCTGGTCGTCCAACCGATACCAGATATGGCCGGCATAGTTCTTGGGGTTCGCCGCGCATTTCTGCGGCTTGACCTCTGTTGCGCCAAAATGGTTCAGCGCCTCGGACCGATAGCCCGACCTTACATCAATTGGGCCAAAGGTTTCGACCAGCGGCTCTAGCAGCTCTTCGGCCAAACACCGCCCCGCCTTGATCGCCAGATCCGGATCCTGGGGCAGATTGGGCCGGGCATAGAAATTCCCGATCTCCGAATACATAAAGTTCCGCATCTCGAAATGCCGCGACAGCCGCACCCGGCCAAACGCCTCTAGGCTCAGATAGGATTTGGGGCTACGCACCGACCCCGTTCCACTGAAACGCCCCGTCCGGCCCAAGGGCGGAAAACGGGTTATGAGCGATTTCCCAGATATGGCCGTCGGGGTCGCGGAAATGGCCGTGATGCCCGCCCCAGAACACGTCTTGGGCCTGCTTTACAACCGTTCCTCCCGCCGCTTCCGCCCGGGCCAAGATCTGCGCCACCTCGGATTTTTCCCTCACGCAGTGGCTTAGCACCATGGCCCCATGGCCCAACGCATCCTCGGGCAAGCCGAGCTCAGCGGCCAGGGCATCTTTGGGGTACAGCCCTAGGCAAGCGCTGATCAGGTCGAACGCGATCACCCCGTCCTGGGTGTCGACCCGCGCCCATCCAAGGGCCTCGTAAAAGGCCCCGGATACGGCCATATCGGCCACCCCAAGCGTGATCAGCGATACCCGTTGTTCCATGCTAGTCCCCCTTCTGTCGGGACAAGACGTCCTCGATCTGCGTCACAATCACCGCCAGTTCGTCCGGCGTCGACAACCGGTGATCCGCCCCGTCGATCAGGGTCAGGCGCATATCCGGGCTGGTCGCGTGATCCAGCAGGTGCAGCGCCGTTTCAGTAGACACCGCCGCATCCGCCGTGCCTTGAACAAAGCGCACCGGAAAGGGCAGATCCAACGGATCGCGCAGCACCAGAACCTGCCGCCCATTTTCGATCAGCCGCCGCGTGATCGGATAGGGATCACCGTAATCCGACGGCACATGCACCACGCCTTCGGTCATCAACGTTGCGCGCTCGGCCTCATCAAACCGGGCCCAATAGCCATCCTCGGTAAAGTCCGGGGCCGCCGCCAATCCAACCAGCCCCGCGATCCGGTCCGGCATCGCCTTGGCCGTCAAAAGCGAGATCCACCCCCCCATGGACGACCCGACAAGAATTTGCGGCCCCGTCGTCAGCGCCGCAATCGCCTGCTGTGCATCCTCGGCCCAGTCGCCAATGCAGCCGTCCAGAAAATCGCCGCTGGATCGCCCGTGCCCGGAATAATCCAGCCGCAGATAGGCCCGCCCTTGGGCCCGCGCCCAGTCTTCAAAATGCACCGCTTTGGTGCCGTCCATGTCCGACTTGAACCCGCCCAGAAAAACGATCCCGGGGCCTGCGCCGTCGGTCTTGTGATAGGCAATCTGGCGGCCCTGAGGCGTGGTCAGAAAGGAAGGCTCGGTCATATCAGATGGTCCAATTCGGCATATTTTTGATTAGTTGTGCATATCGTAGATCTGCGATTTGACCGGAGTCTGCACAGAATTCCCGCCGGTGAAACCCAAATGCGCCATCTGTCACCCTAAACTAGCGGTCGGATCTCGAAACCCAAGCAACCGACCAGCCGCAACCCGCGCAAACCCCAGCGTCACCGCCTTGCGCCGCGCCGGGGCCAGCTTGTCTTCGGGGGCCATACGTACCACTTCGGCATCATAGGCATCGGTCAGGATCAGGCCCGTATCCTCGGGCAGCAGCTCGGTCGGGAATTTTTCGTCCACGGCCCAAAAGTAGCGGTCGCACCAAGGCAAATAGCCTTGCCACTTGGAATCGCTGGTAAAATCGGTCCGGCTGGATTTGCATTCGATGATCCAAACCTCGCCCTTCGGGCCCAAAGCGATCACATCCACACGCAAACCCCGATCGGGCACGTATTCTTCCAAACAACCAAACCCAAGGCTGGTCAGATGCCGGCATACCCCCCGGGCCAAGCGCTGCCCCGGTGCCAAATCCGCCAGTTTATCCAAATTCACATCCATTGCTAAAACATGAACAAAACGGAAACATAAATCAAGGCCCTTGACGTGATACCTTTTGGTATCATATCAAAAGGAAACCAAAAGGTATCACAAGGATTCCCATGTCCCCAGACCCGCACCCTGATCCCATCCCCGGATTCCGCGCCTTGGCCGATCCAACCCGGCGCGCCATTTTGCATCTGCTGACGTCCGAGTCCTTAACCATCGCAGAAGTTTCCCGGAACTTCGACATGACCCGTCCGGCGGTCAAAAAGCATCTGGCGATTCTCGCTGATGCCGACCTGATCACGGTCGAGCCACGGGGGCGAGAACGCCTTAACACCCTAAATTTAAACGGCTTTCAACAAGTCACCGACTGGTTGTCCTATTTCGACCAGTTCTGGGACGCGCGTTTGTCTGACCTGAAAGCCTCTCTCGAAAAAGGTTCCAATCCATGACACATTCACTTGAAAAAACCCTTATTGTTGCCGCCCCTCCGAATAAAGTTTGGGACCACCTGACCAAGGCCGATCAGCTGGCCATTTGGTTCCACAAACCCGAAGCCGACCTAGTCGCAGGGCAAGACTATGTGATGATGGGGCAAGACGGCCAGCCGCTGCTTTGGGGCCATGTCCACCAGGCAGACGCCCCCAAACTGCTGGCCTATAGCTTCACCGCCCGGCCCATGGGCGAGCAGGTGACCGAAGTCACCTGGACCCTAACGCCAATCGAAGAAGGCACCCGCATTCACCTAAAACATGACGGTTTTTCAAAGGGTTACGTGCCGTTTAGCCTGCTGATGTCCTTTGATAAAGGCTGGGATGAACATTTCGCCAAGCTGCGAAAAATTGAAATTTAATCGCCCCTTGCTCTGGGCTCATAAGCGCCTACCTCAGGGGTAGACGGGCTCTGCCCTCTCTGTCGCATGGCAAAATTCCGGTGGCCTTAAGCAAATCCGAGGGGGCTGGCTCTGTCAGGATCCTGGTCCTGTTACCTGGCGCCCACCTGTACATACAGGTCCTCGGGAATGCACGCCTGACGTCTGTGGTGGTCCCGTCGCAAATTTTCCCCGCTTCCTTCGCCGCAAAATGCCCCCATATAAGAGGGGCAACGCAAGGAGGCCCAGATGAACGATACTTTTGCCAAGGACGAGGCGAACTCTGCCTATGCCCGAGAGCTTGAAGGCCATCTGGAATGGCTGGATACCTTCACCGGCGCCGCTTTGGGCGTTCTGGCCGTGGCGTCTGGCATCTACACATATCTTGGGGTCAGCTCGCTTCTCGATGACACCGGCGCCCTAAGTTTCTTTGCCGCCATCGCCTATTCTGTTGCCGTTTCTGTCGGCATCTTCGTGTTCTGGTCCTATCTGATGCGCCTGCTGCCCGCCATGCGGTCTGCGGCCTCTCGCCTTGGGCTTTTCCTGTCCATGCTGCTGGGATCATTGGCCATTATCGCTATGTCCTCTTGGCTTAACGCCGCCGCCCTTGCAGGGGCCGCTGCCGTTGAACAGCACCTGGCCAAGACGGTGCAAGACTATCAAGGCAGCCTGGAACGCGCCCATGAAATCACCATTACAGCCCAAGCCTTGGGGCGCGACGTGGCCCGTGTGCGCCAAGGGTTTGAGGACCTGTCCGAACAAGAAGCCACCGGCAACCTGTCGGGTCTAGCGGGCCGGGGCGCAGTGTTCCGGGTCCTGCGGCAAAAATCCGAAGAACTGTTGGTGCTAGAAAACCAGATCGCCTCGCAGACCGCTTTCGTGGACGAGGCTTTTGCCCAAGGCAACGCGATCCTGTCGCGGATGCGCGCGCTGACTGTCGAGCCGGGGCCTATCGCCAGCCGCTCGGTCGCGTTTTCCGAAGAATCCGTGCGCCTTGCGGGCCTGATTGCCGAGCTGCGCCAACTGTCTGTCGCCCCGTTGGTGAAACGCGCCGCCCAGGATTTGCGCGCCTCGGTCGTCTTGCCCGAGCTCGACGGCAGATCGGCCCAGACCCGCAACGACCAGAAAACGACGATCCAATCAGTGCTAGAGGTCTTGGGCCAGCGGGCCAAAACCCTGGAACAAGCCGCGGACGAAGTGATCCTGATGCCGCCGCCCACGGAATCGACCTATACGCCGATTAGTTCTGCCGATGCCGTGATCCGCTATGCAGGCAATTTCGTACCCAGCTGGGCCGGGGCCATCGCGATTGACCTGCTGCCTGCCGTTCTGGTGCTGATCGTTTCTGTTGCGCAAAGCGCGATCCGGTCGGGTCGGTCTCGTCTAAGCATCGAACACCGCATGACGGTGGCCGAAATGCGCGCGGCCATTGGGGCTGCCCGGGAAATGGATGATGATTTCGATCTGATCCACCGCCTGAATGTGGACGCAGAACCGCTATATACCGTGGCCGACCTAAAGGCCGCCGCCGAAGCACAGGCCCAGATCGAAGCCGCCGAGGAAGCTGCGAAGAAGGCATCCACATGAAAATGACGATTCAATCGGCCGTCAAAGGTATGTTGCTGTTGCAGCTGGCTCTGGCCGGTCTGCTTTTGCTGGGCGAGTTCGCGCCACCCAACCCTCAGTTCTTTGCACCCCGGGCGCCCTCGATGGACCGGCCGGTCCTGCCAGGTGATCAGACGCGCCGCTATACCCAGGACGTGCCTGAAACCCCGGATCGCCCATATAACATGCCCACGGGTCTGCCGGACCGCCTGACATTGCAAGCTGTGACCGACCAGCCTGACGCACTGGCTTTGATCGGCGGCGTGGATGCTGGCGGGGCCGACCGTATTATCAAAGAGCTTGCCGACGCGGCACCATCCAAGCTGTATCTAAACTCACCCGGCGGATCGGTCGACGATGCCCTACGTCTGGGTCGTTATCTGCGCAGTGCTGGGATAGAAACGGTTGTTGCCAAAGGCGATGTCTGCCTGTCGGCCTGCCCCTATATCTTTGCGGGCGGCGAAACGCGCAGCGCGGATGGCACTTTGGGTGTGCATCAGCACAGCTTTGGCCAAAACACCTATCTGCCCGCGTTTCTGGCGGTCGAGGATATCCAACGCGGCCAGTCCCAGGTCATGACCTATCTGGACGATATGGGTCTGGACGTGCGCGTCATGAGCCACGCGCTCGCCACCGGCCCCCAGGACATTTACGTCCTTCTGCCTGAAGAATTGAAGCAATATAAGATAGTTACGCCGTAGCCGCGAATTGCCTTAGGCGAATGCCTCGGGCTGGGCTTCGCGGGCCATGTGGTCCAGCACGGCGTTGACGAATTTCGGCTCTTTCGATTCTGGAAAGAATGCCCGGGCCACATCGACGAATTCGTTGATCACAACTTTTGGCGGGGTCGTGGATTCCGTCATCTCGGCCCCGGCAGCGCGGAACAGCGCCCGCAAGGTCGGATCGATCCGCGCGATAGGCCATTTGGCCACCAAGGCGCGGTCTGTCATCTGATCGATCTTGGCCTGCCAGTTCACCGCGTCGCGCACCAGCTTACGGAACAGATCCACATCGCCTTCGGCCAGCTCGTCGCCGTCTTCGTGCTGAGGCAACCCAAAGCGGAAATCTTCGAATTCGCGGATCACCTTGTCATGGGCGTTGCCCGCTGCTTCCATCTGGAACAAGGCTTGTACGGCATAAAGCCGGGCCGCTGATTTCATTTGGCGACGCTCTGTTGGGTCTGGCTTGCTCATGCTCGGTCTTTTTCTGCCATCAAAATGGTTTCAGCCATTGGTTTGAACCCAACGCTTTTTGTGTCTGTGCCCCAACGACGGGACAGGGCGATCAGGTGCAACGCTGCCGCAGCCGCACCGCCACCTTTGTTCTGGCCCGCAGGATCCGCGCGCACCCAGGCCTGATCGTCGTTTTCAACTGTCAGAATGCCATTGCCCAGGGCAACACCTTGCAGCCCCAGCAGGGTCAACCCGCGCGAGCTGTCGTTGCAGACGGTTTCGTAATGGGTCGTCTCGCCCCGGATCACGCAGCCCAAAGCGACAAAGCCATCGAAATTGCTAAGCCGGTATGCTGTGGCAATCGCAGGGGGGATTTCCAACGCGCCGGGCACTTCGACCAGATCATAGGTCGCGCCCGCGTCTTCGATCACCTTCTTGGCCCCGGCCACCAAACCATCGGCCACTTTTTTGTAGTAAGGCGATACCACAAGCAGCAGCTTGGTTGGCTTTTCCATTTTCGGGGTGTCGAGGACGTGATGGGTTGCTCCGGCCATGGTTACGCTCCGGTGAACTGAGAAATGGTGCGGGTCCCGATGATCGTCAGGCCGTAGGCTTCCAGGCCCACCACTTTGGGTTTAGGGGAATTGGTCAACAAGATCAGGTCGGACAAACCAAGTGTCGACAGGATCTGCGCGCCCAACCCGTATTGCCGCAATGTCTGGGGCGAGGCTGCGTCCTCGGCCACGATCTGCATCGTGGTATCGCGCAACAGCACAACAACGCCGCGACCTTCCTTGGCCACTTCGCGCATAGCGCCGCCAAACTCGGCCGCGCGACCAACATTGCCAACTCCGACCATATCCAGCATCGGGTCAAGCGAGTGCATCCGTGTCAGAACCGGTTCCGGCGTCGAGATATCGCCCTTGATCAACGCGATATGTTCAGCGCCTTGCGTGCTGTCCGAGTAAATCTGCATCAACCATTCGCCACCGAATTCGGATTGGATGGTTTGTTCCTTGGTCACACCCACCAGATTGTCATGGCGCCGGCGGTAGGAGATCAGGTCGCTGATCGTTCCGATTTTGATGTTATGCTTTTGGCCAAAGGCGATCAGTTCCGGCAGACGGGACATCGTGCCATCGTCACTCATGATCTCGCAGATCACGCCCGACGGGTTCAACCCGGCCAAACGGCTGATATCTACGGCGGCCTCGGTATGGCCCGCGCGCACCAGAACGCCACCTTCGCGCGCGCGCAATGGAAAGACATGCCCCGGCGTCGCAATATCCGCACCGGATTTACCGCCATCAATCGCCACCGCAACAGTCCGCGCCCGGTCATGGGCCGAAATGCCGGTGCTGACACCTTCGCGCGCCTCGATGCTTACGGTGAACGCTGTTTCGTGGCGGCTAGAGTTGTGGGACGCCATCAACGGCAAACCAAGCTCGTCAATTCGGTCGCCGGTCAGGGTCAGACAGATCAGTCCCCGGCCATGGGTGGCCATAAAATTGATTGTTTCAGGGGTGGCCAGCTGGGCTGGAATGCACAGATCCCCTTCGTTTTCGCGGGACTCGTGATCCACCAGAATATACATACGCCCGTTGCGCGCGTCGTCGATGATCTCCTCGACCGAGGAAATCGCATCGCGCCAATTGGTCTCGACCGGACCGGGGGTTTCATATGGGATTGGATCAGTCATCGCGGCCACTTTGTTTTACTGCAGCGCCAGATACCCTAGCGCAACGTCCTTGGCCAGCGGCAAGAGTATGCGGCACTTTTGCTACCAGCTTGGACAGGTTCATTTAGTCGAATTCGGCCAGTCTGGCGACATAGCGGGCCAAAGTATCTATTTCCAAGTTGATCTTGTCGCCCAGTTTCGTTTGCCCCCAAGAGGTCACAGCCTTGGTGTGAGGAATGATATTCACCCCGAACCGGCATCCCGACACCTCGTTCACAGTCAAGGATGTGCCATCCAGCGCGATCGAGCCTTTGGGCGCAATGAACTTGGCCAAAGCTTCGGGGGCATCAAATTCAAACCGGGTACTGTCGCCTTCGGGGCGGATGCTGACGACCTCGGCCAGCCCGTCCACATGGCCCGACACGATATGACCGCCCAGCTCGTCCCCGACCTTTAGGGCCCGTTCCAGATTGATAATGCTGCCGATTTCCCAACTGCCAAGGTTTGTCAGACCCACGGTTTCGGCCGAAACTTGCATGTCAAACCAACTGCCCGCCCCTTCATCGCCCTTTTGCACCACGGTCAAACATACGCCCGCGCAGGCAATCGAGGCCCCGATGTCGATCCCGCCCGCATCATAGCTGGACGCAATCCGTACCGTTAAATCGCCCTGCTGGTCCAGCGCGGTGACGCGACCCAGATCTGTGACAATACCAGTAAACATGGCGGACTCCTGTTGGCTCTGCCTTTGACCTAACCCCGACATGGCCGCCAAACAAGGGCGTCAAACGCAGTGGAAGCGGTGGTATTTGCAGGAAAATGGCGGGCGTTGTGCCAAGCTGGCCACAGTTTTGCCGCAACTTGTTAATAAATTCAAAGCCTCTGATGACACAGAACAGGCATCACAGTTTAGTCGCTTCAAATAAGAAGCGTCACAAAAAAAGAACGGACGCATGGGCAAGAGTACAGGTGCAAACCGCAGATTTCTGGTTTTACAGGGTCCCCATGGGCCCTTTTTCGCGCAGCTTGCGCGACATATGCGTGAAACCGGCGCACAGCTTTGGCGTGTTGGGTTCAACCAAGGCGACCGCTTTTTTTGGCCAGATAGATCCACCTATCTGCCTTATCTAGGCACGCCCGATCAGTGGCCCGACTGGGTGACCCAAGTCTTTGACGACAAAGACATAACTGACATCGTGCTTTACGGCGATACACGCCCGATCCATGCCCAAGCCATCGCCATCGCCAAATCCCGCGGCATCATGGTCCATGTGTTTGAAGAAGGCTATTTGCGTCCCCATTGGGTCACCTATGAACGCGACGGCTCGAACGGGAATTCGCGCTTGATGGACACGCAATTGCAAGAAATGCAGGACGCCCTGGCGCAACGCGACTTGGAACTGCCCGCCGCGCCCGCCCGCTGGGGTGATCTGCGCCATCACGTGTATTACGGTTTTCTGTATCACGCCGCAGTGATGCTGGCCAATTGGCGTTACCGCAATTTCCGCCCCCACCGGTCCCTGTCCGTGCGTCAGGAATTTCGGCTGTATCTGGCACGTCTTTTCTTCATGCCCGCCCATGCGCTGCAACGGATGATCGCCACCCAGCGGATCAAATACGGCGGCTTTCCCTATCATCTGGTGTTGCTACAACTGGAACATGACGCCTCGTTCCAGATGCACGGGCCGTTTGATACCGGGGCCGAGTTTCTGGAAGAATGCGTTAAAGGTTTTGCCGAGGGTGCCGAAACCCACCACCATCTGGTGTTCAAAGCCCACCCGCTAGAAGACGGCAGGATGAGCCAGCGGACCATTCTGACCAAATTGGCCAAGGAATACGGGGTCAAAAAACGTGTCCATTACGTGCGCGGCGGCAAGCTGGCCGAGCTGTTGGACCATACCCGTTCGGTCGTTACCGTGAATTCGACAGCCGCCCAGCAGGCCCTGTGGCGCGGATTGCCGCTAAAAGCCTTTGGCAAAGCGGTGTTTTCAAAGCCGGAATTTGTGTCGGATCAACCGCTGGATCAGTTCTTTGCCGCCCCCAAGCGGCCCGACAGCAAGGCCTATCGCGACTACCGCCATTACCTGTTGGAAAGCAGCCAGATCACCGGGGGATTCTACGCCAGCCGGGCCCGTCGCAGATTGCTGCGTCAGGTGGTCGATATGATGCTGGCCAAGGACGATCCGTACGAGGCCTTGTCCCGTGGGACCGCCCATCCACGCCACCATTTGCGGTTGGTCAAATAGCCAAACACCATATAGGCGAATAATGGACCCATGATCACAGATTGGGCGATCCACACTGGCAATTTCCCGCGTGATCATGTATAGTTAAAAGAAAAAACTGAGGCAGTGCGTAAGCTAAGGAGCAGCCGCCGTGAAATCTTTAGGCAATAAAAGGACCCCTCGGGTTCTTATTCTGGGTGCTTTGATCTTGACCCTAGCCGCTTGCGGCCTACCCCGTTCCGGGCCCAATAAGCGTGAGATCTTCGCAGGCTCGGTTCAGCGGCAAGGCGACGCCTTTGTGGTCTCGGTCACAGACAGGGTGGCCCGCGCGTCCTCGGTCGCGCCTGCATTGGGCTTCTCTGATCGCTTCAAAAACGCCAACCCCATCGGTTCCGACACGATCCGCCCCGGTGACACGTTGGGCCTGACGGTTTGGGAAAACGTAGAAGACGGCCTGTTGGTTGGCACCGGCCAGAACGCCGCAGTGCTGGAAGAAGTTCAGGTCGACGGTGCCGGCTTTATCTTTATCCCATACGCGGGTCGCCTGCGCGCGGCCGGCAACTCGCCCGAGCAATTGCGCGACATCATCACCCGCCAGCTGGATACGCAGACCCCTGACCCACAGGTCCAGGTGCGTCGCCTTGCAGGCAACGGATCCACGGTTTCCATCGTCGGCGGCGTAGGTGCCCAGGGCGTCTACCCGATCGAACGCCCCACACGCACCCTGTCTGCCATGCTGGCCCAGGCAGGTGGTGTCACAATCGAACAGGAAATCACCCAGATCACCGTCATTCGCGGCGAGCAGCGCGGCGAGATTTGGATGTCTGACCTCTACGAGCACCCGGAACTGGACATCGCCCTACGCGCCAATGACCGGATCCTGGTCGAAGAAGACACACGCGCCTTTACCGCCCTGGGCGCGACCGGCACCCAAGACCGGGTGACGTTTACCGCCCAGTCTCTGTCGGCGATCGAAGCCATTGCCCAAGTAGGCGGTTTGAACGCAAACCTGGCAGACCCGACCGGCGTGTTCGTGTTCCGGAACGAACCCGAAGCCATCGCGCGCCAGATCCTGGGCCGCACTGACATCAGCGGCACCCAACGGTTCGTCTATGTTTTGGACCTGACCCAGCCCATGGGCATGTTCAACGCCCGCGATTTCTCGATCCGCGATCAGGACACTGTCTATGTGACCGAAGCGCCGTTCGCGACTTGGGACAAAACCGTGGCGTCCCTGACAGGATCGCTTAGCGCGGCCAATGCCGTCTCGGCCCTCAATTAGTAAAATGGAGCCGCGGCGCGGTAGATCTGCGCCGCAAGCGCTGTGCCTGACATCCCTTAGCCATCTCCGGGACGCCCATCTGCGCCGCGTGTTGGAACTGGCAGGCTTTACCCCTCGGCTTGGTCTGCCCCGATCCGGCGATGCCGTTTCCGTCTGGGGGCACCGCCCCACCGCCAAACGGGGCGAGGCGCTGTCCTGGCGGTTTGATGCCCCCCTGTTCCGCATGGAAGACGCGTTTCTTCGCAGCCTGCTGCCGGCCAAGGCCAAGGCGCGGCATCCTGCCAAACCTGTCGGGCTGATCCTGGACAAAACCGGCCTATACTATGACGCAAGCGGCCCCAGCGATCTGGAACAGATCCTGACCAATGATCCGCTCGACCATTCAAACGACCTGACCCGCGCCAAGGCCGGCATAGCCCTGCTGCGCGACGCTCACCTGACGAAATACACCGGATTTCTGCCCGAAACCCCAGTGCCAGACCCCGGTTATGTGCTGGTGATCGATCAAAGCCGGGGCGATGCCTCGGTCGGGCTGGGCGGGGCCAATGCATCCCATTTCGCCGAAATGCTGACCGAGGCGCAGCTGGATCATCCCACTGCCCGGATCGTGATCAAAGGCCACCCTGAGGCCCGTCTGGGCCTGCGCCCGGGCTATTTCTCGCATGATAACGAGACCGACCGGATAAGCTATTTCGACGGCGCAGCCTCGCCCTGGCAGCTGCTGGACGGGGCGATTGCGGTCTATGTCGTGACCTCGCAGTTGGGGTTCGAGGCGATCCTGGCCGGGCACCGCCCGCAGGTCTTTGGCAAGCCGTTCTACGCAGGATGGGGCCTGTCAGAAGACCGCTTTCCCGTTCTCGGCCGCCGAGGCCGCAACCTGACCCGCAACCAGCTGTTTATCGGCGCGATGCTGAAATACCCGATCTGGTATGATCCGTTCCGCGACAAGCTGGGGGAATTTGAGGATGCAGCCCATGCGCTGGCTGCTGAAACCCGCGCCTGGCGTCAGGATCATGGGGGCCATGTGGCCACGGGCATCCGGCTGTGGAAGCGCGGCGCGCTTGCCCGGTTCCAGCGTCACGGGGCGTTGCAGTTCGAAGACAACCCATCCAAGGCCGTCGCGCTGGCCGCGAAAACTCAGCGACCCTTGATGGTTTGGGCAGGCAGGGAAACCGACCAGATACGTGCCGCTGACCTCCCAGTCTACCGGGTCGAAGACGGCTTTCTACGCTCGCGCGGGCTGGGCGCATCTTTGGTCCCGCCTTTGTCTTTGGTCTGGGACAACAAGGGGATCTACTATGACCCCGCGCGGCCCAGCCAGATCGAAGATGCGATCACGCAGGCCAGCCGCCTGCCCGTGGAAACCCTTCGCCGCGCCGCCCATCTGCGAGAACGGATCACCGAACTGGCGATTAGCAAATATAACCTAAAAACCGGCCCGGTTCAGTTTGACCTGCCTGAAGACAAGCAAATCATCTTGGTGCCGGGACAGGTGGAAGACGATGCATCCATCCTGCGCGGCGCCGGGACGATCCGTACCAATGCGGCCCTTTTGTCTGCCGCCCGCGCCGCCTATCCAGACGCATTTATCCTTTATAAACCGCACCCTGACGTCGAGGCCGGGCTGCGCCAAGGCGGTGTTGCTGACCCCGTTGACGCCGACTTGGTCGTCGAAAATGCCGATGCGATACAGTTGATTGGGCGTGCAGACCGAGTGGTCACCATGACCTCGCTTCTGGGGTTCGAGGCGCTATTGCGCGGCGTGCAGGTTACCACCCATGGCACGCCGTTCTATGCGGGCTGGGGGCTGACCCATGACATGGCGCTACATGAGGGGGCCAAAGCGCGCAGGATCGCCCGGCCCGGTTTGGACGCGTTGATCTATGGCGCTTTGATCACCTATCCGCGCTATTTCGACCCCGTCACAGGGCGCGCTTGCCCGGTCGAGGTGGTCTTGGATCGTCTGTCCCAGGACGGCCCAACAGGGCAGCGGGTTGGGCATAAGCTGCTTGCAAAAGCCCAAGGCGCGCTGGCGTCTTACGCCTGGATCTGGCGCTGATTTAGGTTTTACGCCAAAGGGTTACTGTGTCGGGCCCGATGGGTTGGCTTGATACCAGCGACAAACGTTGTGCTTCTGACAGGCGCGACAGGCCCATGGCACCCAAGGCGGGGCGTCCTTCGGCCCCTAGGCCAAGCCCGGCGGTAAAGACATAAAGATCATCCACCAGCCCGGCCCCTAATAAGGCCGCCGCCAAAGCGCCGCCGCCTTCGCAATAGACGCGGGTCAGGCCTTGGCTGGCCAAGGCCTGTAGCATGCCAAGCGGGTCCAGTTGGACATCCGCACCCAATGGCGCCTCGATCAGTTTTGCGCCAGCGTTTTCAAAGGCTTGCTTGCGAGCAGTCGGGGCCCGCGCGCCGTGGACCAGCCACAAGGGGGCGATGTCTTGGCTGTTTACCAAATTGGACGGGTTCGGCAGATCAAGGTTGCGGCTGGCCACAACACGCACCGGCTGGCGCGCCACCCCCATATCGCGGACGGTCAAGGTGGGGTCGTCGTCACGCGCGGTGCCAGCCCCCACCAAAACCGCGTCATGGCTGGCACGCAAACGATGGCCAAAGCGGCGGGCCATGGGCCCTGTGATCCACTGGCTTTCGCCGCTGGCAGTGGCGATACGGCCGTCAAAACTGGTTGCGATTTTCAGCGTGACAAGGGGTCGGTTCTGGGTGACGCGGGACAAAAACCCCCGCTGATCCAGTCTGGCTTGATCCGCGCAGCAGCCAGTTTCTACAATGATCCCAGCGGCTTGCAGCATGGTGATGCCTTTTCCCGCGACACGTGTATCGGGATCGGACAAGGCCACAACGACCCGCGACACCCCCGCCGCAATCAGGGCCGAAGCACAGGGCGGCGTCTGGCCGGTATGGGCGCAGGGTTCCAGCGTGACATAGGCCGTGGCCCCCGCCGCCGCATCGCCCGCTTGGGTTAGAGCCATCACTTCGGCATGGGGGCGCCCGCCGGGTTGGGTCCAGCCGCGCCCGACGATCCGGGTGCCCTGCACCAAAACGCAGCCCACCGCCGGGTTGGGCCACGTGTTGCCGTGCCCTCGCTGCCCCAAAGCCAGCGCAAGCCGCATAAACCGCAGGTCGCGGTCCATGATTTAGCTGTCGAGGCTTGGGGGACGAAGCTCGGACACGAAGTCCTCGAAATCATCAGCCGCCTGGAAGTTCTTGTAAACACTGGCAAAACGGACGTATGCCACAGTGTCGATACGGGCCAAGGCTTCCATCACAATCTCGCCAATCGCTTTGGACGGGATGTCTGTTTCGCCCATGCTTTCCAAACGACGCACGATACCGCTGATCATCTGATCGATGCGATCGGGTTCAATGGGCCGTTTCTGCATGGAAATACGGATCGAGCGTTCCAGCTTGTCGCGGTCGAAATCTTCGCGTTTTCCGTTGGTTTTGACCACCACCAGATCGCGGAGTTGCACCCGTTCGTAGGTTGTGAAACGGCCACCACAGGCCGGGCAAAAGCGCCGACGACGGATGGCGACATGGTCTTCGGCGGGGCGGGAATCTTTGACCTGGGTCTCAGTGTTTCCACAAAAAGGGCAACGCATGGCCTCTCCCTCGGGGCTGTGAACATAATATCCACAGGCACTATAGGCATGCGCATAGGGATTGGGTAGCGTTGATTCAACACCTCTATAGATTGAGGGGTAAAAGCGTGGCCCGGGGGACTCAGGTCGTCTTTTGGCACTGTCTGTTTTACGTCGGTAAAACGTCGGTATTGCGTCGGTGTTTTCACATCCCCGGCATATGGCCAGATTTTCATTTTCCCATAGCCCCTTCGCCACTAGCGTCCCTGCATCGCTTGGGAAGATCAGCCGCAGGAGACCGCCATGACAAACGCAACGCCGAAACCCCGGATGACCGCGAAGGATTTTGATCAGGACCTTCTGGACCTGTATGATTTCTATGTCCACGGCCGCCTAAGCAAACGCGAGTTTCTGGAAAAAGCTGGCAAGTTTGCTGTGGGTGGGGCGACGGCACTGTCGCTTTTGAATTTGCTAAGCCCCGATTATGCGATGGCCCAGCAAGTCAACTTCAACGACCCTGACATCACCCCTGAATACATCACCTACCCGTCGCCCAATGGTCATGGCGAAGTGCGCGGCTATTTGGTCCGACCCGCCAAGGCAACCGGGCCTTTGCCGGCGGTCCTGGTGGTCCACGAAAACCGCGGCCTGAACCCCTATATTGAAGACGTCGCGCGCCGGGTTGCAAAAGCCGGGTTCATGGCGCTGGCCCCGGACGGGCTGACCAGTGTGGGCGGCTATCCGGGCAATGATGCCGATGGGCGGGATTTGCAGCGCCAGGTGGATGGCGAAAAACTGATGAATGACTTCTTCGCCGGGTTCGAGCATTTGATCGCCCGCGACGATTGCACCGGCAAGGTGGGCGCGGTTGGGTTCTGCTATGGCGGCGGTGTGTGCAACGCTTTGGCCGTGGCCTATCCGGAACTGGCGGCTTCGGTTCCGTTCTATGGGCGCCAAGCCGCAAGCGAGGATGTGCCCAAGATCCAAGCGCCCCTAATGCTGCATTACGCCGAAAAAGATCGCTGGGCCAACCAGGGCTGGCCTGCCTATGAGGAGGCCCTAATCGCCAATGGCAAAACCTATGAGGCCTATATCTATGAAGGGGCCAATCACGGGTTCCACAATGACAGCACCCCTCGGTTTGACGAGGCCATGGCCGATCTGGCCTGGGAGCGCACGATCGGTTGGTTCAACACCTATCTGACCTAAGCCAGGAACTGCGCGGCGACATGGCGGGTTTGGGGGCGGGTGCGATGCTCGACCACGTAAATACCCTGCCATGTGCCCAAGGCCATTTGCCCGTGATGCACCGGGATCGACAGGCTGACGGGCATCATTGCCGATTTGATATGGGCGGGCATGTCGTCGGGGCCCTCATATGTATGGGTCAGATAGGACATGCTGGGATCGGTGGTGGGCGGCACCAGCCGGTGGAAAAAGGCGGTTAGATCGGTTCGAACCTCGGGGTCTGCGTTTTCCTGAATCAGCAGGCTGGCCGAGGTATGCTGGATGAACAGGGTCAGCAAGCCCGAGCCGCCGGGCAGCCAACGGGCGACCTGTGAGGTGAACTCGGTCAGGCCGGGGCCGCGGGTTGGGATGCTGAATGTGGTGTTAGACATGGTGGTCGATGCCGGGATTTGGAGCAAGCCGAGGTGTCAAAAGATCCGGTCGCCCTGCTGATCGATCAGGGCTTTGGCCTTGGCCAGCGACGCCTCGGCTGCGGCTTGCTGAGAGCCGAGCGTATCGGCGCGGATCATCTGATGGGTCTTGGTGGCCCCGTCAGCGTCCAGCTCGATCCGGGCGGCGATCCGGTATTGGCTGCCGTCTTTCATGGGGTCGGCGAAGATGCGGAAGCCTTTGTAGACCTCGGGCTCTGGCGCGTTGGCGGGGGCGGATTTAGAGCCGCCGAAGAGTTTGGATAGAAATGACATGGGGTAAGGATAGCGAGGTTCTGGTGGGGTGCAAGGTGGTGATGGGATGCGCTCGACCCGGGGGCCTGAAGCGTCTCGGAGACCGTCCAGTGGACGGGCTCAGCGGAAGGCGGGCTTTAGCCCCGGAAGCGTCGAAGACGCGCCCGCCCTGGGGGCGGGTCGGGCGCGGCCCATCGCCGGGGGCGATGGGCGGGAAATGTGGGCAGGTTATTTTCCCGACATCTGGTGAATTTTGTTGGCTGCATCTTTGTAGCCGCAGATTTCGCCCACACCCAAGGCGAGAAGCTGATCATACTTTTCGCCTTTGAAATTCTTTTCATCACCTGACACAAAAAGATCGCGCTCGGCTGCGATATGTGCCTCCAGCGAATACACGTCGCACCATTGATTGCGCCACTTCGAAAACGCTGGGTGGCCCAGAGGCGTCGAAGGATCGAAGCCCTTTTTCTTGGCGAATTCCTTGCGATCCCGAGGAATTTTTTCATTTGGATCGATCACGGACCAGAGCTTTTGAACCACTTCTTGTGAATTCTCTCCCGCGTAGCGGCAGAAATCGAAATAGGTTAAACTATACACTCCTAAGGTGCGAACCTTGCTTAGATGGCCCCAGTTCAGGCCCTCTAATCGCCGCACAAACTTCGTTGCGTTTGCTGGAAGTTCCCGCTTTTTGGTGTTTTCTGACGCGGCCGTGGTAACAATGCCCAGATCAATTTCAGATCCATGCATTGACACCAATTCATCAATGAATGGAACACGATCCTTGTCGTCATCGGCTTTCGCCATTACCGCATTCCACTCAATCGTGACATTCAGCATTCAGCACATAACCGTGTAGAATAACCCCAAGCTTACTGATCCAAGAACGACCGTAGCTTCCTAGACCGGCTGGGGTGTTTCAGCTTGCGTAGGGCTTTCGCCTCGATCTGGCGGATGCGTTCGCGGGTTACGCTGAATTGCTGGCCGACCTCTTCCAACGTGTGGTCGGTGTTCATGCCGATGCCGAAGCGCATGCGCAGGACCCGTTCTTCGCGGGGGGTGAGCGAGGACAGGACGCGGGTTGTGGTTTCCTTCAGGTTTTCCTGAATGGCGGAATCCAGCGGCAGGACGGCGTTCTTGTCTTCGATGAAGTCGCCCAATTGGCTGTCTTCTTCGTCGCCGATCGGGGTTTCCAGGGAAATCGGCTCTTTGGCGATTTTCATCACCTTGCGCACTTTTTCCAGCGGCATTTGCAGCTTTTCCGCCAATTCTTCCGGTGTCGGTTCGCGGCCAATCTCGTGCAGCATCTGGCGGCCTGTGCGCACCAGCTTGTTGATCGTTTCGATCATATGCACCGGGATACGGATCGTGCGGGCCTGGTCGGCGATAGAGCGGGTGATCGCCTGACGGATCCACCATGTGGCGTAGGTCGAGAATTTATAGCCGCGGCGGTATTCGAACTTGTCGACGGCCTTCATCAAGCCGATGTTACCTTCCTGAATAAGATCAAGGAATTGCAGGCCACGGTTGGTGTATTTCTTGGCGATCGAGATCACCAGACGCAGGTTCGCCTCGACCATTTCTTTCTTGGCCTGGCGGGCTTCTTTTTCGCCCTTTTGGACCTGGTTCACGATGCGGCGGAATTCGGGGATGTCGACGCCGACATATTGGCCGACCTGGGCCATGTCTGCGCGCAGTTCTTCCACTTTCATCTGCGAGCGTTCAATCAGGGCTTTCCAGCCGCGACCGGGCTTTTCGGCCATGCGGTCTAGCCAGGTTGGATCAAGCTCGTAACCACGGTAGCTTTCGACGAATTCGCGGCGGTTGATCCGGGCTTGGTCGGCCAGTTTCACCATCGCGCTGTCCAAGGACATGATCTTGCGGTTGATGCCATAGAGCTGGTCGATCAGCGCTTCGATACGGTTGTTGTGCAGGTGCAGGTCGTTGACCTTTAGCACCAGCTCGGACCGGAGCTTTTGATAGGCATCTTCTTCGATCTTCGAGAAGCTGTCATCTTCGTTCAGGGTCGCGCTGATCCGCAGATCCTGCATGTCGGCCAGTTTGGCGTAGTCTTCGGCGATCAGTTCCAGATCTTCTAGAACCTTTGGCTTTAGCGCTGCTTCCATGGCCGCAAGGGACATGTTGGCCTGTTCATCGTCGTCGTCGTCGTCATCGTCGGTCTTGCTGATCGGGTTGCCGTCGGCGTCCAGTTCCTGGGCCGCGCCTTCGGCTTTGGGCGGCTGGGGCGAGTTCGCGGCGGACACGTCGAGGCCCGCGACAACGGGTTCGTCGCCGTCTTCTTCCAGGGAATCGCCCATGGTTGCTTCGAGGTCGATCACATCGCGCAGAAGAATGTCTTCGGACAGAAGTTCATCGCGCCAGATGGTGATCGCCTGAAATGTCAGCGGGCTTTCGCACAGGCCCAGGATCATGGTGTTGCGGCCGGCTTCGATCCGCTTGGCGATGGCGATTTCGCCTTCGCGGCTAAGCAGTTCGACCGAGCCCATTTCGCGCAGATACATGCGCACAGGATCGTCGGTGCGGTCTAGTTTTTCGGTGGTCGAGGTGGCAACGGCAACATCGCGGGTGCCTGCGACTTCGACCAGATCCGTCGCGCCCTTGGGCTCTTCGCCTTCGTCGTTGTCTTCGCCGTCTTCGTTTTCGATGATGTTGATGCCCATTTCGGACAGCATGGACATCACGTCTTCGATTTGTTCAGAGCTGACCTGTTCGGGCGGCAGAACCTGGTTCAGCTGATCATAGGTGATGTAGCCCCGGGTCCGCGCATCTGCGATCATCTTTTTGACCGCGGCTTGGCTCATGTCCAGAGAGTGCCCGCCTTCTGCGTCGTCGGTCTTGGCGTCGTCATTGGTGTCTTTCGCAGCCATGTCTGTTCCTTCGTCGTTGAGCGGTGCAGCATCGCCGGTTGATCCCAATCCCGGCAGGCCTGCGCCCAGTCTGATCGTGTTGCCCTAGCCCGTCATAGCGGTGATTCGGCCCAAAAACCGAATCACTGATTCGCAGCGTAAACTTGCAAGGTTTTTTCCGGATTAACCAGAGGGGTCGTCCCCGCCGGTTTTCCCAGTGATTATTGTCCTTTGGCGGCGGGCTCTTTCCAGCTCGTCGCGGTCTAATTCAACGCCATTTTCGGCGACTTCGGTGTCGGCATTGCCCTCGCCCATTTGCAATGTGGCTTGGGTCCGGTCGCGCGCGGCTTGGGCCAGGCGCCAGGTCAGTTTTTCGTCTTCCCGGTGGGCAATGTCCCGTTCGGCGTCTTGCAGTTCGGCTGCCAGTCCCTTTTGCGCATCCAGCTCTGCTGCGGCGCGGTCCAATGTTTGGCGCGCATAGTCAGAATTTTTCGGAAACATAAAACAAGCCGTGTTGCGCACTTGGCGACTGTTCAGCACAGCTTCAAGGGCTGGCATGGCGCCGCACGCAGAAATATGGGTTTGCGCAACGTCTGTATCGGCATTTTCCGGCAGGGTCAGCAGAGCCGAGCGCAGGTGGTTCAGCGGCGGCTGGGGCAGATCCAGACGTTCCAACAGGTCGATATAGTCGGAAATCAGCGTGACCCGGGTGGCCAGCACCGCCAGAATGACCGAGGCATGAAGCGGCAGCGCCTCGGTCTGGCTAAGGCTGGCGCGCAGGCTGTCGCTGGGCAATGGATCGGGGGGCTGGCCCCATTTTCCTTTGCCTTTGCCGCCGGGGCGGAAGGTGCCGCCCTTGGACGGATAGGTGTTGCGGCCGCCGCCGGGTTGGAAGCTGCGGGCCTGGGGTTGGCTTGGGGCGTAATCGGGTTGGCCGTAATCCGAGGGGCCATAGTCGGGCCGGTAATCTGAGCCATAATCTGGCCCGTAATCTGGGCCGCCGTAATCTGGACCGCCGTAGCCTTGGTTGCCGTAATCTGGGCGGCCTTGGTCTGGTGCGCCAAAACTGGTGGCTGGGGTGTCGGCATAGCCAAACAGCTGTTCGCGCAGGCGCTTGATTTCCGCGCCGTAATGGCCGCGGATCGAAGCGTCTTTGATCTGGCGCAGGGTTTCGCGCAGGGATTTGTCCAACATGGCGCGGCGTTCGGGGCTGTCGAAATTATGGCCTTCGGTTTCGCGCTGCCACAGCAGGCTGACCATGGGTTTGGCGCTGTCCAGCACCTCTTGCACCGCCGCCGGGCCGTTTTCGCGCAGCAAGTCATCCGGGTCTTTGCCTTCGGGCATCATGGCAAAGCGCAGGGATTTGCCCGAGGTCAGCAGCGGGAAGGACAGATCAATCACGCGGAAGGCGGCTTTGACGCCCGCCTTGTCGCCGTCGAGCGCAAGGATCGGTTCATCCGCCATGCGCCACAGCATTTGCACCTGGCGGTCGGTGATCGCGGTGCCCAGGGGGGCGACGGCGGCCTCAAACCCGGCCTCGACCAGGGCAATCACGTCCATATAGCCTTCGGCCACGATCAGGGGCTGGCCGCGCCCTGCGGCCGCACGGGCCGGGCCGATATTGTACAAAGATGCGCCCTTGTCGAACAAAGGCGTTTCCGAGGAGTTCAGGTATTTCGCCCCGACCCCGTCGGCCATGGCCCGGCCGCCAAAGGCGATGCAGCGCCCGCGCCCGTCGCGGATGGGGAACATGATCCGGTCGCGGAACGCATCATAAGGCGCGCCGCCCCGGTCGCTGGGCTTGGCCAATCCGGCCTCGAGTATCAAGTCCGGCGCGATGCCTTTGCCGGTCAGATGGGCCCAGAGGTTTTGCCAGCCTTCGGGGGCAAAGCCGATTTCAAACCGCTCTAGCGTTGCCTCGGACAGACCGCGCCGTTGCAGGTAGGCCCGGGCGGCAGAAGCCGCGTTGGTGCGCAGGGACAGGCGGTAGAACTTGACCGCCTGTTCCATGACATCGGCCAGCACCTGGTAGCGGTCGGCCTTTTCCTTGGCTTTGGGGTCCTGGGCGGGCATGGGCATGCCAGCCTCGGTCGCCAGCATCTCTACTGCCTCGATAAAGCTAACGTTTTCCGTTTCTTGCACAAATTTGATCGCGTCGCCCGAGGCCTGACAGCCAAAGCATTTGTAGAAGCCTTTGGGGTCGACCACGTGGAAGCTAGAGGTTTTTTCGTGGTGGAACGGGCACGGGGCCCATAGATCGCCCTTGCCGGGTTGGGATTTCTTCTTGTCCCACGTCACCTTGCGCCCGACGACCTGAGAAATTGTCAGGCGGGATTTTAACTCGTCAAGGAATCCGGGTGGCAAGCTCATACCCCTAATATCGGGGCTGCGCGCCAAAATGACGAGAGGGGATTGTGGGATTTTTAGGCCTGCTACCAGGTTGTCCCCAGAATTCTGCGGCTTGGCGCGCGGTTACAGATCCCGGCGGGCGGCGACCTGGCGCATGGTTTGGGTCAGCTCGTGCAGTGCCGTTTGCGCCATAGAGCGCATGAACATCAGCTCTAACCCGTTGGTTCTGCGGGTGATTTGGGCGGTCATATGGCCGATCAGGCTGCGGGCGGTGTGGCCGCGCTTGAAGATTGCGGGCGACAGATCCAGCGGGCAGAGCCGGGCGAGCACATCTTCTGGGCGGTCCCCTTGCAGACGCAGGACGCACCATGCATCGGTCTGGTCGGTTAAGGCTGCGTGCTGGGCCACGGCGGCGGGCGCGGGATCTTTGCCGATCCACAGGGCCTGGTCGCGGCCCGCCCAGATCAGACGCGCGCCTTCTTTGCCCAGGGCGCGGTTCGGGGCGGGGAAGCCTTGGGGCAGCAGAGCGGAGAGGGCATCTGCGCGGCCCGGATAGGGGGCGATGTGCCAGATTTGGCGGGCGGGGGCCTCGGCCAAGGTCAGGCCTGCGCAGGTAAAATCTGCGAACCCGTCGGCTGCGGTTTTTTGGACAAGATCACCCACGGGCGCGGCCCCCTTCTGGATCAAAGAACACCGGATCGCAGATTTCCACCTGCGTGCGCAGACCGCGCATTTCGTCGACCAAAGCGACGGTGTCGCCATGCCGGGCGCGGCCATTGCGCAAAAAGCCCAGCGCCAAAGTGCTGCCAAGGGTGGGCGAGTATCCGGCCGAGGTGACATAACCCTTTTCGTCATTGCGGGTCTGTGTGCTGCCCAGATCAAACATCAGCGCCCCGGCGGTCAGTTGCTGGACCGCGCCCACGGGTTTTAGCCCAACCATCTGCATGCGTTCCGCCCCCCACAGGCCCGGGCGGGTGCTGGCCAGCTTGCCGATGCAGTCCTTTTTGTCCGACACCATGCGCCCCATTCCGATGTCATCTGCGGTGACGCGCCCGTCGATTTCGGCATGGGTGATAAAGCCCTTTTCGATGCGCAGGATGTTCAGCGCCTCTAGCCCGTAGGCGCCGCCGCCCATGGCCTTTGCCCGGGCGACCAGATCGCGGAACAGGGCGTCGCCGTAGCTGGCGGGGATTGCGAGCTCGTATGCGTGTTCGCCCGAAAAGCTGATGCGGAACAGACGGGCGTTAATGCCGCCCAGGCTGACAGGGCCGCAGCCCATGAAGGGGAAATCGGCGTCTGTGACAGGCTGGTCCAGCAGGGCGTTCAGCAGATCGCGCGCCAGGGGCCCCGCTATGGCGAACTGGGCCCATTGTTCGGTGACGCTGGTGAAGCGCAGGGCCATTTGTGGCGCGTGAAGCTGTTGGACATAATCCAGATGTTTCATCACTGCGCCTGCTGCGGCGGTGGTTGTGGTCATCAGGAAATGGTTGGGGCCAAGGCGGGCGGTGGTGCCGTCATCCATCACATGGCCGTCTTCGCGCAGCATCAGCCCGTAGCGGGTTTTGCCGGGCTTTAGGGTCGAGAACGTGTTGGCATAGACCAGATCCAGAAACGCACCCGCATCGGGGCCCTGGATGTCGATCTTGCCCAAGGTGGACACATCGCAAATGCCGACCGCGTTGCGGACAAGGCCGACCTCTCGGTCGCAACTTTGGCGCCATGTTTTTTCATCTGGCCGGGGGAAATAGCTGGGGCGGTACCACAGGCCCGCTTCGATAAAGGGGGCGGACATTTCCGCGCTGGCAGCGTGGCTGGTGGTGAAGCGTTCGGGGGCAAACCCCTTGGCCCGGCCCCCTGCCCCCATGGCCCCGATGGCAACGGGCACGTAAGGCGGGCGAAAGGTGGTGGTGCCGGTTTCAGGGATGCCGCGCCCGGTGGCGTCGGCCAGCACGGCT
>SPJP01000165.1 GCA_006844665.1 Paracoccaceae bacterium
AACGCGTTCCATGTCGCCCATGCAACATATGTGCGGGACTTTTCTGTCGAACCGCCGAGACCATTCGAGGCAACCCGCCCAGATGGTTCGCCGACCTTCTCTGATGCCGCAGGTGACCTAACCGAAATTTGCGCAGAAGTTGCTCCAACCAGGGAAGAGCAAGTCTTTGTCAAAAACGATGCCTCTGCATTTCGAGGCACTGATCTCGACCGCTGGCTGAAGGATATCAAGGCCGAATGGCTGATCATTTGCGGTGTTTGGACGGAGGCTTGCATAGCAGCGACTGTGCGGGATGGGATTGCCAATGGATATCGCGTTCTTTTGGTAAAGGACGCGTGTGGAAGTGGAAGCAAGACCATGCATGAAACGGCAATTCTTAATCTAGCCAACAGGCTTTACGGCGGAGGCATATGCGACACAGAACGCGCAGCAACGATGCTGAACGGTGGTACCGCCAAAGTCTGGCAAAATGTTGATCCGGTGCCGCTCCGCTTCGACTTTGATACCATCACCGACTTTTACGATCAGCTCTAAGGAACCTTCAAATGATCATCACCGAAGTTCGGGTCACGCCGATGATGCTGCCCCTGAAGACACCTTATGTTTGGTCGCAAGGGGTCGAGGACGTGTTTTGTGTCAACCTTATCGAACTGGTTGGCGAGGATGGCAGCATAGGCATCGGAGAAACCACAACCGCGCCAGATGCCGGAGCGCAGGCGATTATTTTGCGCAAAATAGGCGCGCGTTTTGTTGGGCGCTCGGTTTTCGAAGCCTCTCAAATCCTGGCAGAAGCTTATCGCGGTCAGTTTTTAGTGTTTGGAGGCAACATGCCGCGCTATGCCAATCAATTGATGTGTGGCTTTGACATGGCGGCGCTGGACTTACAGGGGCAGGCAACAGGGCGTCCCGTGTGGGATTTGCTTGGTGGGGCTGTACGTGAACATGTCGGCTACTTCTACTTTTTACAGGGCCAGTCCATCGAAGAACTTGTAGCGGATGCGAAGGTAGCGGTCGCCCGAAGCCATCCAATCATATACCTGAAAGTAGGAATTGATCCTGATCGTGACGTTGCAGCGACTAAGGCCGTACGAGAGGCTATTGGCAACACACGTCTGCGGCTGGACGCTAATGAGGCATGGGACCCCGCCACAGCATTACGGATGATCTCCCGTCTTGCGTCGTTCGATATTGAGTATATTGAGCAACCGACCGTTTCGACATCGCTAGAGGCCTTGGGGCAAGTCACTCGGGCCAGCCCAATCCCAATTGGTGCGGATCAATCCGTGTTTACCTTAAACGAGGCCTATCGCGCGATCAGCGGCGGCCACGCGCATATGATTGCGGTTGGCCCACGAGAGATGGGCGGGCTTCGCCCCATGATAAAAGCAGCCGGGATCGCTGAGGCCGCAGGTATGAAGCTGTGTATCCATTCGTCCATGACAACAGGGATCACCACCGTTGCGGAACATCATGTTGGCCGTGCCATTCCAAACCTGGATGACGGAAACCAGATCATGTGGCAGCTTTTGCAAGACAACATTTTGGATGGTCCCGATATCGCACCAGTCAAAGGTCGCCTTTCACTAGATGGAAGGCCGGGATTGGGTCTGAACCTCAATCGCGATGTGGTCGGCCAAGCATCGGAACGGTTCCAAAACGAAGATCAGGGAGTTTGAGTTCATCGTTTGCCAGCCAGCTAGCACTGCCTTAGCGGACATTGCCCATAACCAAAACGAAGGCAGCTTGGTCCGCACTGCGGTCATCTGAAACCCTTAAATGCTGCGCCGGATCGGTGGTAAGCTGCGAGCCCATTCATAATTTTCTACATCGCAGAAATACTCCGCTTTGGCAGAAACACAAAGAAATTCACGACGTGAAATTGGCTCTGTGTTGCTTGCAATATGCGATTAGGACTTCACGAAAAGCGCGTGCCTTTTCCGAGGGCCAAACGTCTGGATGTCCTACAACCCAAACATCAGAGTAAGGCTGCGGAGGTAGAACAGGAACTTCCACCAGCCCAGCAACGGCTCGCCCAAGGAACATTGGCACGCGAACGACGCCAAGCCCGGCTTGTGCCGCCCCGAGCATGGCAACCATATCGTCAAAGCGGAAACGCACACGGTTATTTGGGTATGTGGGGTCTATACCCTGGGGCACATTCGGGATCGCATCGTAAACGATCCAATCAATCATCGCCTTTGGGTCGGACTGAATTTGCGCGGCCATGCCGGGGGCTGCAAAGCTGGCGTTCTCTTGCTTCAACAGCCTAAGGCCCTTCAACATATCTCCGGGATTTCGGCTGATGCGAATAGCAAGATCTGCCTCAAGTCGGGTCAAATCCAAGATGTCATTGGTCGCCAGTATACGAAGCTCGATCTGTGGAAATGCCCGGTCGAACTGATCCAAAACAGGGGCAAGGAAATGCGAAATAAGCAATTGAGGCGCGGTAATGGTCAAACATCCCGACAATTCGGGGTTAATACCTTGCAGTTTGCGCCGTAAATCAAACTCCGAGGTTTCCATATTCTCGGCATGGGACGCAACGATGCGTGCGGCTTCGGTCGGTCGATATCCATCTGCGGAGCGCTCAAACAATAGATGCCCCAGCCCCGTCTCAACCCTGCGAATACGGCGCGCGACTGTTGTGTAGTTAATGCTCAGTGCTGCGCCTGCGCCCGCCAGCGTTTGGTGGCGCACCAACATCAGAACCGTTCGTAAGTCATCCCAAGCAATGTTCATGCAAGCGGTATCGCATGTGCAATGTGCAAATACACGCGTTTTTGCACGAAGGTCGAAATGTTATGTCTGTTGAGGAACAAGCCAAGGATATCATCATGATTTACGCATACGCAAAACTCACCGTGACCAACCCGCAAGCGTTGGCACAATACCGTGACGTTGCTGGTTCAGCGCTCGCGAAACATGGGGGCAAAGTTGAAAGCGCCGCCAAGGAATTCACAGTATTGGATGGTTCACCGGAGGCGCCTGATATGGCTGCGCTGCTGAGCTTCCCAGACAAAGAATCTGCTTTAGCTTGGGCCAATGACCCCGAACTGGAAGATGTCCACGCCCTCCGTCGCAGCGGAGGCAGTTCCGACATTATGCTTCTGGGATAGAAACCAATCAGGCAAGCAACGGCGGCGGGGGACCTTGGCATTCAACACGCGAAAGCCCCCTTTGCCCTGCGCCTTGGCCATTTCCTGAATTTTTCAAACGTCAGCCTCTCAGAACAAATCTGACGCAAAGTTACAGGCCTGCCCGCAGGTTAAGACCCAAGCGCGAATAGGTGCTGGTCATCCGGCAAAGAATGCAGAAAAGAGCCCCTGCCAGTCGTTTGGCAAGGGCTCTTTATCATCGGCGAGTTATCGATCAGCGGTTGTTCAGACAGGTCGTCGAACGAAGTGCTGATCGCCTTTGTCCGTCGCTCTAATCAGTCTTCTTTGTTAAGATCGAAGATAAAAATGGCGAGAAGAATGGTCGCCAAGACACCCGTGCCACCCGCAACAGGAGACGGCAGGAAGCCGTCCAGGCCAAAATTCATCATCAACGCATTCGCTAAGATTGCAAAAGCGCCCAAACCTACTGCGATACGGCCCATAACAATGCCACCGTCTTGTATCTTGGCCATACCAAAGATCACAACAGCCAAGCTAAGGGCGATTTTGGCCGCATTATAAATAAAGAACGCCAGCGAAACGATTCCGAAAGCAACGGGCGCAAGATCTGGGTTTGTTTCGGCAGCCTGTTGAAATGGTTCAAACAGCGCAAAGCCCACGCTGACTTGGACCAAGTTTATAATTGCGCTTACGGTAATGGCCGCGAAACCCAGCGCATAGCGTTTGCTTGTCACCAAGGCGTAGCCAGCGAATACAGCCAACAGGGCAAAGAAGATCCCTTCCAGACCCCAAATGAAATTAGGGTTGAGGCCAGGTGCGGAGATAAACAGTACGGTGTAGATTGCCTGTGTCGCGACAGTCAGCGCCAGCAAGATAGCAATGATCTTGAAGGTATTGTCTTTTATGAGTTCCATTCGTGCACCCCTTGCGATTGGAAATTCTTTTCAAAAAAAGTACGTCACATCGACCAAAATGACGCCCAGATACTTTGTTGTTGAGACTCGTTCTCAATTGAGACGTAAAGCACAATTCGAGCGGGGGACCACTTCACAAAAACGTCATCCAGCCCCTGCCATCGGCCTATTTTGCGCCTCGCCAAGAAAGGCCATATCAACCAAACGGCATCAGATGACGACAGCGTTTACCAACCACCGGCCTTCGGAAAGGTCGCCGGCAACCAGGCGGCCAAACGTTCCAAAGGTCTAACCCTGCACAATCGCAGCGTTTTTCCGCATGCCGGCGCTTTGCCAAAACGGCCCACAATGTTCAGGCCTGTCTATAGATCAACAAACGCGCGCGAATAGGTGCTGTTCGTCACATATTCTTTGCGCGGGCCGGTGACGAGACATACGCAGGACCAAATGGGCTAGGGGCAAAAGCAGGCAGATATTCACTCATCCGACAACGAATGTGGAATGGTATTTATAAGCCCAATTTGGCGGATGCTGCGTGTCGCGCGAATAC
>SPJP01000164.1 GCA_006844665.1 Paracoccaceae bacterium
CTTGGCCTCGTACCTTGTGCGGGTCCAGTCGGACCAGGGGTTGCGCCAATCCTCTGCCGTTTCAGCCAGCCATTCAAACCCGGCGCGCGGGACCTCTTCCATGGTCTGGCGGACGTAGTCTTCGATATCGGTGGCCACGCGGAATTCCGCGCCGGGCTGCATCACCTTGTGCAAGGGCTGCAAATGTTCGGGCGTTACAAAGCGGCGGCGATGATGGCGTTTCTTGGGCCAGGGGTCCGGATACAGCAAAAACGCCTTGGCGACCGAGGCGTCGGGCAACACGTCAAACAGATCCCGAGCATCACCGGGATGCACAAACACGTTTTCAACACCCGCTTCGCGGATCTGGCGTAGCAGCATGGCGACGCCGTTGATAAAGGGTTCGCAGCCGATGATCGACACGTCGGGGTTCAGCTTGGCCTGATGCACCAAATGCTCGCCCCCGCCAAAGCCGACCTCTAGCCACAGGGGCTTGTCGCCAAACCGCGTCATATCCAGTGGCGTGCGGTCTGGGTTCACATCCCAGTCGACCGGGCCAGGGGACAGCTTTGCCATCTCGTCCAGGTCCTGGCGCTGTACGGGGCGCAGGGTTTTTCCAAGGCGGCGGCCATAAAAGTTGCGCCACGGGGCGCCAGAGGGGTGTTCTTGTCGGTCTGTCATGGCGCGCGGGTGCCAAAGCCTGCGCCTCGCGTCAAGGCGTGATCGCCAAAACGGAAGTGTTTCAGAACCATTGTCCCGGTTCCATCAAGCCCAGATCCATCAATTGTTGGGACGACCAGTCAAACCGCGCGGCATTGTGCCAGTGAAAGTTGTGGATCACGTCCCGCGACCCTGGATTGCTGCGCAGGGCTTTGGCGACACGGAAAGAACAGACGGCAGCGGTTAGGTTGTGATGCCACGGGCAGGCCACGGTGTTCATTTCAGCCACGTTCAACGTGTGGTCGCCTCGGATCTGCAGACCTTCCACCGCCCGAAAGATCCCGATCCGGTCGATGCGCCTGCGGTCTTTGGGAATGTGTTCTTCGAACCGCCAGCGCAGACCACCTTTGAAATCCCATTGCCGGTCCAGCCAGTTTCCCCCGGCCCCTTTGCGATGTTCGGCGTAATAGCCCGAGCGGTCAAAGTAGCAGTCGTCCAGATCAACGGCGTTCGGGCTGGCCCCCAGATCACGGGCGTACAGATCGACCACATAGGTCAACATCGCGTCGCGTTTTTCTTCAGTGTGGAAATCCAGCATTTCGCCAATGCTGCGGGCTTCACAGAAAGGGAAGTGCAGGAATTCCCCATTATAGCAATAATGCAGCCAGGTATTGGGCAGAGCTTTTATCACGCCATTTATAGCCGCGAACACCTGATCGCCCCACAGATACGGGGATTGCACCGGAGCCACCTGGGCATCCTTGGGCAAAACATTTGGCGTTGGGGTGAACACCAGAACAGCCGCGAACCCCAGCTTAACGCAATGGGACACGGTTTCAGCGACGGCCACGCCGTCTTCGTCAAACACCATCGCCATGGGTCCTTGACGCTGCGTTTGGGTCAGGCGCGCTATGGCGGGTTCTATCAAGTGATCGGTCATGTCGCCTCGGGATCGAATGGGGCAAGACTCGATTGTTTTGCAGCAGTTTGCAATCCCTTCAAAACAGGCATTCCGGATCAGGATTTGCAGCCTTGCCAAAGCTGGGCTATCTGGAGCGCTCGGCCCGCCCGCTTTGACCCGGTTTTCAAGGACTCTGCCATGACCACGCCAAAATCGCTGTTTATCAAAACCTATGGTTGCCAGATGAATGTCTATGATAGCGAGCGTATGGCAGAAGCCCTTGCGCCCGAAGGCTATGTTCAAACCGATACCCCCGAGGGGGCGGATATGATTTTGCTGAACACATGCCATATCCGGGAAAAGGCGGCTGAAAAGATTTACTCCGAACTGGGGCGTCTAAAGCCGCTGAAGGCCGAGAATCCGGACCTGAAGATCGGCGTGACAGGCTGTGTGGCCCAGGCCGAGGGGGCCGAGATTGTGCGCCGCCAGCCTGCGGTCGATCTGGTTGTGGGGCCGCAAAGCTACCACCGGTTGCCGCAGCTCATGGAACAGATGAAAACCGGCGCTGCGATCGAAACCGAATTCCCGGCCGAGGATAAGTTCGACCATTTGCCCAGCCGCGATGCAGGACGGGGCCCTAAAGCCCGCCGCGCGCCTGCTGCCTTTCTGACGGTGCAGGAAGGTTGCGACAAGTTCTGCGCCTTCTGCGTTGTCCCCTACACGCGCGGCGCAGAAGTCAGCCGCCCAGTTGACCGCGTTCTGGCCGAGGCCCGCGATCTGGTCAACCGGGGCGTGCGGGAAATCACCCTGCTGGGTCAAAACGTTAACGCTTATCACGGCGACAAAGATGGCGGCACCTGGGGCTTGGCTAAACTGATCTGGGCACTGAACGAAATAGACGGGCTGGAACGAATCCGCTTTACCACCAGCCACCCTAACGACATGGAAGACGACCTGATCGAGGCCCATGGCACCTGCGCGAAATTGATGCCCTACCTGCATCTTCCGGTGCAATCAGGCAGCGACAAGATCCTAAAACTGATGAACCGCAAGCACACCGCTGAAAGCTATATCGCTTTGATCGAGCGGTTCCGTAAGGCGCGCCCGGATCTGCTGCTGTCTGGTGATTTCATCGTCGGCTTTCCCGGTGAAACAGACGAGGATTTCGAGGCCACTTTAGATCTAGTGCGCCGGGTAAATTATGGTCAGGCCTATTCGTTCAAGTACTCTGCCCGGCCCGGAACCCCAGCGGCCGAGCGTCCCGATGTTCCCGCTCAGGTTGCGGACGAACGTTTGCAGCGGCTTCAGGCTTTGCTGCGGGAACAGCAGGTCGAATGCCAGGATGCGATGGTGGGAAAAACCGTCGGCGTTCTGTTCGAAAAGGCAGGCCGGATTGAAGGGCAGATGGTTGGAAAATCTGATCATTTGCATGCGGTTCACGTCTACGCGCCCGACCATAAACCCGGCGATTTGGTTCAGGTAAGAATCACTATCAGCCGCACAAATTCGCTGGAAGGCGAGTTGCTGTAACTTATCCACAAGCCTTTGTTGAAAATAGACAATTCGGGCAATGTGCCGAATTTGGACCGGAATTCAACAGCTCACGCAGCAATCGTTGTGTGGATAACAAACTAAAACACAACATGTAGCAAAAGCCCCTTTGACGTGGCGTTCAATCTGGTAATCTCTACTACATTCAGGGGATTGGGCAGATTGCATGGCATCGCACGCTCCCTTCAACGTAACAAAAACAATGACCGGAGGCGGATGTGGCTAGGCTCTCCACCAAGTTCAAGACGACAGTTGCCGCTGCCCTATGTGCAGTGATCGGTTGGGCGGCCCCTTTGGCAGCCCATGACATCGGCGCTGACCATATCCATGTCCCCGCAGGCTCCAGCGCAGCTGGCGGTTTGCTAGACCCCGAGCGCGCGTCATCAGAGGCACGTGTTGCCGCAAGAGGCGAGCGCTACGTTCCAACAATCTGGGTTGACCCAGATGGATGTGAACATTGGGTTATGGATGACGGCGTGGAAGGTTACATGACCCCCCACGTGAACCGTCAGGGCATTCCGGTCTGTCACCGCCAGCAAACCTGCGCGGTCATGAACACCGATCAGTTCTTTGCAACCAACAGTTACCGCATCTCGGCCCCTGGTCGCCAAAGCTTGGCGAATTTCTTCGCAAGCGCCGGAGCCACCAGCTATATCATTGTCGGCCACACCGACAGCCGGGCCAGCGACGACTACAATCTGAAACTTAGCTACAACCGTGCCAGTGCGGTGGCCAGCGTCGCAGCACAGGTCGGGGCCCGCATCGCGGATGTTCGCGGCATGGGTGAGCGTGCTCCAAAGGCCAGCAACGGCACAAGAGCAGGTATGGCGCAAAACCGCCGTGTCGAAATCATCTGTATCCGGTAAAGGCAGGCTGACATGAAACATTCTTCTCTTATTTTAGTGCTGGCCGGGGCGCTCGCAGTGTCCGGCTGCATGGGCAACAAGCGCGACAAGACCGTGGACCGGGGCTACGACTCCAAGCATCTGAGCCAGCTTCAGGCAGGCATCTGGATCGACCCGAACGGCTGTGATCACTGGATCATTGACGATGGCGTCGAAGGGTACCTGTCCCAGCGGCTTGACCCGTATGGCAAGCCAGTATGTTCTGGTGTCGCGCCTCCGAACACGGCCATCGGCCCGTTCAAGCAGGGCAGCTCTTTCCCAGATCCGATCTAATTATGGCCCACGGGGTGCTGTATAATCCCCACGACAACGTCCCTCAGGCCGTGCGAGATCTTCGCGCGGCCTGCGTCGTTTTCGCCTCGGCGATAAAGGTGATCGAAGAGGCGCAGAAAGGGCTTGCAGCGGCAGGAAATCCCAAGCAGCCTGAAGGTAACCTGCGCATATGGAGCTTCTTTTGGCGACGACTTCCCTGAACGATCCAAACAAC
>SPJP01000163.1 GCA_006844665.1 Paracoccaceae bacterium
CCAACAGGATGCGGTTCTTCAATGTCTGATGCCAACGCTCGATCTTGCCTTGGGTTTGCGGATGATATGGCGCACCGCGCGAGTGCTTCATACCTTTGTCTTTTAGCCATTCGGCCAGATCACCGGAGACGTAGCTTGATCCGTTGTCGCTGAGCAAACGTGGCTTGTGGATGACATGCACCTGATCACAGCCAGACGCCTGCAAAGCCAGCTCCAGTGTGTCTGTCACATCCTCGGCCCGCATATTTGTGCAGAGCTTCCAGGAGACAATATAGCGGCTGTAATCGTCGAGGACCGTACTGAGATAGAACCAGCCCCAGCCGAGAACCTTGATATAGGTGAAGTCGGTTTGCCAAAGCTGGTTGATCCCAGTCGTCTTGTGTTTGAACTCACTGGCAGCCTTGATCACTATGAAGGCTGGGCTGGTGATCAGATCATGCGCCTTTAGCACGCGATACACTGTGGATTCCGAGACAAAATAGCGTTCTTGATCCGTGAACGTCACCGCCAACTCACGCGGTGACAGTTCTGTCTCCTGCAAGGCGAAGTCGACAACCTTGCGCTTCACCTCATCGGGCACACGGTTCCAGACATGCTTGGGTTTGGGAGATTGATCCTGCAACCCAGCCTCGCCATGCTGCAGATACCGGTCATACCAGCGATAGAAAGTGGTGCGAGGGATCCCGAGTTTGGCCAACGTCATGCGGGCCGACAGATGGCTTTCCTCAACCAGCCGGATAATCTCCAACTTCTCTGATGCAGGGTACCTCATTCGTGGTCGCCCCCATCGCCTATCATGCTTTTTTTGAGAAGGCGGAGTTCAAGCGTCTGCTCTGCTACCACCTCCTTGAGATCCTTTGCCTCCCGGCGCAGTTCCTTGACCTCATCTGTGGTCGCAGCCCGCGCCGTGTCCCCAGCCAGCCGCTTCTTCCCGGCCTCCATGAAGTCCTTGGACCATTTGTAGTAGATGCCCTGCGATATGCCTTCACGACGGCACAACTCAGCAATACTGTCCTCGCTTCGCAGGCCATCCAGAACGATCCTGATCTTCTCTTCGGATGAATAATGCTTGCGCGTGGCGCGCTTGATATCTTTGACGATCTTCTCGCCTGGGCTCTTCGTTGTCTTTCTCATCGTCCACTCCTCAGTGGCTACGATGAGCAACAAACCCTCTCTTAGCAAATGACCCTATTTGGGCCCATAAGCGCTGACGTCAGACAGTTTACGCAGTCATTGGTCCCAAAAACCCTGACGACGGACAATCTTGAAGCGCTCTTTGCCCTTCATCGCATAGTGATTTTCAGACCCGACAAAGCCGATCTTGTCCGGGGAGACGGTGAAGTCAAGACCAAGCTCCCACAGCGTGTCGCCGCAGGGCGATCCGTCTTCAAAGGGGAAGGTCTCGGAATTGTCGCCGGGATAGAACAGCAGGTAGCTCTCGATGCGCAGCATATCGAGCGTGCTGAACTGGGTCGGACGCACATCGTCGCCACCCTTCTCCAGAATGGTGTCCCAGATATGCACCGCGTCTTTCGCGCGGCAGAAAATCTCATAGCCCCGCTCGCTGGTGTAGCCCGTGCGCAAGATCATTACGTCCTTTCCGTACAGACGGGTTTGCATCAGGCCGAAATAGGCCAAGTCGCGAATGCTCGGGGGCAGACCCTCCGGCGCCCATGAAAATCGGACCTGACACATCTGTCCATGTGCCGCCGTTGTCATATGGAAATCCCATAGTTCTTGCTCCTTATGCCGATGCTGGTGCAGACGCCGGAATACCTTCCGGATACGCCTGCGCCGGGACTTTGACCGTGTCGAGACCTGCGATCTCTGCCGCTTCTGGCACACGCAGCATGCCCACCATTTTCAGGACAAGCGACGCCACATAGCCGGTGCTGAGCCCAATCGCGATGAACACAATCGACCCGACGAGCTGCCCAACGAAGGACACAGTCGCCCCGCCCTCGCCCAAAACTGCCGGATAGCCGGAGCCGAAGATCCCCAGCATCAACATGCCAAAGATACCAATGGTGCCGTGCACTGTGACCGCGCCAACGGCATCGTCGATGCCCATACGCTCCACAAAGCCAGCTGCTGGCTTCAGGATGACACCCGCCGCGCAGGCGATGACAAAGGCGAGCGCTGGAAAATAGATGTCCAGACCAGAGGCACAGGAAATGATCCCTGCCAGAGCACCGGACATCATCCAGAACGGATCCCGTGTCATGACCCATGCACAGATGATCCCACCCGCCACGGACATCAGGATGTTGAAAGCAAGCGCACCCAGATTGGTCGGCGTGCCTTAGATCGTGGTGTAGTTCGCGCCTCATGACCACGCTTCGCCGCCGACGACGAGACAGGCCATCAAGAAGCCCCAGAAGCCGACAATGATCAACATCAGGCCCGTTGCGGTGAACGGCATGTTGTGTCCTGGGATGTCATTGGCGGAGCCATCTGCGTTGAACTTGCCAATGCGTGGCCCAAGGTTGATCAAGACACCAAGCGCGAAGAAGGCCGCAACCGCGTGAACGAGACCCGCCGCACCGAAGTCATGCACGCCCCAGCCTGTCACAAGCCAGCCATCTGCATGCCAGCCCCAAGCGGCCGCAAGCGTCCAGCTGAAACCGCCCAAGATAATGGCGAGGGTGACAAACCCAACGGTTTTGATACGTTCGATCACCGCGCCGGACATGATAGACGCTGTGGTCGCCGCGAAGAGCGTGAAGGCCCCCAGAACACACCGTCAATCTGGTCTTCTGTGTTTGGCCCCATATATGTGGCGCTTTCGCCCCAAGCCAATGCGATGGACCCGGCATAGGCCGCACCAGAGATGCCGTTCGGACCTTCCGACAGCGTCAAGCCTGTGGGGAACGCCCAGTAGACCCACCAACCGAAGAAATAGAAGGTTGGGATCACGAAAGCGAAGGCCAGAATGTTCTTCACACCGGATGACAACGCGTTCTTCGCGCGGGATGCGCCCATCTCATTTGGCCAAAAAGCCGGCATGAATGATGATCATCAACGGGATAGTCAGATAGTAATAGGCCTCGGCAAACATCGTATTGGTCAGATTGCCCTTGGCCTCCATTGCGGCCACCTGGGCGGCAATGGAGGCAAGTTGTTCTTCCACGATTCCCTCCATCGTCTGTTGGATTGCGGCTTAGTTTTCTTTGTGCACAAAGTCGCTGGTCGCATCTGAGGCAGAGCTTGTCTGATCTGGTTAGAATTTTTGCCTTAAATGAATATTTTATTCCTTTCGGTTGTCGAACGCGCAGGAATGGTGCTAGCGTGATGCAAAGACCTCAACCCAGGAGAGTACGCCGATGTGCGGCATCGTTGGACTATTTTTGAAAGACAAATCCCTTGAGCCAGAGCTGGGGTCCCTGCTGACGGATATGCTCGTCACCATGACGGATCGCGGCCCAGACAGCGCGGGAATCGCAATTTACGGCGGGGACACAGACGGCTCGTCCAAGCTGACCATCCAATCCGACGCGGCCAGCGACGCGTTTGACGGCTTGGAAGAAACGCTCGGATCACAGCTCGGGGCGTCTGTTTCAATCGACGTGAAAGACACGCACGCCGTGCTGGAATTGCCGACGGACCAGATTGAAGCGGCCCGCGATGCGCTGCGCGACATGCCCGGCGATATCCGCGTGATGAGCGTCGGCGACATCATTGAGATCTATAAAGAGGTCGGTCTGCCTAAAGATGTGGCGGAGCGGTTTGAAATCTCAAACATGTCCGGCAGCCACGGCATCGGGCACACCCGCATGGCCACCGAATCCGCCGTCACCACCATGGGCGCGCATCCGTTCAACACCGGCTCCGACCAATGTCTGGTGCATAACGGCTCTTTGTCCAACCATAACTCCCTACGCCGTAAATTGCGCCGCGAAGGCGTACGTATTGAGACGGAAAATGACAGCGAAGTCGCGGCGGCCTATCTGACGTGGAAAATGCAGAATGGCGCAACATTGGGCGGGGCCCTGGAGGATTCGCTCGACGATCTCGACGGCTTCTTCACTTTTGTTGTCGGTACCAAGGACGGGTTCGGCGTTGTGCGCGATCCTATCGCCTGCAAACCTGCGGTCATGGCGGAAACCGAGCAATATGTGGCTTTCGGGTCAGAATACCGCGCGCTGGTGAACCTGCCGGGCATCGAAGACGCCCGCGTGTGGGAGCCTGAGCCCGCCACCGTGTACTTTTGGAGCCATGACAGCGCCCCGACCACACCAGCAGAAAAGGCCGCTTGAATGCAGACTTTTGACCTTGAGGCCGATGGGCTGCGCGCGTTGAATGAAACGCTGCACGCTCAGGCCGATGCCACAAACCAGACGCAATGGGACATCATCAACCCCAAAGGCAGCCACGCCATTGCCGTTGGTCTCGACGCGCCCATCGACGTGAACGTGAAGGGCTCGACGGG
>SPJP01000169.1 GCA_006844665.1 Paracoccaceae bacterium
GCCATTCTAAAACTGAGGGAAAGGATCAAACGTAAGACACTCGAAGCGCGCCGCTTGCATCATCGCCAGCGTGCCGCATAATCAAACCAACCAGATGAGCCAAACTCTCTCCTAGGTTACGCAGCCAATGGTCCCAAAAATCCTGACGACGGACAGGGCGCGATTCCCTCAAGTAGCAAGCAGGTTCCAAGGCGCGGTGACAGCTATGGGCAACTTTGGCTTTTGAAGTCAGGCCAAAGGTTTTTCAGTTTGGATCGCCACTTCCCTAATCGATTTACCCAAACAAACCGTCCGAATTACCCGACCACTTTTGGCCCCAAGGGTTAGACCTAGACCAGATCCAACTTGCTTTGGTTGTGGCACTCCCCTTTGTGCGCTCAGACCCACTTCCACGACGGCTGCTCCAACATTACGAGAATACAAAGTCGCTTTCTAAAATGTCGGTTACATCCAGATCGCCACCACGGGCGTTATCCAACAACTTTATTCGATCACGCCCGTGGACAAGCAGAACCCCCCAATCCTGCTCGACAAGGTCAATTTGAGAAATCGAGTAAAGCATCTGGGTTTCTGACAGATCTATCTTGTCGGTCCCTGGAGTGAAGTCATCGATGGTATCGACCATCTCATCGACCACAAAACAGAACACATCCGCCCCTGCTCCGCCGATCAACACATCTGCACCGGTTCCATCGACGAGTTTATCGTTGCCCCCCCAACCGCTAAGAGTATCGTTCCGGTCCAACCCAAGAATAAGGTCGTTCCGCCAAGTACCGGTGATTGTGTCGCTATGCTTGGTTCCGACCAAAGGTGCATCGTTATCCCCAATGTCCAATGTAAAAGTCGTTATTCCATCTTCTGAACTTGACGAGACATAGACATGTACTTGGCCGCCGATGACTTCGGCTTCAATGTCGGTTACCCCTTGAAGCGACAGCGTTTCGGTATGCGCGAGACTTTCAATGAATTTCAAACGCCCGACCAATGGCAAAAGTTCGAACAAGGAAACCCCGCCTTCCGCGCCGCCAGCCAAAACAAATGTTCGCCCATCAAAGTTGACCGTTTCAACGCTGGATACATCCTCTAGCACCGTTTCACCGTTGTCAGTAAGGTGGTCGACGACCTGAAGGCGGCCATATTTCGAAACATCGAAAACTGTAAGGGAATTCGACTGGGCGGACGCCAAAAGCAAAAACAAATCGCTACCAATCTGGGCGGTTGCCATATCTGATGGCGCCGCGATCCCAAGGCCGGAAGTCGCGCCGATAGATTGATGTTCAGACAACGTCCCGCCTGTGCCAATGGTGTACACAGTAACGCCTGCATCAAAACCGGATGAGGCGAAAAGAAAGCTCTTTCCGAACGCGCTTGTGGTTACCAAGTCAGTGATGTCACCAATATGCGTGAAGGCCGTATCAACCCTGTTGGTCAAATAGCTCATCTGTAGATTGGCTGGGATCTGGTATGTGGAAAATCCATTTCCGTTCAGCTCGGCCACAAAAGCGTAGGTCGTGCCCCCGACGTTTATGCTGGCCGTGCGGTTTACTGCGCCCGGGCCACCACTTGGCCCTGTAGAGGTATCGAATTGCCCGGCACTGTCTAAACTGTGCAATGCAATCCGATTGTCGTAGCGCCCGGTTGGGATCAGAACGTCCACACCGCCAATGTTTGAAATGTTAATCTGGGTTACTCCGAGCGTGCCAGATGATGCACCGTAATTAAGTGCATCCAAAGCACTGAGGGCTCCGGTTCCGTTTAAGGTGAATGCCCCAAGCCCGAAATTTGATTCAGATGCCGAATAGAGCCGCCACTGCCCATTGATCAGCGCGATTTCCAAATCAATCAGGCCCGACAGCGACGCACTGCCCCCAGCATTGAACACGCCTTGATTGGTAAATATGCTCACGCGCCTCTCCCACACTCTGTACGAGGCTTAGGAGTGAAGCGAAGTTCGCCTGAATTTCCGCCCAGAACAGGGCCGTTCAGAGTTTATCGGCGAAAGTTTTAGCGAAATTCCTAGGTTTGAAGCGCAACAGGCGCATGCCCAGGGATGGCAACGAATGCACTTAGACGTCCGGTTTGTACGGCGTTTGTATCCAAGGAAATCCGACCCTGTCCTATAGTGACAGCGTCACAGATTTTTTGACCCGAGGCGATCCAAACCGGCTCGGCTTGCTTTGTCGTTTTGGAACCAAAGACGCTATAGTTGTGAGGGTTAGCCCCAGCCCCAATGACCAGCATATTCCCCGATACCCAACAACTGGGCAGGGCAACCAACCAGTCCAGGACTTCGTGCCAACGGGTATTCAACGCAAGGCGCAGCTCTTGCCCTATGTCTTCTAAATGGTGGGCGTCACCGTTTGAGTCACTGCCACAGATACCAAAGCTTTCCAGAACCTGGAGCCCCCCGTTTTGCAGCCAATTTGGACCAAGCAGCTTGGGTCTTTCCAAAAACTCCAACAACAGCTTTTCCTGACGCCCACGTAAGCAGAGAAAATGGCCGGGAAGAACGGAGGTCAATGACCGGAGCTTTTCCAAAACGCCCAAACTGTCAGAGCCAAAGCCAATGTAGTTACCTATGAAAACCAGATGCGGGTCATGCACGCCCGTTGCCCCGACAAATTCGTCAATTTCGTCCAGCAATCTGTCCAACAGGTCTAAGCGGCCATGAATATCGCCGACAACGAAAGAAGGACAGTCAGTCCGAAGCTTTGGAAAAGTCGTAGCGTTTTCGCCGCCATGCGAAACACCAACTGCGGTATCCTTCAACAGTCGTAAGGCCACCTCTCACCCTTTCATCACACCAACCCGGCGGGAATTATGTGGCAGAAAGAGTGAATATTCGGTCAACTGACCGGCTATTTTACGCCACTTTCCTATGGTACTCGCACTTATGCGTCCGCAAAAAAGAGATCATTCGATGCAAAAAGTTCTAGTTTCCGGAGGCGCTGGGTATATCGGCAGTCATGCCTGCAAAGCGCTATATGCGGCTGGATTCGAGCCCGTGACTTTTGACAACTTGTCCACCGGTTGGGCGGCCGCCGTGCAGTTTGGACCTTTGGAAAAGGGCGATTTATTGGACCGCGACCGTCTAGATGAAGTGTTCGCAAAACACCAACCTATCGCGGCCATGCATTTCGCAGCCCTAAGCCAAGTTGGCGATTCAATGAAGAACCCAGGCGGCTATTGGCGTGAAAACGTGTTGGGAGCGCTGAATTTGATCGAGGCCACTGTCGCTGCAGGCTGCAAACAATTCGTATTCTCTTCGACCTGCGCGACATATGGGGATCAAGATGGGGTCGTTTTGGACGAAAACACCAGCCAACACCCAATCAACGCCTATGGCGCTTCAAAACTGGCTATCGAGCAAATTCTAGCGAACTTCGGCGCCACTTTTGGCCTGCGCCACGTGATTTTCCGGTATTTCAACGTCGCCGGTGCGGACCCAGATTGCCAAGTGGGCGAATACCACATTCCAGAAACTCATCTAATTCCGCTTATTCTTCAGGCTGTTGACGGCCAACGCCCGGCATTGACCGTGTTCGGTACGGACTATGACACCGCAGATGGCACCTGTATTCGCGACTATGTCCACGTCAGCGATTTGGTCGACGCCCATGTCTTGGGGCTGAACTGGCTGCTAGACGGCAAGGAGAACCGCCAGTTCAATTTGGGCACCGGGACTGGGTTTTCTGTTAAGGATGTCATCTCGGCCGCGAAGCTTGCCACAAACAAAGATGTTCCTATGACCTATGGCGATCGCCGCCCTGGCGATGCGACGGCATTGGTTTCGGGAAGCGAGCGCGCGATTTCCGAACTTGGCTGGAAACCTACCAAATCAAATATGGGTCAAATGATCGGGGATGCGTGGCGTTGGCACCAAAACGGCGGCTATCCAGAAGAGGCTAACGCGAAAGCCAACGAAGAATAGCGCTTGAAGAAATCTCTCCGACCTCTTCCCCTTGCTGCATGACGGCGAGGGGGGCTTTGGCATCAGCGACCTCTTGCATCACACTAACCAAGTCTTGATCCGCCTCGACGCTGCCGCGAGTATGGCCACTTAAGGGCTCCATCGCATCGCTGGCTTTTACAATCAGCAATGGGCTCATTGCTTGGATGAACGGACGAAGCGTTCCCGCGACAGGGTTCGCGTAGATTTCTTGAACAGAACCTTGCTGTGTCACCTGGCCTTCTTCTAACAGCACTAGGCTATCAGCCAGTTCAAAGGCTTCAGAGACGTCGGACGTCGCGATAACAATAGTCTTATTTAGATCGGCTTGAATTTCGCGCACATCTTTATGCAGGCTTTGTTTTTCAAGCGGATCCAATCCCTCAAAAGGGTCATCCAGCACGATTATTGGTGTTTCGGCGGCAAACGCCCGGGCAAGCGAGACGCGGCGCTGCAAGGCGGGACTAAG
>SPJP01000168.1 GCA_006844665.1 Paracoccaceae bacterium
GGGAACTTTGACCGACTGGGACCTTGGCGTTTCAGGGTCAACGAACCGCTATGGCAGCGGCTACGGCTTGGCGCAGAACAGCTGGATCAGGGGCCTGACCAGTTCGCCCACCGCCTATTACAGCGACACGCCTTTGGTGTTGACCGCGAATGGCGGCGATTTTGCCGGGGGTGAGGTGCGCTTTGCCGTGCATTGCCTGAACTTGCGCGTACCTGATCTGATCTAGGCCGATGCGGGCGCTGTGTCTGGAAGATTTGCTGCGGGCGGCCGAAGCTTTGGCTGGCGTGCCGCCTGAGGTGCAGGAACGTCAGGTGCAGGATTGGCTGTATCAGGCCCATTGCATGGACAAGGCCTACAAACGAGGGGCCTACCGAGGGGCTGGGGATCTGGCCTCGGTCCTGCCGAATCGCAAGTTGGCATCGAAATGGACGGGCAGTGACGATGATCTAGCGCGGCTGTCTTGTGCCTTGGGGCAGGTTCTGCTGTGGAAGCAAAACCGCTGATGGGCTGAAAATTTTGTGATGGGATGGATAATGATCTGCGACCGCCCTATATTAGAGCCAGGACGGAGAGTATTATGCCCCAAACTCAGACTGATATCTCAACCCTTGATCCCGTTTGGCACCGCGTAGTGGAAGAAGCCCGCGATGCTGTTGTGGGCGAGCCATTGCTTGGTGGGCTGGTGCATGCCTGTATTTTGCATCACCGCTCGCTAGAGACCGCATTGGCCTATCGTGTTTCACAAAAGCTGGCCTCGGGCGAGATGTCAGAGCAGTTGTTGCGCGAGATTGCGGATGAGGCCTTTGCCTCGGACCCTGAAATCGGGGCGGCTGCGCGGGCCGATATTGTGGCGGTGTTTGATCGCGACCCGGCGTGCCACCGGTTCTTGCAGCCGATCCTGTTTTTCAAAGGGTTTCAGGCGATCCAGGCCTACCGCGTTGGCCATTGGCTGTGGCGCCAGGGCCGTAAGGATTTGGCCTATTTCATTCAGATGCGGGTCAGCGAAGTGTTCGGGATCGATATCCACCCCGCAGCGCGGATCGGCAAAGGCATCATGATTGACCACGCCCATTCGATCGTGATCGGCGAGACGGCTGTGGTCGGGGACAATGTCTCTATGCTGCATTCGGTCACCTTGGGCGGGACAGGCAAAGAAGAAGAGGACCGTCATCCCAAAATTGGCGACGGTGTGCTGATCGGGGCCGGGGCCAAGGTTTTGGGCAATATCAAGATCGGGGATTGTTCGCGGATCGCGGCAGGCTCGGTCGTGCTTGAAGCGGTGCCGACCTGCAAAACCGTTGCCGGTGTTCCAGCGCGGATCGTGGGCGAGGCAGGGTGTTCCCAGCCAGCGATGAGCATGGATCACCTGCTGCACGAAAAGTGAGCTTTAAAGCTTAGACCTGATTTAGACATAGAATAGGGGGCGAGACCGGTTCGGTCTTGCCCCCTTTTTCGTGTTTAAAGCCCGCTGTTTAGGCCAGCATTGTCATTGGGTTTTCAAGGTTGTCCTTGATCGCGTTCAGCAGGTTCGCGCCCAGTGCCCCGTCGATCACACGGTGATCTACAGATAGGGTTGTGGACATGACGGTTGCGACCTTCAGCTCGCCATCCGCGCCGACGATAGGTTTCTTGATGCCAGCGCCCACGGCCAAGATGGCCGTGTGGGGTGGATTGATGATCGCGTCGAAATTATCGATGCCGAACATCCCCAAATTAGAAATCGCGAAGCTGCCGCCCTGGTATTCATGGGGCGCAAGCTTGCGATCCCGGGCGCGTGCGGCCAGGTCTTTCATCTGCGCCGACAAGGCGCTGAGCGATTTAGACTCGGCGTCTTGTAGAACGGGTGTGAACAGGCCGCCTTCGATGGCCACGGCAACAGCCACGTCAGATGCTTTCATCTTCAGCGTGCGATCCCCGGCCCAAACGGCGTTCGCCTCGGGGCATTGTTGCAGGGCGATGGCGCAGGCTTTGATGACGAAGTCATTGACCGACAGTTTCACGCCGCGCGGTTCCAGCTGTTTGTTCAACTGGCTGCGGAAGGCCAGCAGGGTATCCAGCTGAATGTCTTTGCGCAGGTAGAAATGCGGCACGGTTTGCTTGGCTTCGGTCAGGCGCGCGGCGATGACCTTGCGCATGCCGTCCAGTTTGACCTCTTCAAATTCGCGGCCTTCGTACATCTTGATGACCTGATCGGTAGATGGGCCGGCGGATGGTGCGGCTACCGCTGCTTTTGGCGCTGGGGCAGCTGCCTCGGCGACCGGTGCGGCAGCAGTCGGTGTTGCGACTGCGTTTTCGACATCCTTGCGCACGATCCGACCATGGGGGCCGGAGCCTTTGATCGCGGTCAGGTCCAAGCCTTTGGACGCCGCGATCCGGCGGGCTAAGGGGGAGGCGAACACGCGTGTGCCCGATGCAACAGGCGCTGCAGGTGCGGGGGCCGCGACGGGAGCAGGTTCTGCTGCCGCCACTGGTGCAGGGGCAGCTGCGGCTGGGGCAGAGGCCGCGCCGATGTCGTCCGCGCTTTCGCCATCTTCCAACAACACTGCGATCACGTCGTTCACTTTGACGCCTTCGGTGCCTTCGGCCACGACGATCTTTCCGATCACACCTTCGTCGACGGCTTCAAATTCCATCGTGGCTTTGTCGGTTTCAATTTCGGCCAGCAAATCGCCAGAGGAGACGGTATCGCCTTCGGAGACCAGCCATTTGGCCAGGGTACCTTCTTCCATCGTCGGAGAAAGGGCTGGCATCAGGATTTCGGTAGGCATGTCAGGGGCTCCTTACCGGTATGTCACGGATTTAACGGCGTCGACGACTTCGTCTGTTGTCACAAGCGCCAGTTTTTCCAAGTTAGCTGCGTAGGGCATGGGCACGTCCTTACCAGTGCAGTTGACGACCGGCGCGTCCAGATAGTCGAACGCGTTTTGCATCAGGAAGGCCGAGATATGTCCGCCGATGGAGCAGACAGGGAAGCCTTCTTCAACGGTCACGCAGCGGTTGGTTTTCATCACTGATTTCAGGATCGAGTCGGTGTCCATCGGGCGCAAGGTCCGCAGGTCGATAACCTCGGCACTGATGCCGTCTTCGGCCAGGCGGTCGGCGGCCTCTAGCGCGTATTGCATGCCGATGCCAAAGGAAACGATTGTGACGTCAGTGCCTTCGCGCCAGATGCGGGCTTTGCCAAAGGGCACTGTGTAATCCTCGATCACCGGAACATCGAAGGACCGGCCATACAGGATTTCGTTTTCCAGAAAGATCACAGGGTTCGGGTCGCGGATTGCGGTTTTCATCAGGCCTTTGTAGTCCGAAGCCGAGTAGGGCATCACAACCTTCAGGCCGGGTACTTGGGTGTACCAAGAGGCATAGTCATGGCTGTGTTGCGCGCCCACGCGAGCAGCGGCGCCGTTCGCCCCACGGAACACGATTTGGCTGCCCATTTGGCCGCCGGACATATACAGCGTCTTGGCGGCAGAGTTGATAATATGATCAATGGCTTGCATGGCGAAGTTAAACGTCATGAATTCCACGATTGGCTTCAATCCACCGAAAGAGGCACCAACGGCCAGACCGGTGAACCCATGTTCGGTAATCGGTGTGTCGATGACGCGCTTGTCGCCAAACTCGTCCAGCATGCCTTGGGTGATCTTGTAGGCACCTTGGTATTCGGCAACCTCTTCGCCCATGATGAACACGGTGTCGTCGGAACGCATTTCTTCGGACATCGCATCGCGCAGGGCTTCGCGGACGGTCTGGGATTTTAGTTCCGTGCCTTCTGGCCAATCTGGGGTCAGATCCACGCTTGGCGCAGGGGCTGGGGCAGCTGTAGAAGCAGCCGCAACTGGGGCGGCTTCGACCGGGGCCGGGGCGGCGGCAGCGGCGGCCGGCATTGTGCCTGCCTCTTCGCCGTCTTCCAGCATAATGGCGATGGCCGTGTTGACGGTGACACCTTCGGTGCCTTCAGCGATCAGGATCTTGCCCATCACACCTTCGTCGACCGCTTCGAATTCCATCGTTGCTTTGTCGGTTTCAATTTCGGCAATGATATCGCCGGATTTCACTGCATCGCCTTCGCTGACCATCCATTTGGCCAAAGTGCCTTCTTCCATTGTAGGAGACAGGGCGGGCATCAAGATTTCAATAGCCATGTTCTGTGCTCCTTAGGCGTCTGCGTAGATGTCTGTCCAAAGTTCCTCGAGCGCGGGCT
>SPJP01000167.1 GCA_006844665.1 Paracoccaceae bacterium
ATCGCGGATGATCCTACAATGTGCTACGTTTTCTCTATCGAGAAGATTGAAGAGCTGGCAACGGAGTACCCGAATATCTTGGTCACTTTGCTCAGCAACATGGTGCGTGTGGTTTCTGGTAATCTGCAAAAAGCCAACGAAGAAATTCGGAAATTGGATTGATTTAGAAGCCTGCAAGTTGGGCGAATTGTTGAGAACTTTGGGGGTGTGCCCGGTCGGAAAAATGTTAGCGATAAACCAATGGTCAGACGACAGGGGCAAGGCTGTCTCAAACGGGTGGACTGCGCTTTGTTTTTAAGCGGTCCCGCCCTTGTGGTTCTTTGTTTTGTATGTAGGCTTTGACACTAACAAAGGGCGAACAATAGTGACAAAACCACCGCCATCCGCTGCGACAAAAGCCTCGTTTCCAGCCAATGCGAAGCCGGTTTCTGAAGCTACGCAACTGCTTAGCGGCGAAGACATTGTTGCACTGAATGAAGGACGCCACGCTGCCCCGTTCGATGTTTTGGGGTCACGAACCTTGGGCAAAGTGCGCTGGGTTACAACTTTGCAGCCTGACGCCGTCGAAGTGCAAGCCCGTGTCGGCAAAGCTTTGGTTCCGTTGCCACGTGTTGAACGGGACGTGTTTTTCGGCCCTGTGCCCGAGGGTGATTATACGTTGGTTATGACATATGCCAATGGATCTACCCATGAGACCGCCGATCCTTATAGCTTCCCGCCGGTATTGGGCGAGCTTGACCAATATCTGCTTGGCGAAGGAACTCATAAAGAGCTGTGGCGCGCGCTTGGGGCTCACCCTTGCGTTCATGAAGGAGTAGACGGAACTCATTTCGCGGTTTGGGCACCGAATGCACGGCGGGTTTCGGTTGTCGGAGAGTTCAATATTTGGAACGGACGCCGACATCCTATGCGCCGAATTGGGGTGACCGGCTGTTGGGAGGTTTTCTTGCCAAATATCGGCGAAGGGGACCTGTATAAATACGAGGTGCTGGGGGCCGAGGGTCAGATTGGGTTAAAGGCCGACCCTGTAGGCTTTGGATCGCAGCACCCGCCGGAACAGGCCTCGGTCGTGCGGGACATAACCGGCTATGGCTGGAAGGACGAACAGTGGATGTCTGAACGCGCAGCAAAGCGTGAACGGACCCAGCCGATTTCGATCTACGAGGTGCATTTAGGGTCTTGGCGCAGACGGTGGGACGACTATGGCCGCCCGTTGTCGTATAAAGAGCTTGCGGTAGATTTGGTGAACTACGTCAAAGGGATGGGGTTCACGCATATCGAGCTGCTGCCGATATCCGAATACCCTTTCGACGGCTCTTGGGGCTATCAACCCGTAGGTTTATATGCGCCTACAATTCGTTTTGGCCCGCCCCACGAATTCCGCGATTTTGTTGAAGCCGCCCACATTGCCGGGCTAGGCGTTCTGCTGGATTGGGTGCCTGGACATTTCCCAACCGATGCCCATGGATTGGCCCAGTTCGACGGAACAGCCCTGTACGAACATCAAGACCCGCGCGAAGGGTTCCATCAAGATTGGAACACACTGATCTACAATTACGGCCGGCGCGAGGTGAAAAACTACCTTGTGTCCAACGCGCTATACTGGATGGAAGAATACCATCTGGACGGCCTGCGCGTCGATGCCGTCGCATCCATGCTGTACCGCGATTATTCGCGGTCCGAGGGTGATTGGGTTCCCAACAAAGACGGGGGGCGGGAAAACTACGAAGCGATTGGCTTTCTTCAGGAAATGAATATCGCGGTTTACGGAGCTCATCCCGATATTATGACTGTCGCCGAAGAAAGCACCTCATTTCCAGGGGTGTCCCAGCCAGTTCATGGGGGCGGCTTGGGCTTTGGCTACAAGTGGAACATGGGCTGGATGAACGACACGCTGGATTACATGCAGCGCGACCCGATCTACCGGCAGCATCATCACGACCAGATGACCTTTGGCATTCAATACGCGTTTTCGGAAAACTTCATTTTGCCGATCAGCCATGACGAAGTGGTGCATGGCAAGGGCTCTATGCTGGCAAAGATGCCGGGCGAGGGGCCGGAAAAATTCGCGAACTTGCGGGCGTATTATGGGTTTATGTGGGGGCATCCTGGCAAAAAGCTTTTGTTCATGGGCTGCGAATTTGCCCAACCCGAAGAATGGAAGCACAATGCAGAGCTGAACTGGGCAGCGGCTGAAGGCCCGGCCCATAAGGGTGTGCAGAATCTGATCCGAGATCTGAACAGGCTTTATCGTGATACGCCTGCGCTACATGTGAACGATTGTGTGCCAGAAGGTTTCCGGTGGGTCGGCAGTGATCCGTCGCAGTCAACCTACAGCTTTCTACGGTTCGGCGCCGAGGGTGATGCGACAGTGCTTGTCGTGTGCAACTTTACGCCCGTGATGCGTCAAGCATTTCGTGTTGGGGTTCCGCAGAGCGGTCACTGGGACGAGGTGTTGAACACTGATGCGGAAATTTACAGCGGCGGGAACCGGGGCAATTTAGGGGGCGCTACCGCGTCTGATGTTCCGTGTGACGGTTTTGAAATGTCAGTCGAGCTGGTTTTACCGCCATTGTCGACGGTCATCTTAAAGCTGCGAAAGCAATAGAAACTGGGGGATATGATGGAAACCAAGCGACTTACTCAGCGATCCATGGTCTTTGTGCTGGCAGGCGGGCGCGGCAGTCGCTTGAAAGAGCTGACAGACAGGCGTGTGAAGCCAGCGGTTCCCTTTGGTGGCAAAACCCGCATCATCGATTTTGCTCTTTCGAACGCGCTGAACTCTGGCATTCGCCGTATGGCAATCGCCACCCAGTATAAGGCCCACAGCTTGATCCGGCATCTACAACGGGGGTGGACCTTTTTTCGCGCTGAACGAAACGAGTTTCTAGATATCCTTCCGGCCTCTCAGCGGTCTGACAACGAAAGCTGGTATAAGGGGACAGCGGATGCCGTTACCCAAAATATCGACATCGTGGACAGCTATAGCGTGGATTACGTGATCATCCTTGCAGGCGATCACATCTATAAAATGGACTACGAAATCATGCTGCGCCAGCATGTTGAATCCGGCGCTGATGTGACGGTCGGCTGTTTGACAGTCCCCCGGGAAGAGGCAAGCGCATTCGGCGTGATGGCAACCGATGCGACAGGCCGGATCACGTCTTTCTTAGAAAAACCTCAAGATCCGCCCGCCTCGCCAGAGGATCCAACGAAATCCTTGGCGTCCATGGGGATCTATGTCTTCAGCTGGAAATTCCTTCGGGACCTTTTGCAGAAAGATGCGGAAGACACCAATTCATCCCATGACTTTGGCAACGACTTGATCCCAGAAATTGTCGCAAACGGCAAAGCTGTTGCGCATCGGTTTGATGAAAGCTGTGTCCGTGATGAAGGAGCGCCTGCGTATTGGAAAGACGTGGGGACGGTTGATGCGTTCTGGGAATCCCATATCGATCTGACCGACTTCACACCTGACCTGAACCTTTGGGACAAAACCTGGCCAATCTGGACCTATTCCGAAAGCGTGCCACCTGCGAAATTCATCCATGACGAACGCACGAGACGGGGGATGGCGATTTCGTCCATGGTATCGGGTGGGTGCGTGATCTCGGGGACAGAGGTTCGGAATTCTTGCTTGTTCACAAATGTGCATACCAATTCTTATGCCGTCTTGGACCATTCCGTCGTTTTGCCAAACGTGTTCGTCAATCGGTCAGCTCGTCTGCGCCGGGTGGTGATTGATAGCGAAGTGATTATTCCCGAAGGCTTGGTTGTCGGAGAGGATCCAACAGATGACGCCAAGTGGTTCAGGGTGACGGAAAAGGGCACAACGCTGATCACCCAAGACATGTTAGACCGAAGGGCCGCTAGCCTATGACACGCATCCTTTCCGTCGCATCTGAATGTGCACCGCTTGTGAAAACGGGCGGCTTGGCAGATGTTGTGGGCGCTTTGCCAGGGGCCTTGGCGCCCTTAGGAGGCGAGGTTCGCACTTTATTGCCGGGCTATCCCGCTGTCATGGCTAAGGTGAAAAAGCCAAAGACATTGGCTAGTTTTGACGCCTTGTTCGGGGGCCCTGCTTGGCTGATATCGGCCAAAGTTGCGGGGTTGGATTT
>SPJP01000166.1 GCA_006844665.1 Paracoccaceae bacterium
GATCCCAAACCCAAGGCCGCCCCCACCCCGCCCGTTTTGTAACAAAGACAGCCCCGGGATCACGCCTGCGTCAGGGGGGCTGTTTTGGCAGCAATCGAATGACATATGCCCTTCAATGCGGACCCAAGCCGCAGCAACCGTTCTTGAAGGAGCATGCCATGACCCAGTTGACCCGCCGCCGCGCCCTCGCCCTGTTTGCCGCCCCGCTTGTAGCAGCCCCCTTTGTGGCGCCCGGGATGCTGCGCGCTGCTGAACCCGCGATCTACGTCAAGAACGGCTATGCCCTGGGCGGGACGGATGTGGTGGGCTATTTCACCGACAGCGCGCCGATCCAAGGCTCGCCTGACTTTGCGGTGGACCACGGCGGGGCCACGTGGTTGTTCGCCTCGGCCGCCAGCCGGGATGCTTTTGTCGCCGATCCTGAACGGTACCTGCCCGCCTATGGCGGCTACTGCGCCTGGGCCGTGTCGCGCAACTATACCGCCCCCACCATCCCCGAGGCGTGGACCATCCACAATGACCGCTTGTATCTGAACGCCACCCTGCGCACCCGCCGCCGCTGGTTGCGCGAGGTGGATGAAAACATCGCACGGGCTGACCAAAACTGGCCTGGTGTTTTGGGCTAGGGTCACGGATAGGAAAAAATTGAATTGAAACATTCGGTCACATACGCTTGAGGCCCCTTTTTCCCGCCAAAATCGCCCCTATCTTTTAAGTATCGAAAGAGCCGGAACGCTCTTTCACTGTCCTACTGTCCCTCGTTCCACACTTTGCGCCTGTCCAAGTCCCCCCTTTGGACAGGCGCTTTTTTCTTTTAACCAGCTGATGTAGATTGCCCCGATGACTGATGAGCTGATTACCGAAGTTTTGACCCAGGCCCGCGTGATCGCGGTTGTCGGGTTTTCTGCCAATCCCCGGCGTCCCAGCCATTCTGTGGCGCGGTTTTTACAATCCAAAGGCTACCGGGTGATCCCGGTGAACCCCGGTTTGGCGGGGCAGACGCATCTGAGCGAACAGGTTTACGGCACCTTGGGCGATATTCCTGATGCCGTAGATATGGTGGATGTTTTCCGCGCGTCTGAGCATGTCGCAGGCGTGGTGGATGACGCGCTGAACCTGCCGTCGGTCAAGGTGATCTGGACCCAGCTGGATGTACGCGATGATCAGGCCGCCGAAAAGGCGCGAAACCGGGGCTTAACCGTAATCCAAGACCGCTGCCCCGCGATCGAGCATCCCCGGCTGTTTGCCTAAAGCTAACGGCTGGCCTTTTCTGTGATACCAGAGGTTCCAGCCCGCCGGTCCAGTTCTGCCTCCACATCCGCAAGGGTCACGTCGCGGGCGGCCAGCATGACCAGCAGGTGATACAGAACATCTGCGGCCTCTGATGTCAGTTTGGCCTTGTCGTTCTTAACGGCCTCGATAATCGCCTCGACAGCCTCTTCCCCGAATTTCTCGGCGCATTTTTCCGGGCCTTTGGCCAGCAGCTTTGCTGTCCAAGAGCTGTCGGGATCCGCCCCTTTGCGGGCGGCGATTGTGGTGGCCAGATCGTGCAGTGCGCTCATGTCAGCCTCATGTTCAAACCGGCGGCAGCCATGTGCTGCTTGGCCTCGGAAATGGTGAATTCGCCAAAGTGAAAGATCGAGGCCGCAAGCACCGCGCTGGCCCTGCCCTTGGTGACGCCTTCGACCAAATGGTCCAGCGTCCCGACCCCGCCCGAGGCGATGACCGGCACTTTGACCGCATCAGAAATGGCGCGGGTCAAAGGCAGGTTAAAGCCTGCCCGCGTGCCGTCGCGGTCCATGCTGGTTAGCAAAATCTCGCCCGCGCCTTGGCGTTCGACCTCTAGCGCGAATTCGATCGCGTCTATCCCGGTGGCTTTGCGGCCGCCATGGGTGAAGATTTCCCACTTGCCGGGGCTGACGGTTTTGGCGTCAATCGCCACCACAATGCACTGGCTGCCGAACTTGTCGGCGGCTTCGGCCACCACTTCGGGGCGGGCCACTGCGGCAGAGTTGAACGAGACCTTATCGGCCCCGGCGAGCAGCAACGCCCGCACATCGGCGGCAGATTTCACACCGCCGCCCACCGTCAGGGGCATAAAGCACGCCTCGGCCGTGCGGGTGACCACATCATACATGGTGCCGCGGTTTTCATGGGTGGCGTTGATATCCAGGAAACACAGCTCGTCCGCGCCAGCGGCATCATAGGCCCGCGCGGCCTGAACCGGATCGCCTGCATCAATCAGATCGACGAAATTGACGCCTTTGACGACGCGGCCGTCCTTCACGTCGAGGCACGGGATCACACGGGTTTTCAGCATGGCAGGCGGCCCTTTTAGCGCAGTTACGCAGGGTTTAGCGGCCTCGGGCTGAAATGGAAAGCGGCGGCTGATGCGGCACGCGGCGCGCACGGGCTGCACGGGGCAAAAGCAGCGTGCCCGAGCTTTGATGCTGGGCTGACAGGGGTGCGCCATTGGCCAGCAAGGTCCAGGGCAGATCCAGCACCAGATCGACGAAGGTCAAAAGCCCCTTGGGTTTGACAAACACGACCCGGCGCCCGTCCAGCAGGTTGGCCACACGGTCCAAGGGCGTTCCGGGGATGCGCACCATTTGATCGGCGGTGACCATGGTATCACGGGCGGGCACGCCCCGGCCCAGCGCGTTGCGGCGCAGCAGGATCAGACGGCGGCCCAAAGCTTCGGCAGTGTCATGGGCATGAGCCACGGCTTCCAGGCGCTGCACCCCTGCTTCCAAGGTTGCAACTTTATCCCCCGGACGCAGGGCTTCGACCGCTTGCGGCCCGTAAAATGTGTCGATCAAAGTACCGGCTGTGAAGCTCAATCTTTACCCTGCCCAAATGGACCCCCGTGTGTAAGATCAGGGGCAACCATGGCAGGGTCAAGGCAATCAGGTGGTAAAGATCAGGCCAAGGCGGCCAAGGCAGCCTTTAGATCCAGCGCCCCATCATAGAGCGCCCGGCCCGAAATTGCCCCCGCGATCCCGCCCGCATCGCGCAGGGCGATCAGATCGTCCAAGGACGACACCCCGCCAGATGCGATCACCGGGATAGAGGTCGCCGCCGCAAGGGCAGCTGTGGCGGGCACGTTCGGGCCCTGCATCGCGCCGTCGCGGTCAATATCTGTGTAGATGATCGCGGCAACGCCTGCGTCTTGAAACGATTTGGCCAGATCGGTGACCTGCATATCGGTTTCTTCGGCCCAGCCCCGTGTGGCCACAAAGCCTTTGCGCGCATCCAATCCCACTGCGACCATGCCGGGAAAGGCTTTGGCAGCCTCGCGCACCAGATCGGGGTTTTCGACTGCGACGGTACCCAGGATCACCCGAGCCAGACCCTTGTCCAACCACATTTCAATCGTGGCCATGTCGCGGATGCCGCCGCCCATTTGTGCTGGCACGTCTGTCGCCTTTAGGATCGCCTCGACCGCTCCGCCATTCACAGGCTTGCCTTCGAACGCGCCGTTCAGATCCACCAGATGCAACCACGCGCAGCCTTCGTTCTGAAACGCCAGCGCTTGGGCAGCAGGGTCATCGTTGAACACGGTTGCGGCGTCCATCTCGCCGCGCAGCAAGCGCACGGCCTGGCCATCTTTCAGATCAATCGCGGGGTAGAGGATCATAGCAGTGCTCCGTTTGGCAGGGTCGAGCGGGGTTTAGGCCAGCGCGCCGCCGCTGCCAAGGCCCCCGGCACGCAACACTTGATCGCACCCCAAACTTGGGCAAACTGACACCCGAGAGGTTTATGGGAGGAAAACACATGAACAAGCTACTAATGGCGGCAGCAATGGTGCTGGCCCTTGGCGGGGCGGCACAGGCCGATCCGATTTTTGGGACATGGCAGACGATTGCTGATGACAACGGCAATTACGGCCATATCGTTGTGCGCGACTGCGGCGATCAGGGGATATGTGGCACGCTGGCCAAATCTTTTGACAGCACCGGGGCGGAATTTGCGTCGGAAAACCAGGGCCGTGCCATCATCTGGGATATGCAGGCCGATGGGAATGGCGCCTATTCCGGCGGCAAGGTCTATTCGCCGGACCGCGACAAGACCTATAATTCAAAGCTCCAAGTGTCGGGCGACGCGCTG
>SPJP01000170.1 GCA_006844665.1 Paracoccaceae bacterium
TGCCCTCCTTCACAGCGTCTTTGAACCCGCCCGTCCGCGCGCCAGATTGTTCCGGCAAAAGGGAAGAGAACGCCAAAGTGGCCACTGTTGCTTCTCCACCAAGGGTGTCTTGGACAAACTTCGCTGCAGCCGCACCAGTCGACGCGCCCAGGTCACGGTTCGCGGTCGAAAACGTTGCATTCGCAATGCTGTCATCGGCCAAGCCACCGTTCAGGGCAATAACGGTGATGCCTGCATCACGCGCACGCTGCAAAGCAGGCCCCGAATTTTCCGCAGACAGTGGCGCAATGACAATCGCGTCCACACCGCGCGCGATATAGGTGTCGATGGCTTGAATCTCGCGCGCTTGGTCGCCGTCGATATTGATTTCCAACACACTGGCACCAGCCGCTTCGGCTGTCTCGCGAATACCGGTCTGCAGGAATTGCATGAACTGGTCGCCCTGAAACACAACGCTGGCGATAACAGGGGCATCCTGGGCCGCCACTGCAAGTGGGGTCATCGCCGTCATTGCCGCTGTGGCCAGTGCTAAGAAACTACGTCTTGGGATCGTCGTCATTGTCTTTCCTCCTCTAAAGACAGTTCTGACATCTCATCAATTTACTTAGTCAGAGATGTCCTCTTTCCGCCGGTCTTTTGAACCGACAAGATCGTTTAGTCGTGGGACAGATCCGGTCGCAGTAAGGCCGCGCAAAGACGCCCTTGCCGTGATATGACCCAGCTCAAGTGCTTTTTCGGGCGGCCAGCCTTCATGCAGCCCGTACAAGATCCCCGCGCAGAAACAATCGCCTGCACCCAAGGGGCTTGCGACCTCGGCCGGGGAAAGGGGTTTCACAGGATCAGACAGGATTTGACCGTCGCTTCCGACCCACAGAGCCTTTTGAGGGCAGTGCACAATCACGGCCTGCCCGACGCCCAGCCCAAGCACATATTGTGCCATGTCTATCAGGTCTTGGTCTTTTGGCGTTTCCCCCGACGCAATCTGTGATCGGCCGCTTGCGCGGGCCAATTCGACCTCGTTCAGGATCAGATAATCAATACTGGGCAATGACGGCGCGATGATCTTCGCAAAATCCGGGCGGTCGATCGACACAAGATCAACACAAGTCGTCATCCCTGCCGCCTTGGCCCGTGACAACACCATCGCAGCCGAGGTCGAACCGTCGTCTGTAATACGATCAAGCTCGGCCAAAAGGGTCAGGTAGCCCAGATAGAATATCCGCGCGTTCTGGGCCCGCAGGACATCGGCGGGAAAATCATCGGCTGACAAAATGTCATTTGCCCCCCCCTGATAAAAGAAGGTGCGCGATTGGCCTGCCACCGACATCACATGGGTATGCGCAGTGGCCACATTGGCTTTCTGCACCATCAGATTGGTCGGCAAGCCCCGTTCCTGGCACCGGGTGACAACGAACTGACCAAACTCATCAGCCCCGACCGCCCCCATCGGCAACAAAGGCAAACCGATTTCAAGCTTCGCCAAGGCCGAAATGACGTTCGCCGCACCGCCGCCTATATCTTTTTCTTGCGCGCCGATACGAACCAGATCGCTTTCCTGGGGCCAGTGGTCAATCTCGTGAACGATATCCACGATCCAGTTACCCGCGCATATGATCCCCTGGCGCGCACTCATGCCTCCAGCCCCAGTTCGTTCCACAAGGGATGCAAGGGGGCGGCGTCTTCCACGATGCTGGAAAATCGACCCAAAGGTTCCAGAAAGTAATTGTCGGACCCATCGTCATTGACCTGCGAAACCTCGCCGCCCAGAACCATTCCGGCCCCGGGGCGCGCATAAAATCGATGATAGAGCCCTTGAGGGATAGTAACGCTGGACCCCGGTTTCAGGCACAAGGGTTCGTCCCGTTCCAGCCGGTGCAGGACCCCGTCACAGCGCAGCTCGATCGGCGCATCTACACCGTCGGGCTGGCGAAACTCGATCATTAGGTCGCCGCCGCCGCGGTTGATGATGTCTTCCATTTTGACCTTGTGGGTGTGAAACGGCGTCTCTTGCCCCTCGCCCACAAACAACAGCTTTTCGGCATAAGGCAGGCTGGCCGCATCGGATTGAATGCCGTTTCGCAGACAAAACAGCCCCAACCCACGGTTGGCAAAATCGCCCGAACCAAAATCGGTCACATCCCATCCCATTTGGTGGTCCTGCAACCAAGCCGCCAGATCGGATTGGTCTGCATAATCCGCCGCATCCCATTCCGCCCATGCTGGCAACGACCACCTAAGATCGCGCAACAGGGCTTTGGCATCTAGCAATGCTTGGTTGATCTCGGACCGCTTCATCAGGCCGCCCTGTAGTCGACTTTAACGACAGAGTGTTCTTTGCCCGCTTTCAAAGCCGCCGTCAGGATTGCGTGGTGATCTGCTGCCTCGGCCGGGGTTGCGCAGTGAAACCCGTTGGCGTCGCCGCCCGCCAGCTCGTCCAGAAAGGCTGCCCACATCTGTTGCAGGGCGTCGGGGAAACCGAACTCGAAAATCCCGCCGGTGATCGCCGGGAACAGGGTCTGGAACCCGATATCCTGAACCTGCCAAACCTGATCGCCACCGTTATAATCCATCCATTGCCACTGACGCGGGTTCTTGGTGGAAAAATACGCGCTTTTCTTGGTGCCGAGGATGCGCAGGCTCCAGGTGTTGGATTCCCCAGGTGCGATGCGCCAGGTTTTCAGAACCAACGGAAAGCCACCACCCGCATCATCCACATGGCCGGTTATCGTGGCATTGTCCCAGGTTTCACAGGGCACCGTGCCACCCTTGCCATCGGGCCGGGTGCGGAACCGGTTGACCAAGGCCGCCGACACATGGCTGGGCCGCCAGCCAAGGCGCAACGGCACGTGCAGCACATGCATCCCCAGATCGCCCATGCATCCATATTCGCCGTTGATGTCGATCATCCGTTTCCAGTTGATCGCCTTGTTCGGGTCCAGATCGGAAGAGTGCAGGAACGCCGCCTCGACCTCGATGATTTCGCCCAGATCGCCAGAGCTCGCCAGATTGATGACTTTCTGCGCGCCCGGATAAAACGGCATCTCGGACGAGCACCGGACCATCACGTCAGGATGAGCGTCAATCGCGGCCTGAATACGCGCATTCGCGGCCCCATCCATGCCAAACGGCTTTTCCCCAAACAGATGTTTGCCCGCTGCCAGGATCTCGGGGTAAACCTGATCATGCAGCACATGGGGCAAGGCGCAATAAATCGCCTCGACCTCGGGATTTGCCAGCATTTCTTTGTAGTCGGTTGTTTTCTGGCTGACGCTTGTCAGATTGTCGGAAAACCAGTCCATCAGGCTTGTATTGGTGTCGCAGACCGAGACGATCTCGGGCCGGGCCTTGGTCTTGGTCAGGTGCAACCAGCGCGCGGCGGTCGAGGCGAATTCACGCCCCATCAAGCCGCAGCCGATCACACCAAATTTGACAACCCGGCTCATGCGATCATGCCCAGCGCGTCTTTTACAGACGCACCGTCATGGACCACAGCCATCAGTGCCTTGGTCATACCTGCCGGGTTGTCGTGATGGATCACATTGCGGCCATACACGATGCCGCGCGCGCCCTGCTTCATCAGCTCTTCAGTCCGGGTCAGGATCACCTCGTCGGATACCTTGCCGCCGCCGCGCACCAGCACCGGAATGCGTTGGGCGATCTCGATCACTCGGTGGTATTCAGAAACGTCGTCGCAGGGATCGGCCTTGATGATGTCAGCGCCCAGCTCGACCGCTTGGCGCACCAATGGCAGGATCTTGTCCAGATCGCCGTCCACCATATAGCCGCCGCCTACTTTAGCATTGTCCTGCATCACCAAAGGTTCGACCATCAAAGGCATGCCTGCCAGATCACAGGCGCGTTTCAGGCGGTTGATGTTCTGCACACAGGCTTGGTGCACTTCGGGTTGACCCGGCAGCATCAACAGGTTCACGACCACGCAGGCCGCATCCAAGGCCAGGCCTTGTTCCACCGGGTCCGCGATCACTTCTGAAAACAAGGTCGCGGGCAGCGGGTTGCCGTAGACGTTTGCAATATCTGTT
>SPJP01000004.1 GCA_006844665.1 Paracoccaceae bacterium
CGGGGCATCTTTCAGGATAACTCGGGCCAGGGTGATCCGCTGCCGTTGCCCGCCAGACAGTTTCACGCCGCGTTCGCCCACAAAGGCGTTATAGCCAGTCCGGCCTTGGGGGTCCTCTAGGCTTTGAATAAATTCATGGGCCTCGGCGCGCTTGGCCGCTTCGATCATTTCAGCCTCGGATGCATGAGGACGGCCGTACAAAATATTGTCGCGCACAGACCGATGCAACAAAGCGCTGTCTTGTTGAACCATCCCGATCTGGGCGCGCAGACTGTCTTGCGTCACCTGTGAAATATCCTGACCGTCCACCAAGATCGTACCTGCGTCAGCATCATAGAACCGCAACAGCAATTTGACCAAAGTCGTTTTGCCAGCACCAGATCGTCCAACAAGGCCAACCTTCTGCCCCGCCTTTAGGTCCAACGTTAAAGCGTCTAGCCCCCCGCGTTCTTTGCCATAGTGATGGGTCAAAGCTTCAAAACGCAAGTTCCCTTCGGTCATCTGCAACGGCCTGGCGCCTGGCGCATCCAGCAATGTGATTGGCTGGGAAATCGTTTCCATCCCTTCAGCCACAACGCCTAACGCGCGGAAAAAGTTCGACACCGCCCACATGATCCACCCGGTCATCGCGTTCAAACGCAAAGTCAGCGCCGTTGCTGCGGCCACAACGCCCACGCTAGCAACCCCTTGGGACCAAAGCCAAATGGCCCAGCCCACCACGGACACGATCAAAAACCCATTCAGCAGAACCAGTCCTACATCCATGACGGAAAACAGGCGCATTTCATCTGCGAAAGTCCTGCGCGCCTTCTCAATGCTTTCCATCGCATAGTCGAGCTCTCGGTCGTGATGGGCGAACATCTTGACCGCGTGAATATTGGAATAGCTGTCGACCACCCGGCCGGTAACCTCGGACCTGGCGTCAGAACTGGCCTGACTGGCGGGCCCGATCCGCTTTACCGTCCAGATCACCAACATCATATACAGACCAAACCACACCAAGATCGGCAGCACCAGGCGCGGGTCAGCGGTGCTTAGCAAAATCGCCGCCCCGACCAAATAAGCGATGGAAAACGCCAAAGCATCAAACACTTGAAAGATCGCATCGCCCGCACTGGTCGGCGTTTGCATGATCCGGTTCGCGATGCGCCCCGCAAAATCATTTTCGAACCAACCCACCGACTGACGCAACACTTGCCGGTGGGCACGCCACCGCACCAGCGCGCCGAAATTTGGCAAGATCGTATTGTTCAGCACAACCGTTCCCAAGGTCTGGATCAACGGCCGAATAATCAGAACAAAGATCACCAGAAAGGTCAGCTCTACCCCATTTGCGGCAAAGAATTCTTTCGCGGGAACTTGGTCCAGTAAATCAATGATACGCCCCATATAGAACAACAAGCCGATCTCGACCGCAGCGGCGCCAATGGACAAAACCGCCGCCCAGGCAAAGACGCGTTTGAACGGCTGGGCGTAGTCCCAAAGGAACGCGAAAAGCTTGGTCGGCGGACGGTCGTTTTCGACGTAGTCCACATAAGGGTCTACGAGTTTTTCAAAATAGCGAAACATGGGGGCTCCATTCTTAGAACCCCATATAAGCCAATTTCTACAAGAAAACCATGACCGCCGAAGCCGCCAGTATCGCTGCCATGCCTGTGTTGAACAGGCCCCATGCTTTGTCAGAGGTCAGCAAATAAGTCAGTAGTGATCCGGCAAAGCTCCAGAACAGACAAACCCCCAGATTGATGCCTGAAAAGGTTGATGCAAGGCGCATGGCATCTTGCAAAGGCGGCAGTCCGGCCGGGTAGGCAATGGTCGCGGATAACGCGATGGCCCAAACTTTTGGATTAACCCATTGGAACAGGGCCGCCCGAAAGAACCCCCAAGGACGTTCCCCCGCGCTTTGCTGTTTTGCCTTGTCCGCGGTCAAAAGCTTGAAAGCCATCCAAAGGATCCAACCCGCAGCCGCGATTTGCAGGCCCAGCTTTAGCATCGGTGCGGCAAGCAACAGCGCCCCCATGCCCAGCGCGGTCAACCCAGAAGTCACGCCAACCCCGATTGCGACCCCCATGACATGGGGCAATGTCGCCCGAAACCCAAAGCGCGCGCCACTGGCCGTCAGCAGAATCACATTGGGCCCGGGCGAAAACAGGCCTGCAAAGACGAATGCATATAGCGGATCAAAGCCGATCATTTTAGCTGGGCAATCAAATCGTCAGCCGTCAACCGAAAGGCGGCGGCTATCCACGCTGCCTCTGCCGATTTTAAAGCCTGACCCAGTTCTTTTCCTGAAAGATGCGGCAAATCCATTGCTTTCAAGGGAAATTTCGCATCTGCTCCAACTTGCACCGCCTTCAAATCCATCGGTTCAATCGGTGTTTCAAACAGCGCGCCTCGGACCAAAATCAGGTCTTTTGCGGCTTCTGCGCCTAATCGGTAACCAGCCTCATGGGAAGGCGTCATCGCCTCGACCGCTTTTTGAATAGTCGCCAAATAACGCGCGTCGGTCTTCGATAAACGCAAGTGTTCCGCAGCCTTCTGCCCACCCAATACGGCCAATCGGCGGAGCGCTTTTGGTGCAAGCCCGTTTTCAAGATGAACCAAAACAGGCAGCGCAGCGCTTTGCGCCCCGGGCAAGATCCGCGCAAGAACACCCGTTTGATCCATCGCCGCAACGGACTGGCTAGGGTCCGGCGCAGCGAGCAGTTTCAAAACCTCGGCTCCGATGCGCTCTTTGCTTAGGCTTCCCAATCCATCGGCAAGATCGGCACACGCGGCCAACCCATCTGCATCCAGCCCATCATCTGCTTTCCCGTACCAGGCAAAAAACCGGAAAAATCGCAGAATCCGTAAGTAATCTTCGCGAATACGTTGGCTGGGATCCTCGATAAACCGGACCTTGCGCGCCATCAGATCAGGCAGGCCGCCCAGCGGGTCCAGAACCCGACCCTCTGCATCCGCATAAAGCGCGTTCATCGTGAAATCTCGCCGCAACGCGTCTTCTTCGATCGTATCGGCAAATGCTACAACCGCGCGCCGACCATCGGTTTCGACATCCCGGCGAAACGTCGTCACTTCGAACCCTTCACCTCCGTCAACAACCGTGACTGTGCCGTGATCAATCCCGGTCGGCACAACTTTCAGCCCCGCCCGATCAGCAAGTTCTATCACCTGCTCCGGTCTTGCGCTTGTGGCAATATCCGTGTCCGACACTGGCTCGCCCAACAGGGCATTGCGAACCGGGCCGCCCACAACATAGGCCAAAAACCCAGCGTCGGTCAGCAATGCCAGAACTTTTGCGCCGCCTAGGATATTTGGGTCCACTCGGGTCATTGCGCCAAACTGCGCAGCATCCGCGCCGTCGCGCCCCAGATATAATAAGGGCCAAAAGGCACGACATAATAACGCCGCCAAACGCCGCGCCAGCGCCGACGCTCGATCCGGTAACTTGCCGCTGTCAGCAAATGATCCAGCGGAACAGAGAAAACCTCTTCAACCTCGCCCAGCTCTGGTTTTACTTCGAAATCAGTTGTGACTTGCGCAATGATAGGGGTCACTCGAAAGCCGGTGACCGTTTCGTGGCATGGCAAAACGCCGATCGATTGCACCAAGCCTTCGGGCAGGCCAATTTCCTCGCGAGCTTCACGCAATGCAGTCGCCTCGATAGATGCGTCTCCGTCATCAACCTTGCCGCCGGGAAACGCGATTTGCCCAGGATGGTGTTTTAATTTAGAGGACCGCTTGGTCAAAATAACCCTGCGATCTGGGGTGATCGCGACCAAAACCGCCGCGTCCCGAAGAACACGGCCTTCCGGCAATTGCACGTCCGGGTTCAGATCAAAATCAGACGTCTCGGCCCGGGCGCGCGCAAGCGCATCCCGGATCAAGCTGTCTGACATCATTCCTTCGGCGCCTCTGCCTCGAACCCCAAAGTCTTGGGATCAAAGACATAATGCGCGCCGCAGAACTGGCAATCGGCCGTAACCGTGCCTTCGTCCGTCGTCATATGGCCGATATCCTTGGCCGAATAGATCGACAGGCTCTGACGCACTCGATCGTCCGAACAGGTGCACCCAAACCGCACCGGCTGAGCGTCGAACACACGAGGCTCTTCCTCGTGGAACAAGCGCACCAGCAGATCGGTCGGCGGGATAGAAGGGCCGACAAGCTCTAGCTCGTCCACTGTGCTCAGCAGAACATTCGCACGGGTCCAGTTTTCGTCTTCTTCGCCTTCCAAAATGTCGTTGGGCTGCAGAACCTTGTCTTCTCCCGACCCTTCTTTGGCGGCAAAAGGCGACGCTTTTGGCATGACCTGCAACATCATACCACCAGCGCGCCATGTATCGGGCTCTCCAGGGGCAGAGTTTCGACCGAAGGCCAACTGGAACCGCGTTGGCAGTTGTTCGGATTGGGCGAAATAAGTCTCCGCGCAAGCCGACAGGGACCCCCCCGCAATCGGCGTGATGCCTTGATATGGGGTATTGCCCTCGCCCTGATCGATCAGAACAGCGAAATAGCCTTTACCGATCTGAGAGAACGGATCGACACCCGCTTCCAATCGCTCGTCGTCATAGCTAGCATAGGCACGGATCTGGGCCGGCTTTCCATCCTCCGTAGGGCCATAATAATCGGTTGCGATCAAACGGGCAGCACCATTGCCGCGGATCTGCAGCGACAGTTTCCAGCGCAGCTTGATCGTCTGCCCAATCAGCGCGGTCAGCAAACAGGCTTCGGCCACCAAGGCTTCGATCTCTGCTGGGTAATTATGTTGGGCCAGAACATTGTCCAGAACACCATCAAGCCGCGCAACACGGCCGCGAACATCAGTGCGGTCGAGCTGAAATGGCAGGACGGTGTCGTCCCAAGCGAGTTTTGTCATCTGCGTCATGATGGAGGTTTCCACATTCGGGGCAAAAGGGGGTGCGAACCAGCCGCGTTGAAGCGTATATAGAGGGACGACCGCCAAGGTCCAAGACCCTCACTATGCGCGAAAAGGGATGCGGTTATGATCCGACGCTATGGCGAACCACTCGTTGCTGGGCAAACCTATCGTATTCGTCCCGGCGCTTATGCCATTTTGGCCCTTGGAAATGATGTCCTGCTGACCCACCAAGCGGCGCCGACGCCCGAATTTCAATTGCCTGGTGGCGGCATTGATCCGGGCGAACACCCAATCCCCGCCCTTTACCGGGAGGTTCTGGAAGAAACCGGTTGGAGCATCGCCAACCCTAAACGTTTGGGCGCATTTCGACGGTTCACCTATATGCCGGAATACGATCTTTGGGCGGAAAAGCTCTGTTCTATATATTTAGCACGCCCAGTTCGATCCTTGTCGGCTCCTCTTGAGGCTGGGCACACAGCCGTTTGGGCCAGCATAAAGGACGCCGTAGATTTGATCGGGAACGAAGGCGACAAGGCGTTTTTAAAGGCCTTCTGGCGTCAGCTGTCACAGCGGGCATAGTCAAAATCTAGGACCAGACCAGAAATATCATCTTCAAACGAGGTATCTTCGGTAAACTCGTGTAAGTCATTCAAGATATTGGGCAAAACGAAACGCGTTTCGGTTCGCTTTTGCCGGCGCAGCAGTTTTATCGTACCGTCGGTGTCTAACATAACACCCTTAGGCGACGTCGCTTCTGTCACACCATCAGAAATCAGGACCAATCGGTCTCCATTTCGAAGCTTGGCGAAAAACGGTTCATATGTGGCCCCTTCGATCAGGCCAATTGGAAACCCGCCTTCACCCAAAACCTCCATCTTGCCGCGTTTCCGGTATAACAAAGGGTGCGGATGACCGGCCTGCACCCCGTGCAACACACCTGTTTTCAGATCGAGGGTGGCGTAGACAATGGTGAAATAGTGTTGCGTATCCATGTCAAAGAACAGCATTTCGTTCAGTTCTGCCGCGACGTCTTCTGGGTTGCGCGGCACGGTTTCCCCGGCCTCATTCACGCCCAGCGCGATGTTCTGTCCGGGCGTTGTCCCGGATAAAAGGCCCGCCAAACGCGCCGTCATCAAGGCAGAGCTGACACCATGCCCACTGACATCTAGACCATAAAGACCCAAATATTGCTCATTGATACGAAAGAAGCCAACAAGATCACCCCCTACGTGACCGCTGGATTGCAACATCAGACTAAGCTTAGCTGGCCCGAATTCGGCGTCTTTATCTCGAATCAACGATTGCTGAAGTGTCTTGGCCTCTTGCAGATCCCGTTCTATCGCGTCGTATAAAGTTTTAATTTTATCAAGAGCATAGCTAACCTCACCGTTCTTTTCGACGAGGGCGCGCTCCATATCTAGCAAGCGCTCTCCGGCTTGAATTCGAGCCTCCAACTCTGGCCCGTTGACAGGTTTGGTCAGAAAATCATCTGCTCCGGCTGTCAAACCAACGGCTATTTCAGACCGTTCTGTTTTAGAGGTCAGCAGGATCATATAGATATAGCCTTTGTCCGGGCGTTCGCGCAGGGCCTTACACAATTCTGGCCCCGACATGTCCGGCATGATCCAATCCGTGATGATCATGTCGACCGGTGTTTCTTTCAGCTTTTCCAGGGCATCAATCCCTGATTCAGCTTCGATCACCCCGTATCCACGTTTGCGCAAAGAAGCTGCCAAGACACGCCGCTGAAACCGGCTGTCATCCACAACCATTATTGGTCGCTTTGTCTGCTTTCCCCCGGCTTCAAGAGCTTTTGATTTTGTCAGGTTTGTTGTTGTTTTCATCAATACTGCAGACATTTAGGCCCCAACCGGACCCTGACATACGAGGTTTAATAACTCGTGAAGAAGCAAGTCCTCCTACAGTAAGGGAATCGCAACTTTTTTGCAGGACAGTCGAGCGGGATCAGATAGGGGACCGCCATGATTGATTGGGCGCGCGTCGCGGAATTGCGTGATGAAGTTGGGGAAGACGACTTTGACGAAGTCGTGGATTTGTTCATGCAAGAGGTCGAAGAAACCCTCGCACCCTACCGCAAAAACTCTGCATGCGATGATCCGTCGACAATTCTGCATTCCATGAAAGGGTCCGCCTGGAACCTTGGCTTCACCGCGATGTCCGGACTGTGCGAAGAACTGGAAAATGACGATTTGCCCGATACCATGAATATGGACCCCATCATCAAATCCTTCGACCAAAGCGCCAAAGCGTTCTTTGCCGAACTTAGCAATCAGTCCTGGGCCGCCTAGATCAAAAACTCTGACAAAACCTGGTCCCCGGTTATGTCACGATAAGAAAACCCTCGCTCTTCCATTTTTGCGAAAAGGCGTTCGAACGCTTCTTTTTCCTTGGTTTCGAACCCTATCAGCACCGATCCAAAGTTCCGGGCTGATTTTTTTAAATACTCAAACCGCGAAATATCATCATCCGGTCCAAGGAAGGACAGAAATTCTTTCAACGCTCCAGGACGTTGCGGCATGCGAAGGATAAAGTACTTCTTTAAGCCACTGAATCGTAGGGACCGTTCCTTTACCTCTGGCAGACGCTCAAAATCAAAATTCCCGCCGGAGGTCACGCAAACCACTGTTTTTCCCACGATTTGTTCCCGAACATCCTGCAACGCATCTACGGCCAACGCCCCAGCAGGTTCCAGAACAATACCTTCGACATTCAACATTTCTAGAATCGTGCCACAAATCCGGTCCTCGGGCGCGGCCAACACATGATCTACTTGTGTCCTGCGTAGAAATTCAAAATTCTTGGCCCCAATCCTTGCGACAGCAGCCCCATCAACGAACCCATCAATCGGGCGAACCGTGGAAGGTGCGCGATCTTGCAAAGCAACCGCCAAAGACCGTGCGCCAAGTGGTTCGACCAGCCGAAACTCCGTTACCGGTGCCATGTCAGCCATGTAAGTTGTTATGCCTGACGAAAGACCGCCGCCCCCAACAGGTAAAATCATCATATCTGGGGCTTTGGGTAAACCGGCAAGGATTTCTACCGCGACGCTGGCTTGTCCTTCTATCACGTCCAAATCATCAAACGGCGACAGAAAATGCGCCCCGACAGATGCACAGTAATCCTGCGCCGCCGCCAGCGTGTCGTCGACGTAGTCGCCCACCAGCTTGATCTCGATCACGTCACCGCCAAATGCACGGGTCTTGTCGATCTTTTGCTTGGGCGTCGTTACAGGCATGAAAATCACGCCATGGACCCCAAAATGCGCGCAAATAAACGCCACGCCTTGGGCATGGTTGCCCGCACTTGCGCATACAAACCGGGTTTGGTCAGCTGCGACCTGCTTGCTCAGCGCATTATAGGCCCCGCGAATTTTATAAGACCGCACTGGGGACAGGTCTTCGCGTTTCAGCCAGATATCCGCGTTGTAGCGATCCGACAGAAAAGCGTTGCGTTGCAAGGGGGTGGCGGCAAAGACACTGCGCATTTCTTGAGTGGCATCGCGTGCGGCTTGCGCAAAATTATTCAACTTCTGACCTTTTCAGTGACGGTGCAAGTCCCCTGCGGACAGGGACCCCACATGTGCCGAAAACGCTATTGCAAAACACAATTCGGGGCAATCTGCAGGACTGTCTAAAACAAGCGTCAAATCGGCCTATGCAACGGCGTTGCCTTGCACGCAAGGCTAAAACCCGCTAACGCGCGCGCTAAGTATAAGGAAGGAAATGCGATGGCCAATGCCCCGAAAAAAGTCGTGCTCGCCTATTCTGGCGGCCTGGATACCTCGATCATCCTGAAATGGCTGCAAACCGAGTATGGGTGCGAGGTTGTAACATTCACCGCCGATCTCGGCCAAGGCGAAGAGCTTGATCCCGCCCGCAAAAAGGCCGAGCTGTTGGGCATCGCGCCAGAGAACATCTATATTGAGGATGTTCGCGAAGAATTTGTCCGTGATTTCGTCTTCCCTATGTTCCGTGCCAACGCGGTTTACGAAGGTCTCTACCTGCTTGGAACCTCTATCGCGCGGCCACTGATTTCCAAGCGTCTGGTTGAAATCGCAGCCGAAACCGGGGCAGACGCTGTGGCCCATGGCGCGACCGGCAAAGGCAATGATCAGGTTCGGTTTGAACTGGCCGCCTATGCGTTGAACCCAGACATCAAGGTTATCGCCCCATGGCGCGAATGGGATTTGTCCAGCCGGACCCGCCTGTTGGAATTCGCCGAAAAGCACCAGATCCCTATCGCCAAAGACAAGCGCGGCGAAGCGCCGTTCAGCGTGGACGCGAACCTTCTGCACACCTCGTCCGAGGGCAAAGTGTTGGAAGACCCCGCCGATATGGCCCCCGATTACGTCTACCAGCGCACCGTTCACCCCGAGGATGCGCCGGACACACCCGAATTTATCGAAATTGGCTTTGAAAAGGGTGACGCCGTATCGATCAATGGCGTGTCCCTGTCCCCAGCCGAGGTGTTGACCAAACTGAACGAACTGGGCGGCAAACATGGTTGCGGTCGTCTCGATCTGGTCGAGGGTCGTTTCGTCGGCATGAAATCCCGCGGCATCTACGAAACCCCGGGCGGCACTTTGCTGCTAGAGGCCCATCGCGGCATCGAATCTATCACCTTGGATCGCGGCGCGGCCCACCTGAAGGACGAGCTTATGCCCCGCTATGCGGAGCTGATCTATAACGGTTTCTGGTTCTCGCCCGAACGCGAAATGCTACAGGCCGCGATCGACAAAAGCCAAGAGCATGTCACCGGCACCGTCAAACTGAAGCTGTACAAAGGATCTGCCCGTACAGTCGCGCGTTGGTCTGATCACTCGCTTTATTCCGAAGCCCACGTCACCTTTGAAGACGACGCCGGCGCTTATGATCAAAAGGACGCTGCGGGCTTCATTCAGTTGAACGCCCTGCGGTTGAAGCTTTTGGCTGCGCGCGACAAGAAATTCAGCTGATCTTTTTAGCAACCATTTCTTGGTAAATTGGCAAAGCGGCGTCCATCAGGGCGCCGTTTTCGTTTGGCACAGGCCTTTCAACACCGTCAAATCCGGTGGATTTATGCACCGCGCCGTACCAATGGGGCGCCCAAGCGCCATCGTCTTTGTGGCCACCTGCAGGCCAAGCCAACATCGCATCATCCCAAGGCAAGCCGATCTCTGCACAAAGCTTTTTCAGCATGCGCTCAGGATCAGCGCGAATGTCCGAGCTTTCGATGATGGGGCCCGGGAAACGCTGCAGCAGATCCCGCTGCTGGGTAAAGCCAAGATCCTCTAGCACCGGGTTTTCCCGTTTCGCGCGATAGCTTGCCACCACCCGCGCGGGATCGCGGATCAGATAGACATTCACGAAATTATCTAGCCAATCTGTTGGAATGCCTGGCACCATATGATGGGTCATGTGCTTTTGGTACCAATGCACCTTGCCACCCGGAACAAGGCCCAAGCAATTAGAAATCACCTGCTGTGGTTCGTTGGGCTGGGATGCCAAAATCTCGGCCTGCATCGGGTGTACGATTCCGGTCGCCTTTAGATAGGCCGCGTAAAACGGTTCGTCAGATACAGCGCAATCCGCACGCGCGCCAAAGGAATACATCATGGCGGTCGATAAATTTCGCGGCCCAGACCACATGGCAATCCGCATCAGCTACACTCCTGTAGAACCAACTCTTTATACAGCTCTCGGATCTTTAGCGTAACGGGGCCCATCTGACCTGTGCCGATCTTTCTGCCATCTATTTCGCTGACCGGAGTTTGCGCCCCAAAGGTACCGGTCAAGAACGCCTCGTCCGCACCATAGGTATCGACGAGCGAAAAGTTTCGTTCAAAAACAGGTATTTGGTTGGCCCGACACAGATCAATTACCTTCTGGCGCGTGATCCCGTTCATGCAGTAGTCGCCGGTCGATGTCCAAACTTCGCCTTTGCGTACTATGAAAAAGTTGCAGGCGTTCGTTGTATTCACAAAGCCATGTAGATCCAGCATCAAGGCCTCGTCCGCGCCAGCTTTTTCCGCCGCAATACAGGCCAGGATACAGTTCAGCTTGGAATGGGAATTCAGTTTGGGATCCTGGGTCATCGGCAATCCGCGCAGATGCGGAACGGTGGCTAACCGGATCGGGCGCGGCAGCTTGGGTTTTGAATGCTCCATTATGATCACCATCGTCGGCCCGCTTTTCGAAAGGCTAGGGTGTTGAAACGGCAGTACTTTTACCCCGCGCGTTACCATCAAACGTGCATGGGCATCAGTCAGCATGTCGTTGGCTTTGCGGGTTTCTTCCAAGGCGGTGATTACCCCTGCCCTGTCCAAGCCGATATCCAAATCTATCGCTTTTGCCGCCTCAAAAAGACGATCCATATGTTCGTCCAGAAACGCCCAGGTTCCGTTGTACAGACGCAGCCCCTCCCAAACTCCATCCCCCAGCATGAACCCTGAATCATAAACCGAAACCGTGGCCTCGGCCCTCGGTTTCAGCACTCCATCCACATAGATCAAAATGCTTTGATTGCGCAGATCGTCTTCTGCCTGGTGGGTGGTTACAGCGTCTTGTGACATGGGGGCTCCGTCGGAATTTACCGCTACCCTAGCCGTAGAAAATGCCGCTGCAACATTGTTTCACAGTTTCACATGGTGGTGAGCATTCGGGCCCTCACAACACGGTGACTTGCCCGTGAAGCCCGTTATCGTCATTTCATCAGTTAAAGGAGATCCCTCATGAGACTGTCTTTGAAAATGTTTCACGTGAAACCAGCGATTCTTGGCGTTGCCATCGTTCTGGGGATACTTGCTAAAGGCCACAACGCTCATGCTGCCGAGCCGGAATCATTGCTGGTGGCCGGGGGTTGCTTTTGGTGTGTTGAAAGCGATTTTGAATCCGTTGATGGCGTGATCGAGGCCGTGTCCGGTTTTGCCGGCGGCGGCGCTGAAAACCCATCCTATAAACAGGTCGTCGCGGGCGGAACCGGTCATCTGGAAGCCGTCCGGATCGAGTTTGATCCCGATATCGTCACCACGCGCGAATTGCTGGATTTGTTCTTCCGCTCTATCGATCCGACAGACAGCGGCGGGCAGTTCTGTGACCGTGGGCCAAGCTATGCAACGGCAATCTTCCCGCAAAGTGCCGCACAAACACAGGCGGCAGAACAAGCGAAAGCAGCCGCACAGGCAGCGCTTGGGCAAACCATCGTGACACCTATCCGCGCTGCAGACGCATTCTATCCCGCCGAGGCTTACCATCAGGATTATTATAAATCCGACGACCTAGTTTTGCTGTCCCGCTTTGGTCCGTCAAAGAAATCTGTTTTGTACAAGCGCTACCGCGATGCTTGTGGCCGGGATGATCGAGTGCGCCAGCTATGGGGCGATGATGCGCCCTTCGTTAACCACTAAAGCTGTCAATTTCCTCCGCCGTCGGCATCGCATCTGTGGTGCCGGGGCGGGTTACCTGAATGGCTGCAGCAATTTGCGCCCTTTGAATCGCGGCCTTTAGCGTCATTCCGGCAGAAATTCCCTGAGCGTAGACCCCGGCAAACGTGTCCCCTGCCCCGGTCGTGTCTACCGCCTTGACGTTAGGCGCATCAAAATCAAGCTCGCCTTGCGCGGTGATCAAAGTACAGCCCTTTGACCCTTTAGTCACAATCACTCGGCCTGCACCAATTTCCGAAACCGTTCTACCTGTTTCCGTCTGCCACTGGGACGCTTCGACCTCGTTTAACAAAACCGTATCGGCAAATGGCGCGATTTCGGCCACCGCGTGCACATAAAATGGCGCAGCAGAGTAGATGACCTTCCACCCAGCTTTTTGGGCTGTTTTGACAGCAAAGGCGCAAAGATTGGTCTCATTTTGGATCATCACATAACCCGGATCACTCTTCAGCGAGCCCAGGATCTGAGATTCTGTCAGCTGGTGGTTTGCGCCAGCGATCAGGATAATGTTGTTTTCGCCCGAATCGTCCACTGCGATTATCGCATGGCCAGACGGCCCGTCGACATTGGCAATGGCGTTGATCTGAACACCAGTGTTTTCCATAGCATCGAGCATCCAGCCATCCGCGGCACCAACGGCACCCACGTGTTGCACCTGGCCCCCAGCCAAAGCCGCCGCGACCGATTGGTTCGCGCCCTTCCCACCCAACATGCGGGTTAACCCTTTGGCCGACAAAGTTTCCCCTGGCGCGGGCAAATGGGGAACGCGGTAGACGTAATCCGCGTTCACCGATCCAATGCATAACAGTGGTATCATCCGACTTTGCAAGCTGCCAAAACGGCCATATTCAAAATATCGTTGGCCCCATGGGTCGAGGTGCACAGCTGAATCGGCTTGCTGACCCCCGACAAAATGGGCCCAATCACCGTGGCATCCGCAAGCTCTTGCATCATTTTGACCGAGATGCTGGCCGAATGACGTGCGGGTACGACCAACACATTGGCCGGGCCGGTCAGGCGACAGAATGGATAATTGTCCATCACATTCTGATTTAGCGCCACGTCGACGGTCATTTCACCATCATATTCGAAATCCACGCCGCGCCGGTCCAATGCCTCGGGCGCGCGGTGCATTTTGTCTGCACGCTCGGACACCGGATAGCCAAATGTCGAAAAGCTGACGAAAGCGACCCTTGGATCAAGACCCAAGGACCGCGCCGTGCCAGCCGCCCGAATCGCGATGTCGGCCAAATCCTCTTCTTCCGGCCATTCGTGAACCAAAGTATCAGCCACAAGGACAACGCGCCCCTTGATCAGCAAGGCCGTCACACCAACCGCACCATCGGCCGCTGTTGCGTCGAATACGTGGTTCAACAAACCCAATACATGGGCCGACTTGCGGGTTGCGCCTGTCACCAAGCCGTCGCCATGGCCGTGTTCCAGCATCAACGCGCTAAAAACATGCCGGTCACGGGCCGCAAGACGGTGAATATCCTGGGAATCGTAGCCGCGCCGCTGCAAACGATTGTACAAGAAATCCTTATATTGCTGGAAATGAGGGCTAGTACCCGCGTTAACCACCTCTAGTTCAGCAAAGGCATCGCCAATTCCGGCCTGATCCAGCTTTGCCTGAACATCATCTTCCCGGCCAACCACGATCGATTTGCCCAGACCGGACCGCTGATAGCTTACGGCGGCCCGCAAAACCCTTGGGTCATCCCCTTCCGCAAAGATCATCCGCGCTTGCGCACTTTTCGCCCGCGCATAGAGCCCTTGCAACATCGAGGCCGTCGGATCCATCCGAACCTTTAGCGCCTGTGTATAGCCTTCCAAATCAACAATCGGCTTACGCGCCGCCCCGGTATCCATGCCCGCTTTGGCAACTGCGGGCGGCACAACGTAGATCAATCGCGGATCGAATGGCGTGGGTATAATATAGTCGCGACCAAAGCTAAGTTTGCGACCATAAGCCAACGCTACCTCGTCCGGCACATCTTCCCGGGCAAGTTCGGCCAGGGCTTTGGCGCAGGCGATCTTCATTTCATCGTTGATCGCGCGGGCACGAATATCGAGCGCTCCGCGGAACAAATACGGAAATCCCAACACGTTATTCACCTGGTTCGGATAATCCGACCGACCGGTGGCAACGATGGCATCTTCACGAACCGCATGCGCCTCTTCCGGGGTGATTTCCGGATCCGGGTTCGCCATGGCAAAGATCACAGGGTTCGGTGCCATGCTTTGCACCATTTCCGGCGTCACGGCACCCTTGACGGACACCCCCAAGAACACATCGGCGTCCACCATAGCCTCGGTCAGGTCGCGCAGATCGGTTTTCACAGCATGAGCAGACTTCCACTGGTTCATTCCTGCGGTACGACCTTGATAAATAACGCCTTTTGTGTCACACACTATGCAATTGTCATGCTTTGCACCCATGCTTTTCAACAGCTCGATACACGCAATCCCTGCAGCGCCTGCGCCATTCAGCACGATCTTAACGTCTTCGATCTTCTTACCGGACAGATGCAGCGCGTTGATCAGGCCGGCCGCACAGATAACCGCTGTGCCGTGCTGGTCATCGTGAAACACCGGAATGTCCATCAGCTCTTTCAGGCGCTGTTCGATGATAAAGCATTCTGGAGCCTTGATATCTTCCAGATTGATACCACCAAAGCTGGGGCCCATCAGTTTTACCGCTTGAACGATCTCATCCGGGTCTTCGGTATCCAGCTCGATATCGATCGAGTTCACATCCGCAAAGCGTTTGAACAGGACGGATTTACCCTCCATCACCGGTTTACTGGCCAGCGCGCCCAGATTGCCCAGACCCAAAACCGCCGTCCCGTTTGAAATCACGGCGACCATGTTGCCCTTGGTTGTGTAGTCATAGGCCAGCTCTGGGTTTTCCGCGATCAGCTCGCATGGGACCGCGACACCTGGCGAATAGGCCAGGGACAAGTCACGCTGGGTGGTCATACGCGTCGATGCAGAAATATCAATTTTGCCCGGCGAGGGTTCCAAATGATAGGCTAACGCCTCTTCCCGGGTAACTTTCGTGCTCGACGACATGTGGCTTCTCCTCCAAAGGCTTTCAAAAACTAGTAAACCGGACCCTTGGCGGTGACAACAGTCCACAGAATGCGGCTTTCAGGTTCGGCGCAGCTTGCATAGACTTCTGTCAGTCGAAGGGGGCCCCATGTCACAAACCACGCCGATGATGGCGCAATATCTGGAAATCAAAGCACAGCACCCTGATGCGCTGTTGTTCTATCGCATGGGCGATTTTTACGAACTTTTCTTTGATGACGCTGTCGCCGCCTCGGCCGCGTTGGATATTGCCCTGACCAAACGTGGCAAACATGACGACCAAGATATTCCCATGTGCGGCGTTCCCGTGCGCGCCGCCGAAGGCTACCTGCTGACCCTGATCCGCAAAGGCTTTCGCGTCGCTGTGGGCGAGCAGATGGAAGACCCGGCCGAGGCGAAAAAGCGCGGCTACAAAGCCGTTGTTCGGCGCGAGGTCGTGCGCCTGGTCACCCCCGGCACCTTGACCGAGGATTCCTTGCTGGATGCGCGGGCCCACAATTACCTGGCCGCTTTTGCACAAATTCGGGATCAGGCTGCGTTGGCTTGGGTCGATATCTCGACCGGTGCGTTCCATGTAATGGGCTGTGATCCGACCCGCCTAGGCCCAGAGCTTGCCCGCCTTGCCCCACGCGAAGTTCTTTTGGCTGACCCAGTTACCCCGGAACGGCGCGAAGTGGTCGAGGACCAAGGCATCGCCGTTACGGAACTGGGCCGCGCCAGCTTTGACAGCACCAGTGGGCAAGACCGGCTCGAAAAGCTGTTCCTAGTCGCCTCGATGGACGCGTTCGGCAATTTTGAACGGGCCGAATTGGCCGCCATGGGTGCTGTGGTCGACTATCTGGACCTGACGCAAAAGGGCAATCTGCCCCGAATGCAGCCCCCGAACCGTGAAATCGCCCAAAGGGTGATGCAGATTGACGCGGCGACCCGGCGCAACCTGGAACTGTCCCGCAGCCTGACCGGTGATCGCGGCGGCTCACTTCTAGAAGTGATTGACCGGACCGTGACGGCAGGTGGCGCGCGGCTTTTAGCCCGCCGATTGTCCAGCCCATCCACCGTTGCGGATGAAATTGCCGACCGGCTTGGATTTGTTGAACGGTTCGTCAGCGATCCCACCTTGGCCGAGGGTCTGCGCGAAAAGCTACGGCCCTGCCCCGACCTGGACCGCGCCCTGTCTCGCTTGGCGCTGGATCGCGGCGGGCCCCGTGACCTAACAGCGGTTCGAAACACGCTGGAACAGGCGCAGCTGATTGCCGAAGCTTTGCCCCAAGACGCCCAACGCGATTGCCTGCAAGACCTTGGGCCCCTTGGCCCGCTGCACGAACAGCTGGACGCCGCGCTGGTGGCTGAGCCGCCGATGATGTTGCGTGACGGCGGGGTGATTGCCACCGGGTATGACGAGGTTTTGGATGAAACACGCGTTTTGCGCGACGAAGGCCGGGGCGTTCTGGCCCAAATGCAGGCTGACTATGCCGCCAAGGCGGAAGTGACCGCCCTAAAGATCAAGCATAACAACGTACTGGGCTATTTCATCGAAGTCACCGCAACCCATGGCCCACGGCTGCTGACCGAACCCCTTTCGGAAACCTTTATCCATCGCCAGACCACCGCCAACGCGATGCGTTTTACAACGGTCGAGCTGAGCCAGTTGGAAACCAAGATATTGAACGCTGGTGCGCGTAGTTTGGAAATTGAAACTTCGCATTTTCATGGGCTTCGGACGCTGATTCTGGAAAATGCTGCCCGTTTGGCCAATCTAGCGCGCGGCCTGGCTTTGCTAGATCTATCCAGCGGATTGGCCCACTTGGCGCGGCAAGAGGACTGGACAAAGCCCAAAGTAGACAGCTCGCGCAGCTTTAACATTAAAGGCGGGCGACATCCGGTGGTCGAGGCCGCTTTGCGCAAACAGGGAAATGCGCCGTTTATCGCGAATTCCTGTGATCTGTCTGACGACCCGACCCGGATCTGGTTGCTGACGGGTCCCAACATGGCCGGTAAGTCGACATTTCTACGCCAAAACGCACTGATCGCGATCCTTGCCCAGATGGGCAGCTATGTGCCCGCAGCCAGTGCCCATATTGGGCTGGTCAGCCAAGTGTTCAGCCGCGTCGGGGCGTCGGACGATCTGGCGCGAGGGCGGTCAACTTTTATGGTCGAAATGGTCGAAACGGCGGCCATTCTGAACCAAGCCGATGATCGCGCTTTGGTAATTTTGGACGAAATCGGGCGCGGTACGGCCACTTATGACGGCCTATCCATCGCTTGGGCCACACTGGAACACCTGCACAACACGAACCAATCCCGCGCCTTGTTCGCGACCCATTATCACGAAATGACCGCCCTTGCCGGCAAGCTAACCGGCGTCGAAAACGCGACTGTCGCGGTGAAAGAGCATGAAGGCGACGTGATTTTCCTGCATGAGGTCCGAAAAGGCGCTGCAGATAGATCTTATGGCGTTCAAGTTGCCAAACTAGCTGGCCTTCCCGCGCCAGTGATTGCCCGGGCACGGGTCGTTCTTGATGCGCTGGAAAAAGGGGATCGTGAAACTGGGCGCGGCAAATCTGCCGTGATCGATGATCTACCCTTGTTTTCCGCGGCACCGCCCCCTGCCCCGATCAAACCCGCGGAACCTTCCAAAGTCGAAGAACGTTTAAAAGACTTGGCCCCCGACGAATTAACGCCGAGGGCCGCATTAGATTTGGTCTACGAGCTGAAAAAGCTTCTTTAAGCTTTGGATGAAACACCGACCTGCGCAGGGCGCAAAAGACGTTCCTGCAGCATGAAGCCTTCCAGCATCACCTGAATGACGCAGCCCTTATCGACATCCGGCACTGGTGCTTCGAACATCGCTTGATGCAACTGAGGATCAAACGCTTCGCCTTTTTCAGGCGAAATCCGGGTAATCCCGTGTTTTTCAAAGATATTTAGCAGCTCGCGTTGGGTCAGCTCAACACCTTCCAGCAGCGCACTTGCGGTTTCCTTGGAATGTTCGTCCACAGATTCCAAGGCGCGGTGCAGGTTGTCATACACTGGCAACAGATCCCGCGCCAACCGTGAACCGCCATAAGCTTCGGCCTCGCGACGATCCCGGTCCGCACGCTTGCGAATGTTTTCGTTTTCCGCCAGGGCCCGCAAAAGACGGTCTTTAAACTCGTCTCTTTCAGCGATGATCGCATCGACGCCCGCCATTGCGGGGTCTTCCACCACGCTTTCATCCAACGATGACAGTTCTGGTTCAGGTGTTAGCGAAACTTTCGGTTCCTCTGACACCGCAGAATCGGCAACTTCATCAAAAATATTGTCGTCTTTATCCGGATTTACCATCTCTTGGCCTTCTTTAACTGCGATCGCTCAGCAAACGACCCATCAGCTGCGCTGTATAGTCTACGATCGGCACGATCCGCCCATAGTTGAGCCGCGTCGGACCAATCACACCAACAGCGCCGATTATCTTACGGTCTGCGTTCATATATGGGGAAACCACCAAAGAGGAACCCGAAAGTGAGAACAACTTGTTCTCTGAGCCAATAAAAATGCGCACACCGTCGCCCGCTTCGGTCAAAGACAGGAATTCTGCGATATCCCGCTTGCGTTCCAGGTCGTCGAATAGGGTTCGAACCTTGTCCAGCCCTTCGGCTTGATCGGCCCCGTCCAGCAAATTTGCCCGACCCCGCACAATCAAGCGTTCATGCTCTTCGCCCTTGTTTTCCCATACCGCCATTCCTGTTTCCACAAGATCACGGGCCAGAACGTCAATTTCCTGACGTCGGGTTTGAATCTCGGTCGTGATGGCTTGGGACAATTCCGACAAAGTGCGCCCTTCGGCCAGGGCGTTCAGAAAATTAGCGGCTTCTCGCATCGACGACGGGGTTTGACCCATCGGCGGCGTAAACACACGATTTTCCACGTGACCATCCGCAAACACCAGAACAACAAGGGCGCGGCTTGGGTCGAGAGATACAAATTCTATGTGCTTGATGGGCGCTTCATACTTGGGCGCAAGCACCAAACTTGCCCCGTGGGTCACCCCGGATAAGGTTTGACCGATCCGGTCCAGCATCCCGGCGACTTCTGTCTGTTCATCAGCGGTTGCGTCGATTTTCTGGCGATCTTCGGCCTTTAGGTCCCCGACCTCTAGGATTCCGTCCACAAACATCCGCAAACCCAGTTGGGTCGGTATGCGCCCCGCCGAAATATGAGGAGAGTTCAGCAAGCCAAGATGATCCAGATCCTGCATAACATTGCGAATGGTCGCGGCACTGACCTTTTCAGACATGGCGCGCGTCAAAGTTCGACTGCCGACCGGTTCGCCGCTATCCAGATATCCTTCGACCACACGGCGAAAAACCTCGCGTGAGCGATCTGACATATCTGAAAGAATTGTGCTTTTCTCGCTCATCCTGGCCCTTCAAGCTACTGTACCGGACTTAACCGTCCCATAGGCTTTGCGTCAATCAGCCTTGCGTTCAAGTCCTAGCCGCGCCTATCTGCATATAACTTATGGAAAGGACATGATATGCGCCCCTCTGGTCGTCAACTGGATGAAATGCGAAAAGTCTCGATCGAGCCGGGCGTCATGCGCCATGCCGAGGGGTCTTGCCTGATAAAAGTCGGGGATACCCATGTTTTGTGTTCTGCCTCACTGGAACAACGGGTTCCGCCTTTTCTGAAAAACTCTGGTTTGGGCTGGGTCACGGCTGAATACGGGATGCTACCCCGCGCAACCCACACCCGTGGTCGCCGCGAAGCCGCGATGGGCAAGCAATCTGGCCGTACGCAAGAAATTCAGCGCCTGATCGGGCGGTCCCTGCGCGCCGGTGTGGATCGCGTTGCCCTAGGCGAGCGTCAGATTTCCATCGACTGCGACGTTATCCAGGCCGACGGCGGTACCCGCTGTGCTTCTATCACCGGGGCTTGGGTTGCGCTGCGCTTAGCTGTGAACAAGCTGATGAAAACCGGCGAGGTGATCAGCGATCCGTTGATTGATCCTGTTGCCGCTGTGTCTTGTGGCATTTACGGTGGCCAACCCGTGCTGGATCTGGATTATGCTGAGGATTCCGAAGCAGGCACCGACGCAAACTTTATCATGACCGGTTCCGGCGGCCTGATCGAGGTTCAAGCCAGTGCAGAGGGCGCAACGTTTTCACGTGAACGCTTGGACAATATGCTGGATCTGGCCACCAAAGGCGTGACCGAACTGGTCGAAGCACAAAAGGCGGCTGTTTCCTAATGCGCAAGCTGATCGAAAAAAAGCTGGTGGTCGCCACCCATAACGCTGGCAAGCTAGAAGAAATCTCGGCCTTGCTCGCGCCTTATGGGATCGAGGCGACCTCTGCTGGCGAACTGGGTCTGGCCGAACCGGAAGAAACCGAAGACAGCTTTGTCGGCAACGCCCGGATCAAAGCCCATTTCGCGGCCAAGGAAACTGGTCTGCCAGCCCTGGCCGACGATTCCGGGATCGAGATTGATGCCCTGGACGGTGCGCCGGGCGTTTATACCGCCGATTGGGCCGAAACCCCGAACGGGCGCGATTTTGTCATGGCCATGACCAAAACTCATGAAAAGCTAGAAGCCGTGAACGCCCCCTACCCGCGGACCGGGCGCTTTTGCTGCACCTTGGTTCTGGCTTGGCCCGACGGTCATGACGAGATTTTCCCGGGCGTCATGCCCGGCCAGTTGGTTTGGCCAATGCGCGGCGAACAGGGCCACGGCTATGATCCAATTTTCCAACCCAATGGCTATGACATTACCTTTGGGGAAATGGACCGCTGGGAAAAGAACAAGATCAGCCACCGGGCTGATGCATTTGCAAAGTTCGTAACAGTATTTAATGGGTGAAATATGAGCAAAAGACTAATTTCCACCGGCTCGCCGTTCGAGAAATCCGTTGGCTATAGCCGTGCCGTCGTGCAGGGTGACTGGTGCTTTATGGCCGGTGTTACGGGTTATGATTATGCGACCATGACGATGCCTGACCATATCGCAGATCAGGCGCGCAATTGTTTTGCAACAGTTGCCTCCGTTTTGGAAGACGCTGGCTTTTCCATGTCTGACATTGTGCGCGTCACCCATTATGTCAGCGACCGTGATTTGGTCGAAGACCTGACCCCAGCCCTTGGCGCCGCTTTGGGTGAAATTCGCCCTGCAGCCACAATGGTGATCGCCGATCTTATGAAGCCCGAAATGCTTTATGAAATCGAAGTCACTGCATTCAAAGGCTAACCTATGGAAGATTGGCGAAACGGCGGGTTCGGGCTGTACCTGCACTGGCCCTTTTGCCAATCCAAATGCCCCTATTGCGATTTCAACAGCCATGTGGCAGCGAAAATCGATCAAAAATCGTGGGCGGCGGCCTATCTGACCGAACTTGACCGCTACGCTGAACTAACCCCGAACCGAACTTTGGATTCTGTGTTCTTCGGTGGCGGCACCCCATCCCTTATGGATCCGGACGTTGTAGACAGCATAATGTCCCGCATACGCGCCCTGTGGCCGGTTTCAAACCAATTCGAGGTCACGTTAGAAGCAAACCCAAGCTCTGTCGAAGCGGGCCGTTTTGCTGGCTACCGGGACGCTGGGATTAACCGCGTTTCCATGGGTGTCCAGGCTTTGAATGACGCCGATTTAAAAGCCTTGGGTCGTCTGCATTCTGTATCCGAGGCGAAAGCCGCTTTTGACATTGCCCGGTCCGTTTTTGATCGGGTCAGCTTTGATCTGATTTATGCACGCCAACACCAAACCCTGGATGATTGGCGGGCCGAGTTGACCGAAGCGCTGAGCATGGCAATAGATCATCTGTCACTGTACCAACTAACGATAGAAGACGGCACAGCATTTGGCGCACGCCATGCTGCTGATGGTCTACATGGCTTGCCCTCTGACGACCGCGCCGTTGATATGTTCGAACTAACCCAAGAACTGTGCAGTGTCGCGAGCCTACCCGCCTATGAAGTATCCAACCACGCCGCCCCGGACGCGCAATCCCGGCACAACCTGATCTATTGGCGCGGCGGCGATTATCTAGGCATTGGCCCGGGTGCCCATGGACGTTTAACTTTGGATGGCACGCGCTATGCGACCGAAGCCCTAAAGCAGCCGGGCGCATGGTTAGATGCCGTGAAAAAGGGCGCCGTACCAGAAGTTTCACGTGAAACATTGAACGCGCAAGATCACGCGGACGAAATGCTCTTGATGGGTTTACGGCTGTCCGAAGGCATCAGCTTGTCACGGATTAAGGCCGTCCAGAAACGCCCCTTATCAACGAGTAAGCTATGCGAACTTCAAGAGCTGGACTTGATTCAGATCGACGGCGATAGGTTGGCTACAACCTTACCTGGGCGCATGGTATTGAATGGCATATTGCGGGAACTGGTCGGGGAAGATTAGATGAAAGCGCTGTGGATCGTGGCCGGAGCGATCGCCCTGTTGCTAGGGGCCGCCGGTGTGGTTTTGCCCCTGCTTCCCACGGTTCCTTTTTTGCTACTGGCCGCCTTCTGCTTTTCCCGCAGCTCGGACAAACTCCACAATTGGCTAATCACCCACCCTACATTCGGGCCACCTATACAGCAGTGGCGCGACAACGGCGCAATCGGACGAAAGGCAAAGCGACTCGCAAGCCTTTCCATAGCGGCCGCGTTCGCATTGTCTGTGGTTTTGCGCGTGCCAGCAAAATTTCTGGTCATTCAAGCCGTCGTTTTATGTGCGGTGTCCGTCTTTATCTGGACCCGGCCGAATGGCGATCAGTAGCCGCTAAGCTTGCCACACAGATCATCGAGCTGTTCCAGATCTTTGTACTTAATCGTCAGAACACCGTTCCCTTTATCGGC
>SPJP01000030.1 GCA_006844665.1 Paracoccaceae bacterium
ATCTTGTCCATTCTAAGCTTAAGGCTCTCTTAGAACCCGAAACAAGCTGAGCTTCAGGCCGACTCCATATCTAAGTTTCGAGTTCTGGTATTGTCCGCGACTCCTCTCCGCAAAGCAACGAATGTCGGCTTTGACGCGAGCTGTGGAGATGGTGCACCTGCAGCGAAGGTCCGCTTTCCGCACCTTGATGTCGAGCGTAGCGAACGGCCCAGAGCCGACCTTGAACTCGGCCCTGGAATGCTGCGGTTGCAGTCCGCATTTCCGCCATTCGCCGCTTCTTCGAAGGATGGCCAAAGCTCATGGGTCGCTGCATGGGAACAAGCAGGTTTTCTGCGCGCCCGCTCGATGGTCCATTTTCTAAGCGGATCGGGTCAAAAGGGTATGTCGTCTGGAAAATTTACCCATTGCATTTAGTTTTCCGTTTTCCACTTTGAAAGCCATGGAGAAAGTTCAATTGAGTGATCTGAAAGTCCCTTAAAAGCACGCCGCGGCAATGCGCGATTCTCTGTGGATAAGTAGATTTGTTTGAAATGGACAACTCAGCCCCTGTTGTTGCGGAAAATTGCCATCTGTATGTTGAAAACCTCTGATTGCGCGGGCCTTGTTGGGCTGATCTGCTAAACCAATATTCTAAGCATATTGAGCCGACCATGACCCTTCGATCCTTTCGACATGCCATCGCACTGATTATTTTCGGGGCGACGGCGACCTCAGCTGCCGCTGGCACACAGACCTTTGGGGCCCAATCGACTGGTGTAATCGGTGGAGATATAACGATCGTCCTGCCGGTCGACACGGCGATTTTCGGTGATGCGACTTTGACGCTCACAGATTTGGCGGGCGACCTAGGAAGTAACATCGAGTTTGTGACGGGGTCGATTGACGGGGTCAACTTGGGAGAGATCTATCGCGGAGTCGACACGCTGGGTGACTGTCTAAACTACGGCGATCGAACGCTCGTCATCCCCAAAGCGACGCTAGAGCCGCTGATTGCCGACGGGTCGGTCACCATCGTGCTGGCCGGCACGGCAAACGACCCAGTTTGCGGGCCAGGTGGAATTGGCACCGTGGGTGCCGTACCGGGTGCTGTATCCTTCGCCCTCTCAGGCGGATCGCTCGTGTTTGACAGTGGGGTACCGGAAGAGGAAACCGCCACGCAGAACCACCTGGCCCAAAGCGGCGGTGCCTTGCTTCGCATGCAGCCGGACTTGCGGGGCCGGGTTGGGAATGCCTCTGGCAGTGCGAACGCGGATGTCAGCCAGGGCGTGGGCTTTGCCAATCTCGACACAGGCGCTGGTCCGATTTGGGCGACGCTTAAGGCTGAACGGCAGGATGCGAACGGTTCTGAGTCATTGTTTGGCCTCGCCAGCCTTGGGGTCCAGTGGGACACGGGCGATCGCAGTGCCTCGGGTCTGTTATTGCAGTTTGACACCGGCCGGTCCGAGACCACGGGCGGGGTAGAGACGACCTCGCGCGGCTTTATGACCGGGGTCTATACCGTCCAGCAAATGGGCGGGCTGACCTTTGATGGCCGGATCCTGGGCGGGCTTGCCCAGACCGATCTGACCTCGGGGGCCAACACCGCAAATGATATCGGCGGAACCCGCGCGCTGGCCACTATGCAGCTGTCGGGCAGCCACACGCTGTCTAACGGCCACGCTGTGAAACCCCATGCCTCGGTCGAATATGTGCGCCAGACCCTCGACAGCTACACGATCGGCGCAACAACAGTGGCGGATCAGTCCCAAACCCTGGGCGAGGCCGTTCTGGGCGGTGACTGGGAAATCCCCCTAGAGATGTCGGGCGGCATGGGGGCTGTGACGCTGGGGGCCGGTGCCCATTACGCCTTCCAGCAAACCGGCGCGACGGTGCTGCCTGACACAGCACGGGGGCGGGCTGATGTAGGACTGTCTTTCACCAGCAGTAAAGGGGGCCCGAAGCTGGACGTCGCCTGTATGTGGATGGGCTGGGGGCTGCCAGCTACCAAGCCACCGGCGCAAACTTCACCTTCGACTGGGCCTTCTAGAAAACGATCTTGGTCTCGCGCATTGGCCCGAACCATCTGAGAGACATTGAGAGACATTGAGAGACATTTTAAATGAAATTTTTTGAAAATTTAACAAAAGCCCTGGTGCTGGTCGGAGCACTCTGCGCGCCACAAACAGGGGCTGCGTTCGACGCGACGGACGACATCGACAATTTCCCGTTTTCGGTTGGAAGGATCGGCACCTGTATCGTGGTCAACTACGTGTCGGCTGCAAATAGGTCAGCGTATCTATACCTTGCAAATGGCACTAACTTCATGGCCGGCGGGGCATTCTTTCAGAATGGCGGCAGTATTGATAGCTCCACATATTCGGGAATATCAGAGGCTCTCATTGCTGGATGTCTTGGCATAACTGCCGGGGACATTCCGTACTTTGTCCAAGACGGCCCAGACGGAACCTTCGAGACCGATAACCTGATCGGTTTCAAATTCACACTGGCAGAGGGATTGGTTGGTCTACCGGTAGGGTTTGTTGCTGGCGGAACCTATGAATTCAAAGTCGGAACCGGTTCGCTTCCCGACGCAGGTCCAACTGTCGAGCAGAACCAAAACGAAGTCGCGCAGTTTATGCTATCGCGCGCGGGGCATACGCTGGCGGCGCAGCCCGACCTAGTAGCTTTAAGGTTCGGTTCCGCCCCTGGCACATTCGATGCCAATGTGACCCAAGGCACTGGCGTAATTGACTATACAACCAATGGCGACCAGCCCGTTTGGACCCAGTTTCAGGGCGATTGGTCCGAGAACGGCGGCAATCAGAACAGCTATTTCTTTGGTGTAGTGGGCGCGGACGTCAATATATCGCCCCATACACTTGCCGGTGTGATGCTGCAATTTGACAAGCAAACACAAGAAAACAGCGCCGCCACGACCGAAGGAACCGGCTACCTAGTTGGCCCATATTTGGTCTCCAAGCTCCCTGAACAGCCGTTGTTTTTTGAAGGCCGTCTTCTAGTTGGTCGGACAGAGAATTCGGTAACATTCACCGGAGCAGGGCCCCAAGCGTTCAGCACGGACCGCGCGTTGGCAAGCGTGAAAGTTGCAGGTCAGCTCTCTTATGGGAATTTGCTGCTGACACCCAGCCTGGCGGCGTCCCATCTGGAAGACACCCAAAGAGCCTTCACCAACAGCTCTGGCGCCACCGTTCCAGAACAAAGCATCAAGGTTTCGGATATCGCCCTGGGCCTGAACTTTGCCCAACCTTTAAGGGTTGATACCGGTCACCTGATGCTGACCGGCGGCGTGTCCGGTATATGGTCGAAAACCGAGGGAACAGGCTTGGCGGGAACCGTCAATTCAAACTTTGAAGGCCGCCGCGGCCGTGTCCAGCTCGGGTCGACCTACACGCTCGAAAACGCCATGACCCTGAATGCAGACGCGAACTACGATGGCATTGGAACGGACAACTTCCACAGCTTTGGCCTCAGTTTCGGGGTCGAAATGGAGTTCTGAGCGGTCTAAGCAACCTAGTCTTGGTAGACGCTGAGAACGCTGGCCTCTTTTGTGCCCAATGCAGAAGGAGTATTTGTGTCCCGTACTAGGCCACGCGTCACTTGCGAACGTCTGCCTAAGTCGAAACAACCTTCCGATTTGCGCCAGCAGTTAAGGTCCGGTTTCCACCGCCCTTGGTGTCGATCCACGTGAACGGCCCAAAACGGCCATTGCCGATGTCGTCAAGCGCTGCGGTGCAGTTACACCAGACCGGACTTTCGCCGCACTGCCGAAATGCTGACCCATTCGAACTCACAGATCGTGGGACAAAGTGTCCGTCGTCAGGATTTTTGGGACCACTGGCTGCGTAACCTAGGAGAGAGTTTGGCTCATCTGGTTGGTTTGATTATGCGGCACGCTGGCGATGATGCAAGCGGCGCGCTTCGAGTGTCTTACGTT
>SPJP01000031.1 GCA_006844665.1 Paracoccaceae bacterium
GATGTGGTCCAGCTCGAGCTGAGTGTCGATCTGCTGGCTCAGGTTCTGGATGCCGCCGGAAACAACGCCGTATACTGCGATGCCCAGGCCAACGATTGCTGCGGTCAGAACGACCCAGTCAACAGTTACGGCGCCGGATTCGTCTGCGGAGAAAGATTTTGCGAATTTGAAGATAGTCATGATGGTCGTCCTTTGGGTTTAGATCTGTGTTTTAGGTGATCACTAAAGTCCGAGCACTTGATGCGCCGTCCTTCGTGGCATGAGACTAAAATGGCCTTGGATTGGGGCGCGTTTGGGGCACAGAAACGTTCATATTGAGGATTTTCCACACCGTCTTTAAGAGTGGGAAGGATCTAAGAGACTGTAAATTGTAAAGTTTACTTGATGCGATGGTTGGGGCGCGGGAAATTCAATTTAAATTGTGCCCCAAGCCAAGGCACTTTTTCCGTGATATGGTGAAGAAAAAGAAACAGGCAGGCGCATGCTACGATTTTTGACGATTCTATTGGCGGTCCTATTCGCGCCTTGCCTTTGGGCCCAGACGCCAGAGCCTTTTCCTGAATTTACTTTCAAACGGATCGCGCCGCCTAGCGCAGGAACGTCTAGACGGATTACAGTCCAGATTGATCCAGATGCGCCAGTCGCGCCAAGGCCAGATTTGCCCGCGTCTTCTGAAACACCAGACTTGGTGGATCCTAAAATCACGGCTTTCTGGCAGGCAATTGCCCCGGGGATAGAGGCAGCTTCGCCCGCGCGGCTAGGTTTGGCGGTGCAAGCTGTCAGCGCTTTTGATCTGCCAACCCCGTCCTTGGCCAACTTGCAAACTATAGCTTCCATCCATGGGCGTACCATTCTTGGGGCAAGCGTGACCGAAGATGTGTCGCCTGCTTTGGTCCTGGCAGTGATCACAGTTGAATCGAGCGGCAATGTTCAGGCCGAAAGCTCCGCAGGGGCGCAGGGGCTTATGCAATTGATTCCGGCGACTGCGGATAGGTTCGATGTAGATGATGCGCTGGATCCGGTCCAAAACATCACCGGTGGCGCGCGCTATCTAAGTTGGTTGTTGAAAGAGTTCGGCGGCGATCCGATTTTGGCGCTTGCCGGCTACAACGCGGGCGAGAATGCCGTGAAGCGCGCTGGCGGAGTGCCCGAATTCGCTGAAACCCGGGCCTATGTTCCAAAGGTCATTGCCGCATGGAGCGTAGCCAAAGGCCTGTGCCTGACACCACCGGAACTGCCTACAGATGGGTGTGTGTTCGCGTCTATGGCTGCGAACTAGGCCTGAAACGCATCCGCCCATTCCAGATGTTTCCGCCGCTGCGCGTTCACAAACGGGCAAAGCGGGACGATTTTTCGCCCGGCTTCCATGGCATCTTGTACTAAGCGTTCAACCAATACGACCCCAGCTCCCTTTCTTTCAGGCTTTTGTCTACTTCGGTGTGATCCGCGATCCAAAGGGTTTCGCCGGCAATCGAAAAGGTCAGTTCGGCCAGTCCGTCCTTGCGAACGTACCGGCCTTTCTTTTCAGCGATCTGAAGCTGAATTTCTGCGCTGCCAGACATGCTTTTTAGACCAAAGTCGCCTCGGTTGCGTCGCGGATTTCTTGTTCTGTGACACCTTCTGCGGTTTCGACGATCTTCAAACCACCTTCTACCACATCAAGAACGCCAAGATTGGTGATGATCCGGTCTACAACGCCTTGTCCCGTCAACGGCAAGGTGCAGGATTTTAATAGTTTGGTCTCGCCCTTTTTATTGGTGTGATCCATGACCACAACAACTCGGCCCACGCCTGCGACCAAATCCATCGCGCCGCCCATACCTTTGATCAGCTTGCCGGGGATCATCCAGTTCGCAAGATCGCCATTTTCGGCAACTTCCATAGCGCCAAGGATGGCCATGGCAATTTTGCCGCCCCGGATCATGCCAAAGCTTTGTGCGCTGTCGAAATATGCGGTTTGCGGCAGTTCGGTGATGGTTTGCTTGCCTGCGTTGATCAGGTCTGCATCCTCTTCGCCTTCAAACGGGAAGGGGCCCATGCCCAGCATACCGTTTTCAGATTGTAAGGTTACAGTGATGCCTTCGGGAATGTAGTTTGACACGAGCGTCGGGATGCCGATGCCCAGGTTCACATACCAGCCGTCTTGCAGTTCTTGCGCGGCCCGCGCCGCCATTTGGTTCCGATCCCAAGCCATTATGAGGTCTCCTTCTGGCGCACTGTGCGTTGTTCGATCCGTTTTTCGTGATCGCCTTGGATCAGACGGTGGACATAGATACCGGGCAAATGGATGCTATCTGGGTCCAGGCTGCCGGTTGGAACGATTTCTTCCACTTCGACAACGCAGACCGTGCCACACATGGCTGCTGGCGGGTTAAAATTGCGCGCGGTTTTGCGGAAAACAAGGTTGCCGGTTTCGTCGGCTTTCCATGCCTTGACGATGGACAGATCGGCAAAGATGCCTTCTTCCATGATGTAGGTTTGACCGTTGAAGTCTTTGTGCTCTTTTCCGTCTGCAATCACCGTGCCGACGCCTGTCTTTGTGTAAAAGCCAGGAATGCCGCAGCCGCCCGCGCGCATCCGCTCGGCCAAAGTGCCTTGGGGGTTAAATTCGATCTCCAGCTCACCGCTTAGATATTGCTGCATGAACAGGTCGTTTTCGCCGACATAGGACGACATCATCTTTTTCACCTGTTTGGTTTGCAGCAATAGCCCAAGGCCAAATTCGTCAACACCTGCATTGTTAGACGCGACGACCAAGTCCTTGGTGCCAGCATCCTGAATCGCTTTGATCAACAGCTCTGGTATGCCGCAAAGGCCGAAGCCGCCCGCGGCGATCAGCATGCCGTCGAACAACAGACCGTCCAGCGCTTCGGACGCTGATTTATATATCTTGCCCATTCAGGCCCCCATTTTTGGAATTCAGACTTACCAAAAGTGTGGCCGTGACCGGTTGAAGTGTCAACGCGATATGGGATTGCCCAAACGAAACCCGCCAAGGGCGCGGGCCATTGACGGGTGAAGTTTTCTTGAAAAGCGCCCTTGCCCTAATCTTCTTTGGGCGCGGCTTTCTTTTTGGCGGGGGCCTTTTTCTTGGCAGCTGGTTTCTTTGCGGCAGGCTTTTTCGCTGCCGCTTTACGGGCAGGCTTCTTGCCTGACTTGGCCGCCTTTTCCGCGATAAGGTCTACGGCTTGGGCCACAGTCAACTGATCAGGTTCGATCGTGTCAGGCAATGTTGCGTTGATCTTGTCCCATTTTACATAAGGGCCGTAGCGTCCTTTCATAACGTTGATTGGACCGCCCAGTTCCGGATGCTCGCCCAATTCGGCAATCGGGGTGGCGGGGGCTGGCTTGCCACGTTTCGGCTTGCTGGCCAAAACCTCTACCGCGCGGTTCATCCCGATTTCCCAAACCTCGTCGGTGCCTTCCAGATTGGCGTTGGTACCGCCTTTATGGCTGATGGAATCGGCGTGTTTCAGGTAGGGGCCATAGCGACCAATGTTGGACCAGATCATAACGCCGTCTTCTGGATGAGGGCCAATTTCACGGGGCAAGGCAAGTAGTCGAACGGCCTGTTCTAGGTCGACTTCTTCAGGTGGCCAAGGCTTTGGAATGGATTGGCGCGGTGGCTTTTTGTTGTCGTCGGTTACTTCTCCACGTTGGACATAAGGGCCAAACCGACCCTTGAAGGCATAGATTTTGTCACCCGAATCTTCGCCCAGTTCTTTGCCCTCGGGAGGGATGCCGCTGGTATCGTCCGCACCCGGAGGCCCGAATGACCGTGTGTACCGGCAATTTGGATAGTTCGAACAACCAATGAAGGCGCCGCCCGACCGTGCGGTACGCATGCTAAGGCGACCTTCGCCGCAATTTGGGCAAAGCCGCCGGTCGGTTCCGTCTTCTTTT
>SPJP01000032.1 GCA_006844665.1 Paracoccaceae bacterium
TGGGTCCAAAGACCGGTTTCGGATTGTTCGATATGCAAAGTATAGGGGCCGGGTTGTTCCAACCGCAAAATGGCCTTGGCGCTACGGGATCCTTCGGACCAACTTTCGCCGTCCTCGTAGCCTGAATAATATTCGGCTGTGCGACCAAATTCGGCGACAGTTTCTCCGCCCGGTTCAACCAGTTCCAGATCATACCACGCCCAAGAGTTATCGGCGTTGTTGACCAGCTTGATTTCCACCAGATTGCGGGTGTCCGTAAGGTCGAATTTCAGCGCCCGAGGCGCGCGGATGTCGATGTTGTCTTCACTCAGGATCATATCTCCTGAGGTGATCAGACCAATCCACAGCACCAATGCTATCAAAGTGGACGCAAACCCTATGATGCGGGCAAAGCCTGCGTGTTTCCACGGGGTGTAGGGCTGCAACGGGTGTATTTTCCCAGACAGGCGGCGCGGTTCCGCCCCGAATGCCGCCAAGGTTTCTGCGCCGGGCAGAAGGCTGGACAGTTCGACCTCGCTTTCCATTTGGTTCTGGCCGTGGGCATGGGTCAGCATTTCGCTATCGCCCAGAAAGCTGACATAATCGGTCGCGTCGCCGATCTTTGGCACCCAGTTAAAGCTGCCTTCCGCAAAGCTGATTTGGTAGGTGCCGCTTTCGTAATATTTAAAGCGTTCGCCTGCGCGGTAGGTCACTGGCTGAACTTCTGTGCGTTCGATCCGGGCAGGGGTGTACCAGCCGTTGTTTCCAGTTCCGCGTATTTTGCGGGTAAAGACGCAATGCCCGTCTTCCCAGGTCAGAAAGCAATAGCCGTGGGTCGGGGAAAACAATTGATGATCGACCCAAGACCATGTTTGGCCGCCATAGGTTTCGGTCATGCCAAGGGTGCCAATGATCGTCCATTCCACGCCAAACAGCACGCCCGTCTGCCCGATCTCGAACGGGGTATCGGGGCGCTGCAAGTCGCGCTTTTCGGCCAGAACCTTGAAATTGTCCTGGGCATCCAGGACCGAGCCGCAATAGCTGCAAGCCAGCGCCGTGACACGCCCGCCGCCCAAAACCGACTGGCCCGCGCCGCAGCTGGTGCAGTTGATCGTTTTGGTCTGGCCGGTCATGCCTGCGCCCCGATGGCCCATGGATCCAGCCATTCACCGGCGAACCAAGCCTCTTGGGTTTTGCCGTTCTCGGTCCAATTCTCTCGGGTCAGGGCCCTTCCGTTGTCGGAAACGAAATTGGTGTAGTGATGGGTTTCGCCTAAGGTAATGATTTCGGGCAATTGGCCGCGAAAAGCCACGCAGGTAGCGCTGTCTTTTTCGCTGACAACGTAGGTGACGTCATTGAACTCTAGCGAGTTGCCCTGAACCATAGGCCACAGGCTGCGGTCCAAGGGGCGTTCAAACACATAGTCGCCTTCGTCGGCACTTAGCCAAACGCCGAAGTTAAAAGGATCAAGACACCAATATTCATCCCACCAGCCCGCGCCATAATCGAATCGCACATGGCCCACCGGCGTATAGTCTTTCGCCTTGATCCGGACAGGGGTGTTCAGCGTGATCAAAGAGGGCGCATCCAGCATTTCGCCGCGCTGGCCTGCGTTTTGCAACGCATCCCCGTCCAAAATCACTGTCGTCCCACAGCTTTCGCAATCGACCATCTTGGTCAAATCCAGCAAACGGGGCAGCGTATCGCCGCAATTTGGGCAGTTTACAGCACTCATATCACGACGCTTTGGACAGTTCTTGTCATGGGGGCAGGATGTTCATGCACAGATGTTCAGATCAAGGGGGTTTTTGCCTTGACGCCCAGCCGCAGAGGTCCTAATCACGCGCTCGGTCCGGCGGTGTAGCTCAGTTGGTTAGAGCAGCGGAATCATAATCCGCGTGTCCGGGGTTCAAGTCCCTGCACCGCCACCAATTCCCCCACTTCAGAATACGAAACGCTTTGAACTTCATTGCGTGGGCGGTGAGTTCATATTGCTGGTGATTAGGGCTTTGGGGGCTGCCTAGGACTTCCGCCGAAATAGCCGCCCATCGATCAGAAAAAGCCCCAAGAAGATCGCGGCCATGCCTGTGAAATGCAGCGGGCCCAGATCCTCGGCCAGAACAAAATATCCGATCAGCAGCGCGGAGATTGGGGCGATGAACGTCACTGTCGAGGTTTTCGTGGCCCCCGCCCGGGGCATGATCGTGAACGCTATCATGAAGGACACGCCGGTTAAAAACCCGCCTATGATTGCGATCGAGGCCCAGGTGACCGGGGACAGGGCCTCGGGAATGCCTTCCATAAAGACCGCCAGGGGTAGCATCAAAAGGCTGGCAAAGCTGAACGCCCAGGCCACCATGACAGGCACATCTATGGCCGCGAACCGCCGGACATAGTTCATCGCAAAGGCGTAGCTGACCGGGGCCAGCATGATCACCAGGGTTCCAAACATGCTGGACTCGTCGCCGCTGGAAAAGGCGGGATAGGTCAGGAACACAAGGCCAATGAACCCTGACAAGATCCCCAGTGTTTTCAACGGGGTGGCCCGTTCGCCGCCAGGCCAGAAATGGGACAGGATCACCACCATGACAGGGGTCATGGCGTTCACGATCCCCACGACCCCACTGGCGATATATTGCTGGCCAATCGGGTAGAGCGCGAAGGGAATCGCGAACATCGTCGCCCCCATCACCGCCAAAGGCCCCAGCATGTGTCGTCCGGGCCAGGCTGAGCGTCCGGTTAGCAAAACCCAAGCCCAACAGAACACGGCCGCCGTTGCGACGCGGGCAAAGGACACCGATAGAGGGCCCATTTCGCGCAGTAAAACCTCGTTAAAAAAGAACGTGGTTCCCCAGCCGATGCCCAGGATAATGATGATGATCCAGTCTCTGTCGGGCATTTAAGCCTCCTGACATCTATTACGGTAGAACTGTCGTCCTAAACCCGCAATGAAATTCTTTGGGCTGGATTGGGCCTAAGGGAATGCGCATTGGGGCAGGGTGCGACGATACATGTTGGCCCGTTGCCTCTGTCCTGTGTGGGCACCGCCGCGTGATTGTTCTAGCAATAGGGGGATCCTTAATTCTTAGAAAGCTGCACGATGCCTGAAACAGGGGAATCCGGCGTGACCCAAGACCCGCAAAATGCGCCAGTTTCCATGAAGGCGCGTGCCGCATCGGAGCTGCCGTGTTTTACGCCGGGCACCAAGATCGCGACCGAGCGTGGCAAGATTGCCGTTGAAAAGCTGGCCGTCGGCGACCGGGTGGAAACATTGGACAACGGGGTCCAAGCGGTAGCGCAGACCGGCACGCAAACCCTGACGCGGGCAGAGCTGGACCGGGACGGTTCGCTGCGGCCGGTCCTGGTGACCAAGGGTGCGCTTGGCGACAACGTGCCCAATCGTGACATGCTGGTTTCGGCCAAACAAAAACTGCTGCTGCAAAGCCCCTTGGCAGAGATGTGCTTTTGGGAGCCAAAGGTTCTAGCGTCGGCAAAGCTATTGGCCGTGTCGACAGCGACCAATGCGGTTAAATTTTCAGGCGTGCCCCGTGTCACCTTTACCTATCTGAAATTCAAAGCGCCCCAGATGGTCTTGGCCGACGGCCTGTGGTGTGAATGCCTAGGGGTGGGCAAAGGATACCAGGCCGCGCGCATGGTTCTGAAGCCATGGGAACTCGCCTTTTTGCTATAGACTGTTTGGCAATGGCATTCCTGCACATCTACGGCGCGCAGGTCGTCATCTGGCCGGGTTCAGGCGGTGGGTGAACACCAGTCTTGGAATGTCACGGTCTTGAGCATATCGGCCTGATATTGTAGGCGCACAGCATCAAACCAATTGGGGCGCTGCCTCTGCTCGCAGAATTTCAGGAGAACTGACATGACAAGTGTGCTTGACCAACTACGAGGTATGACCGTGGTCGTTGCC
>SPJP01000033.1 GCA_006844665.1 Paracoccaceae bacterium
CATAACCTGAAGGTCGTAGGTTCAAATCCTACTCCCGCAACCAAGATCTCTGATAAATACCAGATACTTAATCGCCGTCCCCTGGGGCGGTGTTTTTGTGTGTGAAGGCGTGGAAGCAATAAGGAAGTCGTAGAGAGTCTAATTCTCTCTTGGGTCTGGCCGCCGTTGGTCCCAAAAAATTCTGACAAAGGACAGTTCTCTCGATTTTTCTATGTTCCCATGTCTGCACGCGGTCACCCGTTTCCAAATCCCGTGACTTTAGGGCACGTACCGCTTAAAACGACAGCACTTGGCCTGGAAAAATACCGTGATAGGGACATTTGGTTTCAGCGGCTCATGGCTTTCCTCACAAAAATTTGAGTATTGATCACTTAGAAGTGGTCTAGCGCGTTTGTGATGGGTTTCCGCCAAGGCATCTGCTTAGAGTCTTTTAGATCTAGCCCATTTCGGGCGTTAAGAAGGCCTGCCAATGCTCACTGATATTTGTGCTTGCGATGTAAGCATCACGGACCAAGAAGCCCTGACTTCTTGGAACAACGTTGTTTTGGGTGTCCTAGCCCATGCCCAAGTTACGGGGGATCATCTTAATCTCCTGCTAACACAAGCGCCCGACTTTGCGATGGGCCATGCAATGAAGGGGCTCGCCTGTTTGCTTCTTGGGCGACGCGAGATGGTCGAACATGCGCGTGCTGCAAGTGCTACGGCGCAGCTCGCGTTGAAACAAGGTGGCGCGACGGAGCGTGAGCGTCTGTGGTGTGAAGCTTTGAACGTGTGGTTAGAAGGCCGCCCGTCACTGTCCATCGAACGAATGGAACAGGCTCTGAGGATCAACCCAGCCGATACAATCAGCATGAAACTTGGCCATGGGATCCGGTTCGTTCTGGGCGATGCGCAAGGCATGCTGCTGTCGGCGGGGCGTTCTGTGTTGGCCCATTCTGCGGATCACCCGCTTTGGGGCTATGCCCTTGGCTGTCATGCATTTGCTCTTGAAGAAAACGGGCAATATGCGGCTGCCGAAAAGGCCGGAATGCAAGGTTTGCAATATGCCGCCGACGATGCTTGGGGGCTGCATGCTGTAGCGCACGTGTATGACATGACCCATCAGGTTGATCGCGGAATCGCCCTTTTGGATGCGAATACCGGCGCGTGGAGCCACTGTAACAATTTCCGTTTTCACGTCTGGTGGCACAAAGCTTTGTTACATTTGGACCAGGGCGAGATCGACGCGGTCTTTGATCTTTACGACACAAAGATCCGTGACCAGCATACCGATGATTACCGCGACATTTCCAATGCGACATCGCTTTTGATGCGGTTGGAACTTGAAGGTATCGGTGTTGGCACCCGTTGGGCCGAATTGGCCGATCTGGCCGAAACGCGGACCGATGATGGCAGCCTTACTTTCGCGGACCTGCACTATTTATTGGCCCTTGTTGGGGATGGGCGTGCGGATGCGTCGATGCGACTTCAGGTAAACATTGCCCAGCATGCGTCTGGCGACGCGGACATGTCGCACGTGATGCAAACGCCGGGGATCGCGGCAAGCGCGGGTCTTACGGCATTTGGTGAAGCCCAATACAACACTGCCTTTTCCCACCTCAAATCAGCGCAATCTGATTTTCAGTTGATGGGCGGCAGTCATGCACAGCGCGACGTGTTTGAACGGTTGACGATTGAAGCCGGGCTGCGTGCAGGGCGTCTGGGCGAAACAGAGAGCTTACTGCAGTCGCGCATTGCAAAGCGGGACGGGGCGCAGGATACCTTTGCTGAACGCCGTCTATCCCAGATCGAGCAGCGCCGCAGTCTTGCGGTTTCCATGACGGCATCGGAATAAAATCGAATTCCAAAGATGAGCATATCTAGTCAAACATTCGAGACCGCGCCGACGCCAGCGCGACCATTGTCAGTGCCTGGGCGCGTTTCGACGCGTGACATCAGGCTCGACTTTTTTCGTGGCGTCGCCATGTTTATTATCCTGTTCGCGCATACGCCGGGCAATTGGTTTACCAGCTGGATCCCCGCGCGTTGGGGGTTTTCTGACGCAACTGAAATGTTTGTTTTCTGTTCAGGCATGGCCAGCGCGATTGCATTTGGATCGACCTTTAATCGGGCAGGGATGCTTCTTGGCACTGCGCGGGTCGCCTTTCGGATCTGGCAGATTTACTGGGCCCATGTGGGGCTGTTCGTGGCCACAGTTGCGCTTGTTGTGTTTCTGACTGAACTTGATGTAACAGGCCGCAATTACTGGGGGAATTTAAACCTCTGGATGCTTTTTGTGGAAAGCGAGCATTGGGAAAACCCCAATATCTTTCTTAGCTTTATGACGCTGAACTGGGTTCCGAACCTTTTCGATATTCTACCGATGTACATGGTGATCCTGGCAATGATGCCCCTGGTGGTTTTGCTTCAGCGCGCGCATTTTGGGCTGCTGGCAGCGGCGTCGCTGGTGCTATGGCTTTTCGCGCAGCGCGCGTTGACCGAGGCATTTGGGCTGCCCTATCTGAACTTTACCGCCGAACCTTGGCTGGGCAGTGACGACTGGCAGCGGCGTTGGTTCTTGAACCCGTTCGGCTGGCAGCTGGTCTTTTTCACCGGGTTCGCCTTCATGCGGGGCTGGATACCCAAGCCGCCCATAACCGCGTGGCTTATCGGGTTTTCGGTATTCATAGTGCTGGCAAATATTCCGCTGTCCAATATCGGGGTCCGCGAATTGGGGCTCGATTGGGCCAGGACCTGGCGCGGCGACAATTCACAATGGTTCTCGAAAACCGATTTCGGCATCCTGCGTTACGTTCAATTTCTGGCGCTGGCTTATCTGTTTTGGGTGATGGCAGGGGATGGCGGCAGCCGTATCCGCGCCGGGGCGAGTGCGTTGGGTCAAGCCTGGGCACCAGTGCTGGCGATGATCCTGAAGGTTGGGCAGCAGTCCTTGGCGGTCTTCGTGACCTCTATTCTGGTGGGCCGATTAAACGGTTTTCTGTTGGACGTAGTTGGTCGGGACATCTGGACAATGCTGGTGATCAACCTGTTTGGAATGACGCTTTTGGTGCTGACCGCATATGTGGCGGGCTGGATGAAATCCCAGCCTTGGCGCGTGAAAGGATCTAAGTGATGCTGCGTCGCGAATTCATTGCCGCGATGGCCGCTATGGCTGCGGCCCCAAGCATGGCCCAAGAGGCCCAGCCTGGGCTGCAGGCAGGCGAGCCGGGCATGGCGTTCGATGCCAATGGCGTTGTGGATCTGGCCCGCGGCCTTAGCCGCCATAACTACCGCGAACCGCGCCGCGTGCCCACCGCCTGGACCGATATCTCTTACGAGGATTACGTCTCGATCTGGTTTGACGCGCGCAACGCCCTGTGGGAAGGGCAGGCCGACACGCCGTTGCGGATGGATGTGTTCGCGCCGGGGCTTTATTTCCCCAATCCCGTCGACCTCTATGTGGTCGAAGAAGGCATGGCCAAGCCGCTGGCCTTTGACATTGACCTCTTCGACAAAACCGACAAGTTCCCAGACCTGCCGCAGGACGACACATTGGGCTATTCCGGCCTGCGCCTTCGTGCAGAGCTGGAAAAGCAGGGTATCTACCAAGAATTTGCGGTCTTCCAAGGCGCCAGTTATTTCCGCGCCATTGGAACCGGCAATATCTATGGCACCTCTGCACGTGGGCTGGCCATTGACACGGCCGAACCCGATGGCGAGGAATTCCCAGATTTCCGTGCGTTCTGGCTGGAAAAACCCGCCCCCGGTGCCGCAAGTTTCACCCTACACGCCTTG
>SPJP01000034.1 GCA_006844665.1 Paracoccaceae bacterium
AATGGAACGTCTTTCATCGTTTTCCGCCATAGGCCGGTCAGGCTCGTTCTTTTGGCCAAATGACCGGCTTGCACATCGCGGCGAATGCGGTGCTATCTGCAATCGTGCGGATGATTTGATAGCTGCCCCAATTTGCAAGCATCTCGGGCGCTTTGGCGGCAAGCTCGGGATCGGTGGCCTCGATAAATGCGAAATTGATCGGCATCAGCCAGATCATTGTTACCGGCAGGCTAACAAGCAGCATGAAAACAGCGAAAAGCCAGGCCCAATCTTTCGAGATGAAGAATAGGCAAACGCAGGCCACAAGCGCGATGTTAGACACGATGATCTGGCTTAGCCCGATGTTCAGAATGAGGCCTTGAAATATTGGCAAAAATGCCTCGAACGGGGCCGCCGCCCAAGCTGGATGCGCCAGAAACAGTAGGTAGTAAGCCGTTCCCAAAGTGACCGCACCGCCAAGCAGCGCGATCAATTGGAGGTATGGTTCAAACCGCTTCATAGCCACTCACCTAAACTCGAAGGCTTCCGTATGGATCTTGTTTCGCCCCACGCCTTCTTTCTTGAGGTCCGCCATAAGGCCGCTAATCATCGGGGTTGGCCCACACATGAAATACTCGTAATCGCTCAACGGGTCGGGAAGCTTTTGCTTCATCATATCGACACGAGCAAAGTTGCCTTCGTCAGAGAACAACGGAACAAGCGTGACATTGCTAAGCTCGGCGGCCCGCGCCTGCAATTCTTCCAGGAATATAGCATCCTGTTTTTCGCGGGCGGCATAGACCAAATGAATTTGCCGAGGATCGCCTTCTTTCATAGCGCGAATTTTTGACAAGAAGGGCGTCAGGCCGATCCCACCTGCAAGCCAGATTTGCTTCTTACCTGCCCCCATTGTGTCAAAGCGTCCATAGGGGCCGCGCACGTTCACCTTGCCGCCGGGCTGCAGCTCCTCTCGGACCTTGCGCGTCCAATCCCCCAACACCTTCATTGTGAACCGCAAGCGGTCCTCGTCCGGTGCGCTCGAGATCGTGAAGGGATGCGGTTCATCCCAGCCCTTGCCCTCGATCTCAACAAACGCGAACTGGCCAGGTCTAAAGTCGAGCATTTTGCCGGTTGGTTTCAGAACGATCTCGGTGGCACGTTCCAGCGCATTCACTTCTTCGATGATGAATGGCAAAGCTGTGCGCTTGTTCATGCCAAATACGGAATATAGCAGCGCCGTGACACCGATGAATGCGGCTATGATCAGGATGACCCCCGAAGCACTAAATTGGTCAAAGAAAACATCGGGTGCAGTCATGAAATGGCCGATGATCAAGAAATAGACCAACCCCATGACCTTGTGCGTGGGCCGCCAGCGTGAATAACGGATTTTCCGGTTCAGGGCGACGAACAACCCGACAACAAGGAAGATCAACCCCAACATCCCAAGCGGGCCCGACGGAACCAGCGCATTCGCCACAGGATCTACACCTGTGGCGAGTTCTTTGGGGACACCAAAGAAATGAACAAGCGCTGTGAGTGCTGCGAAAGCACCTGCGACGCGGTGCACCTGATACATCCGGTCTAACCCACCAAACCAGTCTTCAAACACGGCAAGCCGTGTAGACAGGAAGATCGAACAGGTCATCAACAGAAACGCGACACCCCCAAGCATTACGGTTCCCGTCGTGCGCGGATCATGCTGTTCTGGCGCAAAGGCCAGATGAACGACTGCGAAAAAGGCGATCAAACCGATGATCGCATATATTCCCTTTTTCTGTAGCATCTTGGTCTCTCCTCAGGGGGCTTTGGCTATTCGACTGGAACTGGGGCGATCGCGGCGCGAAGTGCGACCATCACAGAGAAACCACCTGTGAATTCGTCCTCTGTAAGAAGCGCATCACCATCGGCATCGGCACGCTTAAAATCCGCACCCAAGGAAAGGAGGTGCTCGCGCGGTGCGATATTGCCGTCGCCATTGCGATCCCAAAACGCGAAAACCACCCGCAGCGCAGTTTCATAGGCGTCCTTGCGCCCCATTTCTTCGGCAAGCGGTGCCATGCCGAAATCCCACGCAAGGAATTCGCCCAGCGAAAGCAGGTCGTTTTCATCGGCGTCCATTGAATAGAAGACGTCTCCGCCAAACGATCTGAACTGGCCTTGGTCTATGTAGCCGCGATCATCCCCATCAACTGACGCGAATGCCAGTTTTGCTAGGCGGCGGCCTTCAGTGATGTCTTCAGCGAATGCCGATCCGCTAAGCGCGGCCGAAATTGCCAGGGAACAGGCGAGGATTTTCTGAGTGATAGGCATTGCTGTGTCTCCGTTTGCAGATGTGACTCGAGGTCTTTGGCTTGACTTGCGGATGCATTACATGCATTTGCAATAGTTGTAAATGCAAAATTACAAGCGCAACACTTGCGCTGTGCAAGCTTTGGGACTACGTCGATGGTCAGAGGAAAATTCCTGATGACACAGATAAATCTGAAAGATTTCCGGCGTGAGGACAGCTTTGGCTTTCTGATCCAAACGATTGCCCGAACGTTGGATGAGAAAATGAAAATCGAGTTTGAAAAGGTTGGTGTGGACTACAAGGTCTTTGCCAACCTGATGGTTCTCGGCCAGCAGGACGGCATCAATCAGCGCGAAATCGGCCAAAGACTTAATTTTCCAGAGTATTTTACAAGCCGGAATGTTGATATGCTGGTGAATGCGGGCCTTGCAGAACGCAGGCCAGATCCAGCAAGCCGCCGGTCGCTGCTCGTTTTCCTAACCGAAAAAGGACGGGCAAAGGCCGAAGAACTCCCAAGCATTGTCCGCGACGTGAACAAAGACGTTCTTCAAGGCCTGACAGACGCAGAAAGGCAAAGCGTCGTAGGCCTTCTGCAGACAGTCGCAGGTGTGTCGTCCGAATAGACAGGCAGCGCAGCCTTTGGGTCGCGATGTATGAAACCGCAAAACGAGCCCAGGTGAGTGACCGGAAAACTGAGGTTGGCCGTGATATCCGCTGCAAGAATGCTTAGTAGGAAATCACGGCCCTCTGCTTCCAATGGTGTTTCAAAAGGCTGGAAAGCTGCCCGCTTACCTGACCCTAGCAGCTACCAATTTCAGACAGCCGACCCCTTGGGCGCGTTGTGCTGATGCAATAGCCAAAAGGCTCCATCACTTTTTCCAGATAGGTCGCCCGCGCGCAGTTGGTGGCATCGCCCGCTTTGCAGCTCTGCCTTGCGCCTGCCCAGTCGGTCCGCATACCGGATGGATCGGCCCCGTTTCGGCTCAAGACCGAGCTGTCTTCCCGCGAAATCGTAAGCGTAGCCAGATCCAGATCGAACGAGAACGACGCAATGCCGCTCGAGGTGCGGTCCAGCGCAGTGGAATAGGTGTGAAAGTCGTTTTGACCGGTCACGGTGCAGAACGAAGCATTGCACGACACATCCAAGGTATCGGGGCGCAGCGCATAGGACCGGAAGTTCCAGCGGTTGGCGAAATTTGATTTGTCACGCAGAACGCGGGCCTTGGTATAGCTCTCGCCGAAATAAGCCGTCCGGGCACCGTAGACGTTCTGAACAAAGCCAAGCGCGATGTCGTTGGGCGAAGACCAGGCCTGCTGATAGACTTGCGTGAAAGCCATGGCCCATGCCCTTGGTCCGAATGCATCAAGGGTCGCGGCGTCAAAAGCTGGGGTTTCGGGCGTTTCGGGCTCCGCGGCAGCGCAAGAGATTTCAACAAGGCCCTGCTGGACCCGACGTGCGGTACGCTTCAATTC
>SPJP01000035.1 GCA_006844665.1 Paracoccaceae bacterium
AGATCGAGGACGTGTTGCGCCAGCATTCTCGGGCCACCCGATATGATGCGCGGGCCAAGGCGATCGAGGCGCTAAAGGCCGTGCGCATCAATGACGCCGAAGCCCGGTATGAGGCCTATCCGTTCGAGCTGTCCGGCGGTATGTGCCAACGGATCGTCTGCGCGATTGCGCTGGCCTGTGACCCGCGCTTGTTGATCGCGGACGAACCAACAACAGGTCTGGACATCACCACCCAAAAAGCCGTGATGGATCTGGTCCGCGACCTGATCCGCGAACGCGACATGAGCAGCATTCTGATCACCCATGACCTTGGGCTGGCCGCACAATATTGCGACCGGATCGTTGTGATGAAGGACGGCGTGATCGTGGAACAAGGCGATCCGGTGCAGATCTTTGCCCAGCCCGCCCATGCCTATACCCGCAAACTGGTGGATGCCACGCCGCGAAAGGGTGAAAGCATTCGCAGCCTTCTGCCTGCGGAGGACCGTAAGGATCTGCCCGATCACGTGATCAGCGAGGACGCTTTGTTAGACGTTCGCAATCTGGTCAAAACCTACCAAGGCAAATCCGGGCCGGTCCATGCGGTCAAGGATATTTCCTTTCAGGTCAAACAGGGTCAAAGCCTCGGCCTTGTGGGCGAAAGCGGCTGCGGAAAGTCGACCACATCCGAAATCCTGGTGCGGTTGATGGATGCCACTAGCGGCGAAATTCTGTTCGATGGTCAGGACATCGCCCAGATCCCGGCCCATGGGTTTTCGACGAACGAACTGCGCTCGGACATCCAGATGGTGTTCCAGGATGCCACCGACAGCCTGAACCCGCGCCATACCTCGCGTCACACCATCGCGGAACCGCTGCGGCGCCTGGGCAAGATGAGCGGCCCCCAGCTGAACACGCGGGTAGAAGAACTTGCGGCTTTGGTGGGCTTGCCCTTGCCGTTGCTGGACCGGTTCCCGCATCAATTGTCCGGCGGCCAAAAGGCCCGCGTCGGCATCGCCCGCGCCATAGCATTAGAGCCCCGGTTTCTGATCCTTGATGAGCCCACAGCCGCATTGGACGTGTCCATTCAAGCGGTCGTGCTGAACCTATTGGTCGACCTGCGTGCCAAGCTGGGCATGAGCTATCTTTTTGTCAGCCATGATCTGCACGTCGTGCGTCTGCTATGCGACCATGTCGTCGTCATGAAAAATGGGCAGATCGTGGAACAGGGGCCTGCCAGCACTGTGATGAACACACCTACAGACGACTACACCAAAACATTGCTTGCCGCGGCACCTCAACCGCCCGCGCGCAGGCAAACTGCTTGAATACTCGGAGAACGCCAATGTCCCTAAATCTGCCATTCACATTGCCAGCCTTGAAAGAGGCTTATCAGGCAGGCGTAACACCCGCCGATGTTATCGAGGAGGTTTTCGCCCGTCTGGATGCGGTCAATGACCCGGGTATTTTCATTCATCTGTGTGACAAGGACGCGCTGATCGCCCAGGCAAATGCTTTGGGGGCTTACGATCCTGACAAGCCGCTTTGGGGCATTCCGTTTGCGGCCAAAGACAATATCGATGTGGCGGGCATTCCCACCACGGCGGCCTGTCCGGCCTATGCTTACACGGCCGAGCAGGACGCCTTTGTCATCGCACAGCTGCGCGCGGCCGGGGCATTGATGATCGGCAAAACCAACCTGGACCAATTCGCCACCGGCCTTGTGGGGGTTCGCACGCCCTATGGTGTCCCGTTGAATTCCATTGATCCGGAAATCGTGCCCGGCGGGTCCTCTGGCGGGTCTGGCGTGATCGTTGGCCACGGCATCGTCACGTTTTCATTGGGCACGGATACGGCAGGATCTGGCCGGGTGCCGGCGGCGTTGAACAACATCGTCGGGCTGAAGCCGACCCTTGGTGCTTTGTCAGCCAGCGGCGTTGTGCCGGCCTGCCGCACGCTCGACACCATTTCGATCTTCGCGATGACGGTGGATGATGCCTATGACGTCTATTCGGTGGCGCAAGGGTTTGACGCGGCAGATGCCTATTCCAAACCACTTACGCACCAGGAAATGATCGCCGTCCCAACCCCGCTAAAGGTCGGCGTGCCGGATCAGGCCTCGATCGAGTTTTTCGGGGATACCGTTCAGGCACAGGCCTTTGCGCGCGATGTGGCAAGGTTAGAGTCTATGGGAATCGAGATCGCCTATATCAATTTCGAGCCGCTCTATGACATCGCAAAAATGCTGTACCAAGGCGCGTGGGTGGCGGAACGTTACACGGTTATCGAAGAACTTTTGAAAACCGACCCCGACGCCATTCACCCGGTGACCAAACAGATCGTCTGTCATGCCGAGACTATGTCGGCGGCGGATGCGTTCCGGGGCATGTACCGATTGGCCGACTTGAAGCGAATTGCAGAACCGACATTGGCCGGGCTAGACGCATTATGCGTGCCGACCATCCCGACATTCTACAGCGTCAAAGATTTGCAGGAAGACCCGGTTACACCCAACAGCAACTTTGGGACCTACACCAACTTTGTGAACCTGCTGGATATGTGCGGTATTGCGGTGCCGACAGCCCCTAGATCGGACGGTCGCCCGGGCAGCGTTACACTACTGGCGCAGACCGGAATGGATGCAAATGTAGCGTCATTGGCGCGGTGTTTTGAGGCGGGCTGTGAAAGAATGCTTGGGGCAACACAATTTGCACTGACAGAACCGCCAGAACTTCACGCCAAACCCTCGGACCGGATAGAGCTGGCGGTGTGTGGTGCCCATATGTCGGGTCTGCCGCTGAACCCGCAATTGACCGAGCTGGGCGCAACATTTGTTAAAACTGCTGAGACCGCATCTGCATACCAATTCTACGCGCTTGCAGGGGGTCCGCCCGCACGGCCGGGGTTGGTTCGTTCGGGTGAAGAGGGCGGCGTTTCTGTTGCGGTAGAGGTTTGGTCGCTGCCCAAATCGGCGATGGGCGCCTTTCTGGAAAAAATTCCTGCCCCGCTTGGGATCGGATCCATCGAGCTGTCTGATGGGATTTGGGTAAAAGGCTTCATATGTGAAAACAGTGGAGTCCAAGGGGCGACGGAAATTTCGCATTTAGGCGACTGGCGGAAGTTCTTGGCCGAGATGGCGTGAAGACCGACCTGTATTCGGTACTCTTATCGGTAGCCGAAATCGATTTGTTTGTTCCGGCTGGTTTAAGTGGTTTGGGTGACCTTGGCCAAGGCGACAGTGGCGCCGGGGTTGATGTCCAACGGACAAAAGCTGCTGATCGCGGCGCGGCTTAGTTCCTTTTCGTTAGCTGCGGAATTTGGTCCATTCCGCGATCAGCTGTTCTTCGCTCGGAACAGCGCGTCCGCCCAGATCTGTGGTGGATATGGACCCGTTCAAAGCGCCAAGTGTCATCGTGTCGTGCAACGATTTGCCCTTTAGCAACCCGTAGACAAACCCTGCGTTAAAGCTGTCGCCCGCGCCTGTGGTGTCGACGACATCTACGGGTTTCGCAGGAACCCGCCTCACATGGCCGTCGATCAAGCCAATCGCCCCTGCAGCGCCGTTCTTGACGATGATCTTGGGTGCCAAGGCGCCCAAGATGCGCAGGGCTTTTTCCAGATCGCTATGGCCGGTCAAAATTGTTGCCTCGGCCGCGCTGGGCATGAAAATGTCGACCGAAGCGATGGTGGTGCTTAGGTCGGTGTCTGCAAGCGTGGTGTTCGGGTGGCCGCAATCGCAGATCACCGTGATG
>SPJP01000036.1 GCA_006844665.1 Paracoccaceae bacterium
GACGAGGATTTCGCGTCCTTACGGATTTGACGGATTTTCCGCCCGGCAGCGTCACAGAGCCTCGAAATAGAACCACTATTCCTGCGTCTCTGTTCCTTGCCAGACAAAAAATCTGTCAAACCAGCAGGGCAGGATTAATGGGTCCTGACCCTTGGAGTTTAGTTAGCCGTAATGGGATACGGGCGAGCCTGCCAGCGCGCTGATATTCAGCAAGCCCCGGGCCGAGATTGACGGGGTCACGATGTGGGCCTTGTTGCCCATGCCCATCAGAATTGGCCCGACCTCTAGTCCGTTTCCACGCATTTTTAGAATGTTACGGGTCGCGCCCGCCGCGTCTGTATTGGTGAACAGCAAAACATTCGCCGCCCCTGTCAGCCGAGAGCACGGCAAATACCGTTCGCGCAACGCAGGGTCCAGCGCGCTGTCCACGTGCATTTCGCCTTCATATTCGAAATCGACACCCGCCTGATCCAGCATCGCAAGTGCTTCGCGCGCGGTTCGGCCAGAATGGCTGTCCAGGTTCCCGAACTGAGAGCCAGAGCACAAAGCGATTTTGGGCTCCAATCCGAAACGGCGCACATGGCGCGCGGCGGCAACAGCGGTTTCCATGACCTGCGATCCGGTGGGTTGGGCGTGGATATGGGTGTCTGCGATAAACAGCGGGCCTTCTTCCAGCACCATCAAAGACATCGCGCCGACTGGGTGCAATTCGTCATTGCCCAGCACTTGGTTCACATAGTTCAGGTGCCACAGATACTGGCCAAAGGTGCCGCAGATCAGGCTGTCAGCCTCGCCCCGATGAACCATAACTGCGCCAATGGCGGTGGTGTTGGTGCGCATGATCGCCCGCGACAGATCCGGGGCCACACCGCGCCGCGCCATGATCGAATGGTAGGTTTCCCAGTAATCGCGGTAACGCGGGTCGTCTTGCGGGTTCACCAATTGAAAGTCCTGGTCCGGTTTCAAAGGCAGGCCAGCGCGTTCGATTCGCGCTGCAATCACATCCGGACGGCCAATCAGGATCGGCAAATCGCTGGTTTCTTCCACCATCGTCATGGCCGCGCGCAGCACGCGATCATCTTCACCCTCGGCAAAGACGATCCGCCGTTCCGAGGTTTTGGCCGCGTCAAACACAGGCCGCATGATCAGGGCTGACTTAAATACTGACCCGTCCAGGGCGGCCCGGTACGTTTCCATGTCATCCAACGGGCGGGTGGCCACGCCGGTTTCCATCGCGGCCTTGGCCACGGCGCTGGCGACAACACCCATCAGACGCGGGTCAAACGGTTTTGGGATCAAGTAGTCCGGGCCAAAGGTCATCTGTTCGTCTTGATAGGCCGCCGCTGCCTCGGCGCTCGACGTCGCGCGGGCCAGCGCCGCGATGCCTTCGATACAGGCCAGTTTCATGTCGTCGTTGATCTCGGTCGCGCCCACATCCAGTGCACCGCGGAAGATGAACGGGAAGCACAGCACGTTGTTGACCTGATTGGGATAATCCGACCTGCCGGTGGCGACGATGGCCTTTGGCGCAACCTCTTTGACCAGTTCTGGCAGGATTTCGGGGGTGGGGTTGGCAAGCGCAAAGATGATAGGGGCCTCGTCCATTTTGCGGACCATGTCTTGGGTCAACACGCCGGGGCCGGACAGGCCTAGGAACAGGTCCGCATCCGGGATCACATCGTCCAATGTCCGCAGATCCGAGGCTTGCGCATAGGCGGCTTTTTGCGGGTTCATATCCTCGGCCCGGCCTTCATAGACCAACCCGTGAATGTCGCATAACCAGACGTTTTCGCGCTTCACGCCCAGTTTCAGCAGCATGTTCAGACAAGCAATGCCCGCCGCCCCGCCGCCAGTGGACACGACCTTGATGTCTTCAAAACGTTTGCCGGTGACGCGCAAGGCGTTGGTGGCCGCAGCCCCGACGACGATTGCGGTGCCGTGCTGATCATCATGGAACACCGGAATGCCCATGCGTTCGCGGCAGATCTTTTCAACGATAAAGCAGTCGGGGGCTTTGATGTCTTCCAGGTTGATCGCGCCAAAGCTGGGTTCCATCGCGCAGACAATCTCGGCCAGTTTTTCCGGGTCGTTTTCGTTCAGTTCTATATCAAAGCAGTCGATATTGGCGAATTTCTTGAACAGAACCGCTTTGCCTTCCATCACAGGCTTGGACGCAAGCCCGCCGATATTGCCCAAGCCCAGAACGGCTGTTCCGTTCGACACGACCGCCACCAGATTCCCTCGGCTGGTGTATTTGGCCGCTGTCGACGGGTCCGCTTTGATTTCAAGGCAGGCCTCGGCCACACCGGGCGAATAGGCGCGCGCCAAATCTATCTGGTTTGCCAAAGGCTTAGTGGCGCGGATTTCCAGCTTTCCGGGGCGTGGAAATTCGTGATATTGCAGGGCCGCTTGGCGCGCTGCGTTGGTCTTTTCGTCGGACATGAAGGGCCTCCCAGAGATTTGGTTTAGCGTTAAACTAAATTTTCATCGGCGGAAAGGGGGGCATGTTAACGGGATCTCTTGCAAATCGTCGCACGGAATTTCACTGTGTGCAGATCAAATCACTATCCCCCCGAGGATTCATGCCCCAGATCAAAGCTGAATTTCGTCTGCCTACCGCTCAATTGCGGGACGATTTGCCGTTTTATACCAAAGTGTTGGGGATGCGGCTGGATATGATCTATCCAGCCGACGACCCCCAAGTGGCGGTTCTGTCAGGCCACGGCATTCGGCTAAGGATCGAAAACGGAGCGTCCGAAGCCCCTGGCACCATCCGCCTTTTGTGCGAAGATCCGGACTTGGTGGCCGACGGACAGCGCAGCTTGGTTGCGCCAAATGGTACCAAGATCGAGATCGAGGATCTGAACCCGCCACTATACCTGCCCGAAACCGAACACGCCTTTGTCGTACGTCGGCTAAAGGATCAGGCCCCTTGGGTCATCGGCCGCGCGGGGATGCATTACCGTGATCTGGTGCCCAGCCGGTTGGGTGGCTCTATCATCGCCAGCCATATTCGCATCCCCGACGGCGGCCCGGTGCCCGACATGGTCCATTTCCACAAAGTGGGCTTTCAGCTGATCTTTTGCATCAAGGGCTGGGTCGATGTGGTCTACGAAGACCAAGGGCCCAAGATCCGCCTGACCGCAGGCGATTGCTTTATCCAGCCCCCGGAAATTCGCCACCGGGTGCTAGAGGCCAGCGATGGCATCGAGGTGATTGAGATTGGCGTCCCGGCCGAGCATGTGACCGAGATCGACCACGACATGACCCTGCCCACCCCAGATCTGCGCCCCGACCGGGAATGGGACGGCCAACGCTTTGTGCATAATGTGGGGGCCACGGCAGATTGGCGGCCCCACCGCTTGCCGGGTTTCCAGTGCCGGGACACAACGATCTGCGACAACACCAAAGGCGTCGCCGGGGTCGAGGTTCTGCGCCCGAACGGCCCCGCCCAATGGACCCGTCATTCCGGCGATATCCTGTTCACCTTCGTGATGTCGGGCAGTCTGCGTCTGGAAGGCGAAGGCAAAGACCCGTTCGAGCTAAGCGCAGGCGATGCCTTCGTGATCCCGCCGGGGCTGGCGACTTATTACGCGGATGCGACCGAGGATCTGGAGCTGTTAGAGGTCGCCTT
>SPJP01000037.1 GCA_006844665.1 Paracoccaceae bacterium
TAGCGATACCTCATCCAGGATCAGCACGTCAGGATTGGCCAACAGAGCACGCCCGATGGCCACCGACTGCCTTTGCCCCCCTGACAGACCGCCTGCTGATTTATGTTCAAGGGGCTGCAGCTGTGGGAAAGCCTGTAGCACGGCTTCGACATCCCACTTACCTTCCCGCCCGTTTTCGGCCGCGATCACCAGGTTTTCGCGCACGGTCATGTCGGGGAAAAGACGGCGGCCTTCCGGGGACATCGAGATACCGCCCCTGAACCGCGCGAATGTTGTCTGCTGGGTCACGTCCTGGCCGTTTAGCGAAATAGAGCCGCCCGACGGGATGTGCGCGCCTGCAAGGGCACGCATCAATGTGGTCTTGCCCGCACCGTTCGCCCCGATGATGCACAGCACTTCGCCTTCGGTCAGATCAAAACTTACGCCGCGCACGGCATGTAGCAACCCGTGGTGACAGGATAGGTCTTTGACAGCAAATGAAGTCATTCCGGCTCGCTCCCTAGATAGGCGCTGCGCACAGCGGGGTCTTTCATGACATCCTTGGGATCGCCTTCGGCCAATACGCGGCCTTCGGCCATGCAGACCAACCGATCAATCACTTTAAGCAATGCGTGTAGAATATGCTCGATCCAGACGATGGTCATGCCAGAGGCCTTTAGATCAGAGATAAGATCGATCAATTGCAGAAGTTCGGCTTCGGTCAGCCCGCCGCCAATTTCATCCAGCAGAATAACTTTTGGCCGGGTTGCCAAAGCGCGGGCCACTTCCAGCCTTTTGCGGTCGAGTAGCCCGGTTGCTGCCGCTGGTATGTCGGCCAGGGCCATTAGCCCGGTTTGGTCCAGGATACTGGCGGCGACATCGACGGCCTCGGTTTTGCTGCAGTCGCCGCCTGCCCGTGCGGCCACCAGTATGTTTTCAAACACAGTCATTCCCAAGAAGGGCCGCGGCACCTGGTATGTGCGTGCAATGCCCAGCGCGCATCGCTGTTGAGAAGCAAGGTAGGTGATCGGGGCGCCATCGAAATGGATCTGCCCGCCATTGACGGGATAGGTCCCGGCCAATGCCCCAAATAGGGTTGTTTTGCCTGCACCGTTCGGGCCGACCACACCTACGACTTCTTGGGCGTGCACATGAAAGTCCACGTTGTCCAAGGCGCGCAAACTTCCGTAGCGTTTCACCAAGCCGCGCCCTTCAAGCGCAATCGGCTTCGCGCTTTGGGCTTTTTTCTGCACTTTACTCACAAATGTTTCCTTTGTTTCAGTCGCGTTGGGCGCGGTTTGTTGCACGCGCCCAACGCAGAGGCAGATGTGTTTAGCCGCCGATAACGTATGGCTTTAGATCGCCCTGGATCGGCACGTTTGGTGCCAACGCGTTCGACACAATTTGCAAGTCAAACTCGTAGGGGCCTTCTGCTGCCTTCACCCACTGGCAATTGACCAGCGGCGCAGTTGCGATCCCCGGCATTGGGCCATTGGCGAAATCAACTGTTCCAACCGCTGTTTCCACTTGAAGTGTGTCCAGCGCGCCAGCAATTGCTGCCTTGTCCTTTGGATTTCCAGAGGCTTCCAGCGCTGCCATGACAACGTCCAGAACCGCGGCCTGAGCCCCGGCCTGCTGGGTCCACTGCTTGCCGATATTGGTTTCAAAACCCTCGGCCAGTTGCGCGCTTGTCATGCCTGTTGCAGGGGACGCTGTTGGGAAGTCTTTGTGCCAATACGCGCCGGTGCACAGCCCGTAGCCAAGCTGGCCAAGGCCCTCAAGCTCTGCCGGGAAGAGACCCGCTTTCGCCATCTGCATGATTTTCAGCTGCTGGGCGAGACCAAGCTGGGCAGCCTGACGCCAGAACACTGGGAAATCTGGTGGGAACGGGAAGGTGTTGACGATCTCGACACCGTTTTGCTTGAAGAAATTGATCTGGTTGGAAAAATCGCCGGTCATATTCTCATACGGGCCCGCATCGAAGACTTCGAAACCTTCTGCTTCCAATGCCGGGATCAAGCCACCACGGATCGCATTGCCATCGGCGTCATTGGGCAACAGCATCCCGACCTTTTTGTTGGTCTCGATCTTGCCCCAGCCATCCACATACAAAGGTGCAAAGTCGCCTGCGCCGAAACTGAAATGGTAGGTCCATTTAAACGACTTTTCGCCCGGCTTGCCGCCGCGACCAAAGAAGAAGGCTTCCCAAGGAGCGATCGACGAGATGCACGGCACGCCAGCGGCTTCGCATGCGTCGGCAACAGGGTTTGTGGTTTCTGGTGTAGAAGACGAGATCACAACATCAGGGTTCTGACCGTTGATAAGGTCCCGGGTTTCCTGGCTGGCGCGCACGGGGTCTGATTGCGTGTCCACAAGGATCACCTCTACCCCGTAGGTTTTGCCGCCGATTTCGACGCCGCCCTCAAAATTTGCCTTCAGGGTCTCGGACAGCCATGTGTCTGCCTCGCCGAAGATCCCCAAGGGGCCAGAGCGTGGACCGACCCAACCGATTTTAATCGTGTCGCCATGACCGGCGGCCAATACGCGGCTGGACAGAACCGGTGACAGCGCGGCTGCGCCTGCGAGTGCGCCAAATTGGCGGCGGTTGATATTCAATTTCGTCATGTCTTTCCTCCATTAGACATCGGGGCGCTCTCCCTTGCGACCCCGTGGGAACGCGCTACTGCGCGCCTATGAACTCACGTATTAGGTTGTTGAACTCCTTCGGTTTTTCGGTCTGAGGCGCGTGGCCACATTCATCAAACAAGACAAACCGCCCATTCCGGGCCAGGTCTGCGTTCTGGCGTGACTGGGAACAGGGCAGAACCTTGTCATCGGCCCCGTGCACAAAAAGCACCGGGCATTGCGCGCCGCGCAAAGCAGCACGCGAATGCGCAACAAGGTCAGGTTTTGCGCCGCCCAATGTCAGCGTATCGCGCATGAAATTTACAAAGGGGGCCACCGCCCCTTCTTTGAAGACGTTGCGCCGAATAGCGCTGCGCAGCGCTTCTGGTGGCGTGAACGAAGGGTGGAACACGCTTGCGATCTGCATCTCCACCCCTTTTTCGCTGGGCTTGTTCATAAGCATGCCCAACACAGGCAGGGTGAACAGGCGGAACGGAAAAAAGACCTCGCGCCCGAACATCGCGGGGGCGGCCAGGACCAGTCCGCTGACCCGTTCGGGGGCAAGTGCTGCTGCACGCACGGAAACTGCACCCCCCAGGGAATTGCCGACAAAGATCGCCTGTTCGATCCCAAGGGCGTCCAGCACCTGAACGCTAAGCTGTGTGAGCGAGGCCAGTGTGTAGGGCGCGGGCCCGGGCCCGGATAATCCGTGATCGGGATAGTCCCATGCGATCAGCCGGCATTCCCCCGAAAGTGCTGCAAACTGCGCATCCCAAAATTCCAACGATTGCGCCACGCCAGACGACAGGAACAGGACCGGCCCGTCACCGCCGGAATCCCTGATGCGAAGGTCAATGCCTTCGACGTTTAACATCTGAATACTCATGGGATTGCCTTTCAATTTATGCATCGCCCCTGCGCCTGACCTGGGGCGATGCGCTGTGCTTTTGGTCCAAAGCCGAACTGTGAATTCTAAAGTCCGGCTG
>SPJP01000038.1 GCA_006844665.1 Paracoccaceae bacterium
TTGGAACCGTGGACCATTGTTTTTTCGTCAAACGCGGATGGGCAAAGATTGCAGTGCGTTTAAGGCGGTTAAGTTTCGCTCCATGCGCTGCGAAAGAATCACGCGGGGGGCGGATGATCCGATCGAGAGTGAGCGGATCACAAAGCTCGGCACTTTCTTGCGTCGGACACGGATGGATGAGCTTCCACAGGTCATGAACGTTCTGAAGGGCGATATGAGCCTAATCGGCCCTCGCCCGGATTATTTCACACATGCAAAAGCCTATGTGAGGCAGGTTCCTGGCTACCGGGATCGGCACTCTATTCGACCAGGGATCAGCGGATTGGCGCAAGTCGATGTGGGCTATGTTCAGGGTATAGACGGGACGGCTGCAAAGGTGAGGGCAGACCTGATCTACATCCAGCAGGCTGGATTTGCGCTGGACGTCCAGATATTTTGGAAAACCCTGAAAACAGTTGTTGGGCGCAAGGGGACCTGACGTTTTGGAGTTCGCGTGAAAGATCGTGTTGCACGAGCAACGGATGAATATAAAATAATATCGGTCGGGCATTACACATTTTTTGATCGGCTGATCTAGTCTAAAGACAACATCAAAATGGGTACAATCGGCATCGGAAAAGTTATGGTTCAGAAAAAAGTAATTACGACAATGGCCGCATTGGCATTTGGAGCCGCTGCAACGACAGCTTCTGCAGACGATATTTCGCTTGTGCAGTCGCCTGCGGGGCTGCTTTCGAGCCCCAGCACATCGCTCTCTTTCCCAGGTATGTTTGGCGTGCCTACGGCCGTCGCTGCAAAGGGTGGTTCGGGCTTTGTGGGTCTTACATATGTTAATCCGCGGCAGGGGATTGCGGGAGCTGGGGGCGATGCGAGCGTTTCGGCCGGATATACCATCGGGAACCCGGTCGATACTGTTAGCGTTACGTTTGGCGTGTCTTTCACAGGAACACAGCCTTTCGCAGATGCTGGTTCCTTTAGCGTGAGTGCTTCTCGTTTGCTGCAGGCCGGTGGTACATCGGCGACATTTGTCGGGGCTTCGGTCTCTAAGCTTGGAACTTGGGGCAATGGGCCAATCCCTGATCCAAATTACTCGGTTTACGTTTCTCACCTAGCCGGTTTCCAAGCAGGTGACGTTGAGATCCCGGTGCAATTTGTTGTCGGCTACGGGAGCAACAATACTCAAACCAACGGAAATGCGCCTGGCGTAGGTATTCTTGAAAATGGTGCCTTTGCAGGTGTCGGTATGGGGCTTACGAAGTCCTTGAGTGGTAGCGTGTCGTTCACCCGCACTCAAATGAACACAGGCCTCACTGTGTCCGTGCCCAACACAAGCATGAGCGCGTCCGTTGGCATGTTTGACGTGACCGACAATACAAATCGCCGTCAGCTTAGCGTGTCCGTCGGGTTCGGCTTCTAGGCCTATAAATAAAGGAGAAGACCATGCTTAAATCAATACTCGTCGCTTCCGCGCTGACGTTTGCGTCTGCAAATGTAGGTTTAGCCGGAGGTGATCCAACACCAGGATCGCCCGCCAGCCCCGCCGGTCTCATCCTAGGTGTCGTGAATGTAGCTGCAGCCAATAACGCTATTGCAGCGGTTGGACTGGGTACTGGAGCAACTTTGACTGGCACGTCGGCGACAGTAACGCGGACGCCGACCGGAAATATTATCGTCACATCCGACACCGGGTCGGTCTTCACAGTTTCTGCTGGTTTTGTTGCTCAGCTTATTCTGGCGTATTTTACATAAGCTTGGACGCCCGAGCTGGCTTTGGGCCACAAGATATAACTTAGCAAAAGGCCGCCGTAATTCTGGGCGGTCTTTTTTATGCACTCCGGCCTAGCATCTGTGTTGGCTAGTCATGTTGAATGTCAGAGTTAAGGATCCTCGCGCCGGAGAAGGGTCTGGGTGCATGTTCAGACCTGCTTAGAACACGAGAGCAGATGATTTGGTCTGGATCTGAGCGCGACATGCTTCACAACTTAATCGGACATACGGACCACAGCCAAATGGCGCGGTCCGTCAAAAAACACCGGGATCAAGATTTATCTCAAAGCGAAGGGTCCCTCATTATCAGCCCCGAAGGTCAGTCTCGGGCTTGACCCGCGTCTGACTTATATGAGTACCGGTACCCATAGCCATAGCCATAGCCATAGCCATAGCCTGCCTTAGCTTTCCTCGGATCAAAACCGTTCAAAACTGTCCCAGATAGGGTCACGCCGCCCGTTTTTAACGTCTTCTGTAGAGCTTGGATCTCGCCAATTGGCGTCACCGCGTGGCGAATGACGGCTATGGTCGAGCCGGCTGCACGTCCAATTACGACCGGATCCGTAACCGCCAATGCGGGGGGGCAGTCGATAATCGTCAGGTCAAAGTAGCTGTCGAGCTCTTTCAAGATCTTGGTAAACGTATCTCGCATTAGCAGCTCAGATGGGTTGGGTGGGAACTGTCCGGTCGGCAGAAACATCAATCCAGGGACCGGTCCTTCGACAAGCACATCATCAAGGATTGCATCTCCCGCCAAGACTTCCGCGAGCCCAGGGCGGCCCTTCTGCGTTCCAAAATAGCGGCGTAACGTTCCGCGGCGCATATCAGCATCAATCAGGCAGACTTTCTGGTGAGCTTGGGCGGTCACAATTGCTAAATTCGCACAGGTAAATGACTTGCCGGCCCCGGGGGCGGCGCTGGTTACGGCGAGAGACTTTGTGCGGGCGTCGAGCATTCCAAAGTGGAGGCCTGTTCGCAAGGATCGCAGCCCTTCGACCGCCAAATCGTTGGGAGCGTCGAGGGCCACCAACTTGGCAGGGGTTTTTCTACCAAGTATCTGATATTCTTCTTCGACGAGGTTGATGGTCGCAAAGACGGGCAGGCCGAGTTTCTCAATGTCATCAGGACTTTGCACGCCGCGGCGCAAGAAATTCAGCAACAGGACCGCTCCCACGCCTGCCAAGCCACCAAGGATAAGCGCCGACGCTAAGGTGCGCTTTCGATTTGGAGCAACCGGTGCGAAACTTGCCTGCGCGGTGTCAACAATGCGCACATTGCCGATGCTGCTGGCGCGCAAGACGCGAAGCTCTTGAGCGCGGTTCAGCAGTTGAACGTAGACCGCTTGCGCCAGTTCCAATTCCTGGGTCAGATTGATAATTTCGCGCTGCGTCTGCGGCAGGTCAGCGCTTTCGCCGCGCAGCTGTTCGAGCCGTTCCTCCAGCCGTGCACGGTTGCTCAAAAGCTGGCGGTAGGATGGATGGTTCGGCGTGTAGAGCTGCTTGATCTGTTCTTCTTCAATGTCGAGGGTGCGCAGCTCAGCTTCCAAAGTTCCTATCTGGGTAAGCAAGCTCTGGGTCTCTAGGCCCAAGTCGACAGACTGCTGCTCGGTTTGAAACTGGTTAAGGGCCTGTTCGGCCTCTTTTGCCGCGCGTTCAGCCTCTGGGAGTTGAGCTTCCACAAAATCCAAGCTACTTTCGGCTTCGGCAGCGCTGCGCGACACATTCTGAACCAAGTAAGCCTGAGCCACAGCATCCAAACGCCGCTGAGCCTCTCGCGGCGACGGACCATT
>SPJP01000005.1 GCA_006844665.1 Paracoccaceae bacterium
TGAACAGTTTCCCACCTTGTCCTTTGGGTCCTATCCCTTTGCCGACAATGGGGTTTTGGGGGCCAATGTTGTTGTGCGTGGCACCGATGCGGACCAGCTGCGCGCCGGGGTCACAGCCCTTGCCGGTGCCTTCCCAGGGGCGACATGAACCCGTTCGACATCATTGACGCCACCTGGCCGCCCATCGCCTTTCAACAGGTCGGCCCGTTTCGGCTGCGCGAAGGCGGACAAGGGGGGCAAAGGGTATCTGCCGCTACCTGCGCCCGCCCCGTGACGGAATCCGAGATTGCTGGGGCCGAGGACGCCATGGCTTCGCTGGGACAAGCCGGGTTATTCATGGTCCAGGGCGCGCAGCCCGGCTTGGATGACCAGCTGGACAGGCGCGGCTACAGGATCAAAGACCCCACAATCGTGATGACCGCCCCCATTGCCGAGGTCGCAGGCGTCGGCCCGCCCTTGGTCAGCGCCTACCCTGTTTGGCCCGCCCTGGCGATCCAGTACGAGATCTGGGAACAGGGCGGCATTGGCCCTGCCCGCACTGATATCATGCAGCGCGCCCGCGGCCCCAAAACCACCATTCTGGGCCGGTCCAATGACACGCCCGCAGGCACCGCCTATGCCGCCATCCACGGCGACACCGTGATGATGCACGCGGTCGAGGTCGCCCCCAAACTTCGTCGTCTGGGCACCGCCGTCAACATGACCCGCGCCGCCGCCACATGGGGCATTTCCCAAGGAGCCAGCCAGTTCGCGGTGCTGACAGTCAGCGAAAACCTGCCCGCCCAAGCGGTGTATTCTTCCCTCGGGCTGCGTCCTGTGGAACACTACCATTACCGGGTAAAGTCGCTGGGCAAGGGTTGATTTGGCACGTTTTTCTTCTTTTTTAACGGCCAGTCGACGGCTTGGATATGCCTGCGCCCTGTGCAGCGCGCCCGCTTTGGCGGCCCAAGCCTTGGATCTGGCCTTGCCGCGCGGGGCGCAATCCCAGATCACCGCGTCAGATCCCTTGGCCCGCTACGCCTTGCCAATCGGCGTCTATGCGAACGGGGGTGTGCCCAGCCGAGTGGTGGAAGGCGCCGTCACACACTCGGTCTGGCAGATCCCTCAAATGGCCAGCACAACATCGAACGTGTTTTCCGACATTCAGGACCAGCTGATCGCCCAAGGGTTCCAGGTTGATTTCCGCTGCCAGGATCAACAATGCGGCGGGTTCGACTTTCGCTTTGGGATAGAAACCGTCCAAGCCCCTGATATGTTCGTTGATCTGTCGAATTTCTGGTTTGCCAGCTTTTCCCAGGGCACAGACCAATCGATCAGCCTGCTGGTCAGTGCGGCTGCCGCAACCGGCTATATTCAACTGATCCAAGTCGGCCCTCAGACGGCCGAGGTCGAAACCAGCCAAAGCGCGCAATCTTCTGCCGTCCAAGGCGTGGTCAGCTCAAACCTGTCGGTTGGGGAAAAACTGCGCCAAAGCGGTGCTGCGGTGCTCGATGATCTGGAATACCCTACTGGCGCTTCGCAGCTGTCTGACCAACCCTTTGCCTCGCTTGCGGCCCTGGCCGATTGGCTGAACGCAACGCCCAGCGCGCAGGTGTTTTTGGTCGGCCATACCGATGCCGAAGGCACTTTGGACGGCAATGTCGCCCTGTCCAAGAAACGCGCCGAATCCGTCATGGCCCGTCTGATCGACAGCTACGGCGTTAATCCGGCCCAGCTGGCTGCCCATGGTGTTGGTTTTCTTGCCCCCCGCGCCACCAATGAAACCGCCCAGGGCCGCACCACCAACCGCCGGGTCGAGGTTGTTTTGGTCACGCCTTAGCCCCAAAAGAAATTGGCCCGCATCCGGATGGATACGAGCCAATTGGGCAGGTTAACGCGTGAATACGAGAAAAAGGGTTTACCAGATATCGGGGCCTTTGTCGGCGAATTCGCTAACCAGGAAGTCGATGAATGCGCGCACTTTGGGCTGGGTGAACCGTCCCGGAGGGTACACAGCGTAGATGCCTTGCTTTTCCACGGGTAGCTCTGGCATCGCTTCTTCGACCAGGCCTTCTTTCATCGCATCAGCGTATAGGAAAGACGGCAGATAGGCGATGCCAAGGCCAGAAATCGCAGCATTTAGAAGGGATTGGCCATCATTAACTGTCAACCAACCGCTGGTGCGCACCTGGCGCTTTTCGCCAGATGGGGCGGTGATTTTCCAAACGCTTGCAGCGGCCTGGTTCGAGTAGTGCAGCAGTTTGTGATCGTTCAGATCGTCGATTTTTTCCGGACGGCCATATTTGGCGAAATATTCCGGCGACGCGACCATGCGCTTGCTGGTTTCTGACAATTTCCGGGCGCGCAGGGTGCTGTCTTCCAGCTCTCCGATGCGGACGGCCATGTCGAAGCCTTCTGAAATCAGCTCTACATAGCGGTTGTTCAGAACCATGTTGACGGTGATATCCGGGAATTCATGCAAGAAGCCAGACAGAACCGGTGACAGGTAGCCGACGCCAAAATCGGTCGCCACGCTGATGCGCAACAGACCAGACGGCGCGCTCTGCATAGAGCTGACCAAAGCATCCGCTTCGCCAGCGTCATTCAGAACCCGGCGGGCACGGTCGTAATAGGCCAAGCCGATTTCAGTTGGGCTGACACGGCGCGTTGTGCGGTTCAACAAGCGGGCACCAAGGCGCGCTTCCAGCGACGACACGTGCTTTGAAACTGCGGATTTTGAAATCCCCATTTTCTTGGCTGCGTCCGTAAACCCTCCTTGGTCTACGACGGTGGCGAATGCCTCCATTTCCGTCAATCTGTCCATGTTATACCTCGATGCGTGTTTCTGCGTTGGAAACATGTATCGCGGTCAAATTGGGCGGAAATGGGCCCTTGGCGCGACAGTGCGGTGGTATTTCGTCCACCGTGTCGATTTTTGAAACGACCTAGCGCCGACTGTTTACAGCTCAGCTGCCAGCCGCATCCCCTGATCAATCGCGCGTTTTGCGTCCAGCTCGGCGGCCACATCAGCACCCCCTATAATAGAGTATGCTTGGCCCAACTCGCCCAATTCATCAGCCAAGCCTCGGTTCGGCACCTGGCCCGCGCATAGCACGATCGTGTCCGCCTCAATCAGCTCGGGCCGCTCGCGCGCTTCGCCATAGCTGATATATAGACCGTCCTGATCAATGCGTTCGTAATTCACCCCGCCCAGCATTTTCACAGATTTCATCTGCAATTGCGCCCGGTGGATCCAGCCTGTGGTCTTGCCCAAGCGCTTGCCCAGCTTTTCGGCCTTGCGTTGCAGCAGGGTGATCTGGCGCGCGGGCGGCGCTGGTTGCGGGCCCTCCACTGACAAACCGCCGCGATCTGTTTCGGGGTCGGACACACCCCATTCGGCCTTCCAGAGGTCAATCGACGTGGCGGTGCTTTCGCCGCTATGGGCCAGATATTCGGCCACATCAAACCCAATGCCGCCCGCGCCAATAATCGCCACGCGGCCGCCAACGGCCACATCACCGCGCAGCACATCTATATAGGACACCACATTTGGCCCATCTTGCCCGGGAATCGCCGGATCGCGGGGCAAAACGCCAGTTGCCAGAATAACGTGATCGAATCCGACCAGATCGCGCGCCTGCACCCATGTGCCCAAACGCAGCGTGATCCCCCGGACCTGAACCATATGATTGTACCAATCGACCAGGCCTATGAACTCTTCCTTACCCGGCACTTGCTTGGCCAGGTTCAACTGCCCACCGATCTGATCTGCAGCCTCGAACAAGGTCACGCCAAACCCACGCTCCGCTGCTGTCAGAGCCGCCGACAATCCAGCTGCACCAGCGCCCACAACAGCGACCGAACCAACGGATGCACTGGGCTGAATTTCAAGCTCTGTCTCGTGGCAGGCGCGGGGGTTCACCAGGCAAGATGCCATCTTGGCTTGGAAAATATGGTCAAGGCAGGCTTGGTTGCAACCAATACACGGCGCGATTTCCGCTGTCCGTCCATCCTTCGCCTTGGCCACGAAATCCGCATCCGCCAGAAAGGGCCGGGCCATCGACACCATGTCGGCCGCCCCTTCGGCGATGATCTCTTCACCCACCGCAGGTGTGTTGATCCGGTTCGAGGTGATCACCGGGATGCCCACCTGCCCCATCAGTTTCGCTGTCACCCAAGCCCAGCCCCGGCGCGGCACGCTGGTCGCAATGGTCGGAACCCGCGCTTCGTGCCAACCTATGCCGGTGTTCAGAATATCCGCGCCCGCCTGCTCAATCGCTTTGGCCAGTTGCACGACCTCCGCCCAGGTCGAGCCATTGGGAATCAGGTCGATCATGCTGATCCGGTAGATCACGATGAAATCATCGCCCACCGCCTTGCGGATTCGCGACACGACTTCGACAGGCAGGCGCATCCGGTTTTCATAACTGCCGCCCCGGCGATCCTCGCGCCGGTTGGTATGGGCCACAAGGAACTGGTTCAGAAAATAGCCTTCCGACCCCATAACCTCGACCCCGTCATACCCGGCCTTTTGGGCACGGATAGCAGCCGTCACCATGTCGTCGATCTGTTTTTCGATCCCGGCCTCGTCCAGCGCGGTTGGCTTGAAAGGGCTGATCGGGGATTTGATGTCCGACGGTGCCACGCAGTTCGGCGTAAAGGCATAGCGCCCGGCATGCAGAATCTGCATCGCGATCCGCCCGCCCTTGCCATGGACAGCATCTGTCACTTGGCGGTGGTTGGCGATATCTGCGTCACTGAACAGCCCAGCGGCCCCGGGCAATACAGCGCCTTCGGCATTCGGCGCCATGCCCCCGGTCACGATCAGCCCCGCGCCCCCCGCAGCCCGGTCACTATAGAACCGCGCCACCCGGGCCCAATCGCCCGATTCCTCTAGACCCGTGTGCATAGAGCCCATCAGAACCCGATTGGGCAGGGTCACATGGCCCAGATCCAACGGGGCCAGCAAGTTTGGAAAATCAGTCATCGCGCGTCTCCGGTTCAGACCATAGTGATGGCCGCCGAAATCGGGTCTGTCACCCGCAACGCCGCGTCACTTATCGGCGTCAGCCTCGGCCAGACTGCGACGCAGAACCTTTTTGATCAGGTCAAGCTCGGCCCGCAGACCAGCAAGTTCGGCCCTTGGATCCCCGTCCAACGCTTTGCCCGCCAGCAAAGTCAGGGTTTCCAGAGGCTCGACCGAACCTTTCATGCGGAATAAAAACACCGCTGCTGCATCGCCAAGAGCACCAAGAGGCACGGGGAAGGTCACGTCCCAAATCTGGCTTTCACCCTCGACCTTGGCCACAACCAGCCCTTCGGCGCGCTTACCATCACTCCATACCGTCAGCTCTTCACTGTCCGAGGTGCCGCTAAGCTGCCCTGTCCATTGGCCATTTTCAAACCCGGTCTTCTTTAAACGAACATTGCTCATTTCAGCGCCCTATCACATCTCGGCCCGGCGGCGATGGGCGACAACGATGTCGCGCAGCTCCACCCGGTTGGCCGCGGGTTTATCAACCATAATGTCCAGCCAGATCTTATCGATATGGCAATCCACCAGATCAGCGCTGTAGCCCAGATCAAACTCGACCGAGCCTATGCCGGCCTCCCCTGACAAACTGCCAGTCAGCTGTTCGGTATTCGGGCCCGACTGCACGTTCAGCCGCAAATACAGCGCGCCTTCGTTTTCAAACCGGCGATCTACAGACACCCGCACGATATGCTTGTCGGCGATATCGCGGGTGATGTCTTCGGGGAAATCCACGGCCAAGGACAGAAAGCTGCCCTGGAAGGTAAACGCTTCCATCACCAGGCCAAACGGGGCTCCGGCGTCTTGGGCCACTTGCTGCAGCAGGATTTCCGACATTGGGCAATCGTGAAACAGGTGCACGCCGGGCCCAATCCGTGCCCCGTTGCGCAATCCGGTGCGCGTTGCGGGCGACATGGCTTCGCGCCACAAAGGCAACCGGGCCGAGGCATCCCAACCACTAACCGGCATCGCAACTTCGGCGGCCCGCGCATGGGCAAGCGCGTCGCTTGTGTCGATCAAGGCCTGCTGCAGGCGGTCGCGGGCTTCAACGGCAAGCGTCAACTGCGCGCCCGTCATTGCACCGCAGGACGCCTGCAAACCTGCCAGTTCATCCGCCATTTTATTCAAGCGCCCAACCAGGTTGGACCCTTTTCTGGAAGAAATCACGGCCGCTCCTTTGGGTCTAGCTGAACAAGCGCCTTAGAATGCCGACGCTTCCCAACGTGCTGAGACTTGGGATCCGTGCCGGCTGGGCCTGCTGCTGTTCTTGTTGTTGAGTCTGCTGTGCTGTGGCAAGCGGCGCCGGGGCTGGCCCCAAACCATTGCGCGCTTTGACTTCGGCCACATAGGATCGCAGAATTTGCAGCCCGGTATTGATACTGAACGGATCTTCGCGCGGCGCCATCACCGACAATGTCACAGCCGAGCCTTTGACATCCAAAATTGCTCGCCAATATTCATAGGACAGGCCGGGTTGTTCATTCGGGCTGGTATCGCGCACCCGGACGAACAGGGTGTCGTCCATCGCAAAGCTTTCCAGAACCTCGACCGTGCCCGCGTCCTTGGACCGGCTTAGCATGCCGCGTCCGGTTTCGCTGCGCAGCAGGTTGTCCAATCCGGGCAAATCCGCTGCAACAGATTGGCCCGTTGGGTCGCCTACAGATGCCAAAAGCGCTGCAGGATGTTGCGGCGTGGCGGCCCGGCTTGATTCGGTGATAGCCGAGCAGCTGGCCAGCAGCAGAAACGTCGTATTTCCAGAAACTTTCTTGGACGTAGGATCAACGCAATAGCCTTCTGGCCCGGCGATCTTGATCTGCGCGCTGCCGACAGTGGCCTCGCGCTGGCCTGCCGAACCGGTCAGCGACCCGAAAAAGTTTCCGGGTACGCTGGTGGCCGAACGAAGCGATCCTTCAAACCCGCCGCCGCAACCCGCAAGGGCTACACAAGCGGCAAGCAAGACAAACTTCACCTTAGAGGTCCATATAGATATGGGCCTCTTCATTTGCCCCTGGATGGGTGACCGCACCATGTTTGGTCGCTCCCACCAGCTGCGCGTATTTCCATAATGCGCCAGATGCATAAATTGTTTTCCTCGGACCTGCCCACTCGGATTTTCTTTGTTCGAGCTCTTCCTCGGTCAGATCGACACTCAGTTCACCCTTTATTGCATCCAAGGTTATCACGTCCCCGTCCTTCAGCAAAGCGATTGGTCCACAATGTGCTGCTTCTGGACCAACATGACCGACACAAAAGCCACGGGTTGCCCCGGAAAAGCGGCCATCCGTGATCAAAGCGACCTTTTTGCCCATGCCTTGGCCGGATAAAGCGGCCGTTGTGGCCAACATTTCGCGCATGCCCGGGCCGCCTGCGGGGCCCTCGTTGCGGATAACCAGCACTTCGCCTTCTTCATATTGGCGCGCTTTGACCGCCTCGAACGCTTCTTCTTCGCATTCGAACACACGGGCCGGGCCGACAAAACGCTGATGCTGCGCTTCCATACCGGCCACTTTTACAATCGCACCATCAGGGGCCAGGTTGCCCTTCAGGCCAACAACACCGCCAGATTGGGTCAGCGGCGTTTCAACAGAATAGATCACTTTGCCATCGGCTTCACGGGTGACCATGTCCAGCTCTTCGCCCATGGAACGCCCTGTCGCCGTCATGCAGTCTTCGTGGACCAGACCCGCTTTGCGCAGCTCGTTCATCACAACAGGAACGCCGCCCGCCTCGTACAGATCTTTGGCCACATAAGTACCGCCGGGCTTCAGATCGACGAAGTAAGGCGTTTCGCGGAAGATGTCGCAGACGTCTTCCAGACCGAAATCGATGCCTGCCTCGTGGGCAATCGCTGGCAGGTGCAGACCCGCATTGGTCGAACCACCGGTACAGGCCACAACGCGCGCCGCATTTTCCAGCGACTGGCGCGTGACGATATCCCGGGCGCGAATGTTCTTTTCGATCAGGTTCATCACGGCCTGACCCGACGCGATACAGTACTGATCGCGGCTCTCATATGGCGCAGGCGCACCGGATGAGTTTGGCAGCGCAAGGCCAATCGCTTCGGACACACAAGCCATGGTGTTGGCGGTGAACTGGCCACCGCAAGCACCGGCACTTGGGCACGCCACACGTTCCAGAACTTCCAGGGCGGCGTCCGACATGTTGCCCGCCTGATGCTGGCCCACGGCTTCGAACACATCCTGAACGGTCACGTCTTTGCCGTCCAAACGGCCCGGCAGAATCGACCCGCCATATATAAAGACAGACGGCGTGTTCAAACGCACCATCGCCATCATCATACCTGGAAGGGATTTGTCACAACCGGCCAGACCCACAATCGCGTCATAGCAATGGCCGCGCATGGTCAGCTCAACGGTGTCAGCAATCGCCTCGCGCGACGCTAAGGAGGAGCGCATGCCCTCGTGCCCCATCGCGATCCCGTCGGTTACGGTGATCGTGGTGAATTCCCGCGGCGTGCCGTGGCCCTCTTTCACGCCCAGCTTCACGGCTTGGGCCTGACGGTTCAGGGCGATGTTACACGGGGCAGCTTCGTTCCAACAGGTCGCAACGCCAACCCAGGGCTGGTGAATCTCTTCTTCCCCCAAACCCATCGCATAGAAATAGGACCGGTGCGGCGCACGGGCCGGCCCTTCGGTCACATGGCGGCTGGGCAAGTTGGTTTTGTCGATACGAGACATTGGCGGTGTTCCTCCGATAAACTGGCTGAAACTTGGATAAGGACTAGCGCAAGAAGGCACAAGCGCGATTGCACCATTGCCCCGGTCTGGATACGTAGGGATCGTAACCTTCGAAAGGCCCGTAATGTCGTATTCCGCCCATTCCGACTTTGTCGCCCCCGCCAAAACGCACCCCGCTTTGTGGCGCCTTGTCGTGGGTCTGATTGTGGCCGCCGCGATCTATCTTGGCGCGATCATCGGAATAGTGGCTTTGGTGAACCTTTTGGCTTCGCCCGAACAATCGACCAGATGGCTGGCCCAGATGCAAGCGGGCCAAGGCCCCATCGGCGCTCTGCTCATGCTCTCGACCTTCCCCGCCATGGCCCTGGGCGCGGTTGCGGCCGCTGCCCTTCTGCACCGTCGCGGCCCCCTGACCCTGTTCGGCCCCTGGCAAATCGCGATCGAGCATTTCAAGACCGGCTTCAGCACCGCCATGATCATTATCCTAGTCGTGACCGGGCTCTTCGCGCTGATCGTCCCGCTGGATCCCGGCATGGGCACACGGCCTTGGGTTGCCCTGCTGCCCGTCGTCGTGATTGCCTTGTTCGTGCAAACCGGCGCGGAAGAGCTTTTGTTCCGTGGCTATATCCAACAGCAACTGGCGGCCCGATTCTCGAACCCTTGGGTTTGGATGGTCCTGCCCTCGGTTCTGTTCGGCGCGCTGCATTTCGATCCGTCAAATATCGGGCCCGCGGCGCTGCTGATGGTGGCCGCTGCCACAATGTTCGGCCTGTTTGCCGCCGACCTGACCGCTCGAACCGGCACAATCGGCGCGGCTTGGGGATTTCATCTGGCCAATAACGCAGCAGCCTTTCTGCTGGTGTCCCTGCCCGACAACTTGGGCGGATTGTCTTTATATACAACCCGTTTCGGGATGGCAGACACCGCCTTTGTCATCCCCGCCATCCTTCTGGATATCGCAACAACCGTTGGGATCTGGTTCGCAATCCGCTGGGCTTTGGGCCGTAAGGAAACAATCACCGAATAATCCCCTTATTGTCCAAAATTTCCTTACCCCTGCCCCAGAGCTGCCCTTTTTCCCCGTCAAACACTCGTTAACAAAGATTAACAGCGTAGTTCAGTAACGCGTCGTACGAGGGAAAAGATCATGCAGGCAAAAGGCAAGACATCGACCCATGTCACCATCGAATGGGGCGCATTGTCCCCCACATTCGAAACCTTGGGCTTTCGCGAAAAGGCAAAACGCGCGCCCCGCCGCGCCAAGCAATCTGACGCCTACGCCGCCCTGTGCATGATCCTACGCGAAAACGGATCCTACGGGTTCAAGACAAGCTCCGACCCCCGGTTCGCGTAATGGCCAATCTATTGAACACACGCGGCCCGCTTGTTTTGACCCTGACAATTTTCTGTATGGGCGTCTGCACCTTGGCTTTGGTTGCCACCACCTCTCCTCAGCGGGTCACCAACGCTGACAAGGATCTTGGCTACGGCCTGATCACCGTGGCCAACGCCGCAAACCGCTAAAATTGGCCCGCGTCGAAATCCCCAAGAAGAACTGTCGCAGGAAACCGCCAGCCTGATTGCAATTCGCACCGCATCCCCTTAATTGACGGGAATACCGTCAAAAGGGCCTTTGTGCGATGAACTGGATCTCTAACTACGTCCGTCCCAAGATCAACTCGCTGTTTTCGCGCCGCGAGATGCCGGAAAATCTTTGGACCAAATGCCCTGAATGCGGCACCATGCTGTTCCACCGAGAGCTGTCAGACAATCTAAACGTCTGTCCGTCTTGCGAACACCATATGGGCATCAGCCCCCGGGACCGCTTCACCGCCCTGTTCGACGGCGGCATTTTCACCGAGGTCGAAGTCCCCGCCCCGATCACTGACCCCCTGCAATTCCGCGACCAGAAACGCTATCCCGACCGGATGAAAGCAGCCCAGAAATCCACCGGCGAATCCGAAGCGATGCTGGTGGCCGAAGGCGAGATTGGCAAAACTCCGATCGTTGCAGCGGCACAGGATTTCTCGTTCATGGGGGGATCCATGGGCATGTATGTTGGCAACGCCATCATCGCGGCCGCCGAACGCGCCGTATTGATGAAACGCCCGTTGATTCTGTTTTCGGCCGCTGGCGGCGCGCGGATGCAAGAAGGCATCCTTAGCCTGATGCAAATGCCCCGCACGACCGTAGCGATCCAGATGCTGCGCGAAGCGGGCCTTCCTTACATCGTGGTTCTGACCCACCCAACAACCGGCGGCGTCACCGCGTCCTACGCGATGTTGGGCGACGTTCATATCGCCGAACCCAACGCCCTGATCTGCTTTGCCGGTCCCCGCGTTATCGAACAAACCATCCGTGAAAAGCTGCCCGAAGGCTTCCAGCGCGCCGAATACCTGCTGGATCACGGCATGCTGGACCGCGTGACCTCGCGCACTCAAATGCGGGACGAGCTGATCTCGATCACCCGGATGCTTTTGGGCCAGCCCCGCGCCATCAGCGGCATTCTGGAAGCCCCAGCCGAAACCGAAGAAGCCCCCGTGCTGGAGGCCCCGAAAGAAGAAGACGCGGCCAAAGAAGAAGTACCGGTCAAAAAAGCAAAGCCAGCGGCCAAAGCCCCTGCTAAGAAACCAGCCGCAAAAGCAAAGCCCGAGACCAAGAAGTGACACCCCCAACATCGGACGCGCTTTTGTCCCGGATGATGGCGCTGCACCCCAAGATCATCGACCTGACCTTGGACCGCGTCTGGCGCTTGCTGGCGGCCACCGGCCATCCAGAAAAATCCTTGCCCCCCGTGATCCACATCGCGGGGACAAATGGCAAAGGATCGACCCAGGCGATGATCCGCGCCGGGTTGGAAGGCATGGGCAAATCCGTGCACGCGTATACATCGCCCCACTTGGCTCGGTTCCACGAACGCATCCGCCTGTCGGGCGATTTGATTGACGAGACCGCCCTAACCGATCTGCTGGACGAATGCCTGGCAGCCAACGGCCCCGACCCGATCACTTACTTTGAGATCACAACCGTCGCCGCCCTGATGGCCTTTGCCAAAACCCCAGCGGATTACACGCTGCTAGAGGTCGGACTAGGCGGGCGCTTAGACGCCACCAATGTGATCGACACCCCCGCCCTGACGATCATCACCCCGATTGATCTGGATCACCAACAATTCCTGGGCGACACACTGGCTGAAATTGCGGGCGAAAAGGCAGGCATTCTGAAACGCGGTGTGCCGTGCATCGTGGGCCCTCAGCAGGACGAAGCGCTGGACGTGATCGAGGCAAAAGCCGCCCGTCTTGGCGCGCCGCTATGGGTGCACGGCCAGCACTGGCACGTGACCCGCGAAGGGGACCGTCTGGTTTACACTGACGAAACCGGCCTGCTGGATCTGCCCTTGCCCGCATTGGTCGGCGCTCACCAGATCCAGAACGCAGGCGCCGCCATTGCCGCCCTGCGCGCTCTAAATGCGGCCGAGCCCGCCTTTGACGCGGCCATGACCGACGTTACATGGCCCGCCCGGATGCAGCGCCTGCGCCACGGCCCGCTGATCGATGCCGCTGATGGGTCCGAGCTGTGGTTGGACGGCGGCCATAACCCTGCTGCGGGCCAGGCGATAGCCGCCACTTTCGCAGGCCTGCCCCAGCGCGAAACCCATCTGATCTGCGGCATGCTGAACACCAAGGATGTGACCGGCTTTATGGCCCCGCTGTCCGAATTCGCCAGCAGCCTAACGGCCGTGTCCATCCCCGACGCCCCCGCGACCCTGTCATCACAGCAAACCGCAGAACACGCCCGCACCGCGGGCTTCGCAGCTGACGAATCCCCAGATGTCCGCTCGGCAATCCAAACGATCACCAAGTCCCATCCCGGCGCGCGGATCCTGATCTGCGGATCGCTCTATCTGGCGGGCGACGTGCTAAAGGAAAACGGCTAGTCCCACAGCACTCAGATTTTCTGTTGGGTAAGTTAAGAAAAACGTGCGAACGCACTGAAAGAAGATAATCGTTTGTGCAAAGAATTTGAGTTTACTGCTAGGATGCTGAAAGGCTCGCTAGCTAAAGGGTGTAAGAAGCAATGATTGCCTGGCTAAAAAAAATCTACCGCAGAGAGCAATTTTATCCATCATACCTATTGGGAATATGGATACATCCAGCTTTTATCGTCCGGCGAGGATTGATCAATGGAGTGCGAGAACTTTCTTCATTTTGTCAAGAAGGAAAGCTGCTGGATGTAGGGTGTGGAAGTAAACCCTATGAAGACTTGTTTACGGTGGACGAATACATTGGGATAGATATTGAGGTGAGCGGGCATAATCATTCATCTAGCAAGGTGGACAAGTTCTATGATGGAAAAACTATACCGTTCGAAGACGAATATTTTGACAATGCATTTTCTTCAGAAGTTTTTGAGCATGTATTCAACATTGACGAATTACTTCGGGAAATAAACCGAGTTCTTAGACAGGGCGGAAGACTATGTTTTACTTGTCCATTTGTATGGTATGAGCACGAGCAACCTTATGATTTTGCTAGGTACACTTCCTTCGCTGTAGAGCACTTGCTTGCTACAAATGGATTTAAGTTAGTAAAACTGGAAAAATCTACGAGTTTCGTTGAGACAATAATGCAAATGCTCTCAATTTATGTCTACCTGCATGTATTGCCAAGAAACGGCTATATTAAACTCGTGATGACACCCCTGCTAGTTGCCCCCATAAATATACTTGGCAAAGCATTAGGTAAAATCCTTCCAAACAATGAGAACTTCTATCACAATAATATTGTAGTAGCGGAAAAGCTCTGATTAGGCTCAGGACCGATAGATTTTCCAGAACCGGTTGTCAGATTTTCGATCTGGCGAACAGCGGATCCGCAGGAATAGCCATCTAGTTTTAGGGCATGCAACAACGTCCATATCGGAAACCCGACAAATCGCAGACGCCAAGGTAACAATTGAAAGCTTAAGCCCAAATTGGTGGTAGGCCTCCAAGCCAAAGGCCACACCTGAATTCGACTTTCTGCTCGAAGCCCTCACCAGACCACTAGCTTTCGCCTATCCCCAAGACGCCGACTGCATTTCGCGCAAACGGCTGGCGGTGCGTTCAAATTCGAACGTGCCTTCGCCTTCCATATAAAGCGTTTCAGGCTGCGACGCCGCGGAACACATCAGGATCACCCCGGCCTCGTATAGCGCGTCGATCAGGGTGACAAAGCGCTTGGCCTCGTTGAAATTGCTGCGCCCCAGCTGGGGGATATTTTCAAGGATCAGCACTTTCACAGCCCCCGCCAGCGCCAAATAATCCGGCGCGCCCCTGGGTTTGCCGCACAGTTCCCAGAAATCCATCCGCGCCACACCGTTCTGAAACCGCTCGAGATCCAGCGCCCGGCCCTTCACGGTCAGAACCAGCCCGGTATTCGTGCCCCCTGACAGATCATTCCACAGCTCGTCCAGCGCTTGCCGCGCCTGCGCATTCACCGGGCTAAAGTAGCGGATCTCGCCCTCTAACCGGTTCTGGCGATAATCGGTGGACGACACCAGCTGATGCATCAACAACGTCTTGGACACCAAATCAATGAACGGCAAAAACAATTGCCTGTTCAGCCCGTTCTTATACAGCTCTGACGGTTCCCGGTTCGAAGTCGTGATGATAAAAACACCCGCTTCGAACAAAAGGGTAAACAAGCGCCCGACCAGCATCGCATCGGTGATATCGCTGATCTGCATTTCGTCGAAACACAGCAACCGGACTTTGCCTGCAATATCCGCCGCGACAGGAACCAACGGATCATCAACGCCGCTTTTGCGCGCCTCGTGCAGGGCGCTGTGGACCTCTTGCATAAAGGCGTGAAAATGCACCCGCCGCTTATCCCGGATCGCCACCGTATCATGGAAAAAATCCATCAGCATGGATTTGCCACGCCCAACACCTCCCCATAGATAGGCGCCGCGCGGGCCCTCGGGGATCTGGGGCTTGGCACCGGCAAACCGCGCCAGGAACGAGCGTTTGGGCACCGGCGCTTCGACCAGACGGCGGATCTGTTCCAGCACCTCGACCGCATGCAGCTGTGCCGGATCTTCGCGCAATTCGCCGGCTTTGACCCGGGCTCGGTATAGGGATGTCAAACTCATAATGGGGACCGGTTAAGCGATCTTGATGGCAAGAACCAGTAATATTGATTTGCCACCGCCCAACTTGTCCCCCACAGTGGCTGGACACGCTTAAAAAACGGTCAGCCCCATGTCAAAATCCACCTCTCTGTTCACACCCGTCCTGATCGGAGGGTCGATCATTTTGATGATTGGCTTTGCCATCCGCGCCAGTTTCGGCGTGTTCCAGATCCCCGTGGCCGAACATTTTGACTGGCCCCGCGCAGAATTCAGTATGGCGATTGCGATCCAGAACCTGGCTTGGGGCATCGGCCAGCCGATTTTCGCGTCTATCGCCGAACGGTTTGGCGACCGCAGGGCCATTATTCTGGGCGCGCTGTGCTATGCGGCCGGGCTGGTGCTTAGCGCCTATGCGATAACCCCCGGGCAGATGCAGTGGCTAGAGATCCTGGTCGGCTTTGGCGTCGCGGGCTTGGGCTTTGGCGTTATCCTGGCCATGGTCGGCCGTGCAGCCAGCCCGGAAAACCGCTCGATGGCGCTGGCTTTGGCCACGGCCGCCGGGTCCACAGGGCAGGTTTTTGGTCCGCCCTTAGCCGAGTTTTTGCTGGGCCATTTCGCCTGGCACGAGGTTTTCTTGATCTTTGCCGCCATCGTCATGTCCGCCCTGCTGGCCCTGCCCATGCTGCGCGCGCCCGTCACCGCAACCAAGCAAGAGCTTCAGGAATCCATCGGGGCCCTTCTGACCCGCGCGTTCAAAGATCCCAGCTACACATTGATTTTTCTGGGCTTTTTCAGCTGCGGCTACCAGCTGGGCTTTCTGACCGCCCATTTCCCCGCCTTCGTGACCGAGCTGTGCGGCCCAATCGCCTCTGGCTCTTTGCTGGACGTCCTTGGGGTCAGCACCACATCCGCACTAGGGGCCTTGGCCATCGCCTTGGTGGGGCTGGCCAATATCGGCGGCACGATCTACGCGGGCTATCTGGGCAACCGCCTGCCCAAGAAATACCTGCTGGCGGCGATCTATGTGGCCCGAACCCTCGCCTCGATCGTGTTCATCATGCTGCCGATCACCCCGCTTAGCGTGATCGTATTCAGCCTGGTCATGGGCTCGCTTTGGCTGGCCACAGTGCCACTGACCTCCGGCCTGGTCGCCCATTTATATGGGCTGCGCTACATGGGCACCCTGTACGGGATCATCTTCTTTTCCCACCAATTGGGCGGCTTCCTGGGCGTTTGGCTGGGCGGGCGGCTGTACGACATCTACGGCGATTACACCTTGGTCTGGTGGATCGGCATTGGCGTGGGCGCATTCAGCGCGATCATCCACCTGCCCATCCGCGAAAACCGGGGGCCTGTGGCCGCAGCGGCCTAAAGCTACCGCTAGATAAAATCATCGCTCAGCTTGGCAAAGCTGTCGACGATCACGTCCGGATGGGTGTGGGGCAGCGCGTGATCTGCGTCTGGCACAATGATTTGCAGCGCCTCGGGGTTCAGCGCCTTTAGCTTGTCGGCCAAGGCAACCGGGATCACCTGATCCTGCGCGCCCCAAACCGCCATCACCGGGATCGCCGCCCGGCCCACGCGCAAATGCTCGGCTTCCTGAGTTTCCGCCAGCGTGTGCCGCAGGCTAGAGGTCAGGGCAGGCATATACCCCCGCAACGTCGTCTCGTGGATCAGCCGCGCCTTCATTTCCGCGCTGCACGGGCCTAGCGCGATCCCTGTGCGCAATTGCCAAGCGCCCAACCAACGGCAGGCCCAATCGCCCAGATAGGGCACGTCCCGGGTGATGCGCAGCAACAGATCCGCATTGTGGCCCATTCCCGCGGGCGCGATCAGCCCAAGATGTTCAACCCGGTCGGCATATTTGGCCGCAAAACCCGTCGCGATCATGGCCCCCATGGAAAAACCCATCAAAGACACCCGGCCTCTGGGCTGCACCTGATCCAGCAAGTCTTTCAGCTGGGCGCAAAAATAGTCTTCGTCCTGATCGCCGGGCGCGCGGTCCGAAAACCCCCGGCCCCACAGATCATAGCGCAAGGTGCGAAAGCCCAGCTGGTTCAGCCCCGGCACCACGTCATCAAAGATATAGTTGGGCGAAGATTGCCCGTGGATCAGTACCAGAACCGGGCCACCTTCTGGCCCGTCCCAACGGTAATGGGTCCCGCCCCCTTCTAACATGGCAAACTGCCCCGGCGCGTCAGCCTGCAAGGTCGTGTCCATCTGGACACGCCAGGCTTCCAACAGGAACGGCGCCAGCGCGATCAGCGCGACCAGAGCGATCCCCGCCCAGATCACTGGCCGCCCACCGCGTCGCGAATATAGGCCGCTGTCATCAGATCCAAATGCGCCCCGCCGCCGTTCTTGGCAATCGTGATCGCATCCGCATCCGGCCGCGTGAACAGCCCGTCCTTAAGGTCATAGAAATCCGCACGAATGTCCGTGGCCGCGATCACACCGGCCTGCAATGGGAACTCGATCTCGCCGATATGGCCAATCGTTGTGGCGCGGCTGTCTACGAACAGCGCCGCTTTGCTGATGGCCGCGTCGTCCACTTCGCGCATGTCCCGCCGGTAGGCCCCGATCAAATCCAGATGAGTACCGGGCGCGATCCACTCGCCCCGAACCACAGGCTCGGTCGCCATGGTGCAGGTCAGCACGATATCGGCCCCCGCCACGGCTTCGGCCAAATCCGCCACCGGCGTCACCCTGTCAGACGCCAAGGCCTGCGCTTTATCGGCCGAGCGGTTCCAGATCTGGAACTTCGCCCCCGGAAAGCCCGCGCCGTAAGCCTCGATCAGCGATTTCGCCACGGTCCCGGCCCCAACGATCAGGATCGTATTCACCTGGGGCGGGGCTAGCTTCAGCGCGCTTAGCAAGGAATCCCCGGCGGTTTTCCATTTCGTCACCAGCGCGAAATCCAGAAACGCCACCAGGCTGCCATCGCCGTCGTCCAACAGGGACACCGCCCCGCCAATGGTCGGTTTGTTCACCTGCGCATTGCCCGGAAAAATCGTCGCCGTTTTCACCGCGATTCCCAGCCCGTCGATCCAGGCCGAGCGGCTCAGCACCGTGTCAGCACCGCGGTACAGAAACGAGTCGCTAATCTCAGCCCGCGGCAGCTTGTGCCCGGCCTCCAGCGCTTGGGTCAGCGCCAGCCAATCCAACATTGTTTCCGCCTCGGCACCAATCATGGGCACTGTCATGGCAAGGTGTCCTCGACGGTCAGCAAGCCTTCGGCGACCAAACGATCGGCCCAGCCTTGGGGGTTTTCAAACAGATGGGTCTGCCAGCCCCTGCGGCTGGCCTCGGCAATGTTATCGGCCCGGTCATCGGCAAACAGCAGCTTGCCCGGCGCGATCCCGCAATCGTCCTCAACCATCTGATAAATGGTGGGATCAGGCTTGATCACGCCCATCCGGCCCGACACATAGCTTTTGTCGAACTCTTCCAAGAATCGGTAGATCGTGCTGGCAAAATCAAAGCTTTGAATGCCAAAATTCGTTAACGAGAACACGGGGATACCCTTGGCCCGCAACGCCCGCAGGCAGCGCACAGATTGCGGGATCACCGGGCTGGCCAGCACAATCCAATCATCATACCAGCGCCGGATCGCGTCCGCATGGTCGGGGTTTTTTTCAGCCGTTGCATAGATCACATCGCGAAAATGACCGCCCTTGTCGATTTCGTCGTTCATCCCGTGCAGATCGACCTCGGCGAACAAGGCCTTGCGCGCAGCCTCGCCTATTTCGCGGTCGTAATACCGCTCGGGCTGCCATTCGATCAGCACGTTTCCAATGTCAAAGATTACCGCATCAACAGTCATAGCTCGCCTCGGATTGTTTCCTGTCAGTGTACAGTGCCCAGCCAATTAAACCAGCGATCTTGCACCCAAATCAGCCGCGTTTTGCCATCGCCTCGCGCCAGATTAAATAGAGCCCGCCAACAAGAATCAAAAACATCCCCAAGCCTGCCCATAAATCAGGCCATTCGCTGAAAATCACGTAGCCCCACAGCACCGACAAGGGCAGCGCCACATATTCCACCGGCGCGATCAGGGCAGCCTCGGTTTCGCGGTAGGCGACGCTGATGAAGTAGCCCCCGAGCACACTGGCCAAGCCGGTTGCTGTCAGAAACGGATAGGCCCAGGCGCCCGGCCACACCCAAGCGCGGAACAAAAACGCCAGCGACGGGTCATCTTGCGCCGCAAAGCGCCCGTCACCCACCGCCAGACCCACGGCAACGCACACCAGAATAAAGGTCAGCTGAATGTAGAACGTCATGGTCATCGCGCTTTCCGTGCCGCCCATGCGCCGGGTCAGGATGTTCAGCGCCGCATAGCCCACCGCCCCGGACAAAGGCAGTAATGAGGCGAACTGAAACGCGTCCGTCCCCGGGCGCACCATCACCAAAACGCCCGCAAACCCAACGGCAATCGCGCCCCATCTGTGGGGCCCGACTTTTTCGCCCAGAAACACCACGGAAAACACCGCGATCAAGGAAGGCGCTACAAAGAAAATCGCCACGTTTTCGGCCAGGGGCATGGCCGCAAGGCCCAGAAAGAACATCACATTGGCAAACACAACGCAGCCACCCCGGACCAGATGCATCGCCAGCCGGTCGGTGCGCAATTGCCCCAGCCCGCCCCCAAAGGGGATCAGATAGCCAAACAGCAATCCGGTCCCGATTAGGGCCCGAAACAGAACAATCTGATGCAAGGCGTAATCTTCGCTTAGATGTTTGATAACAACGTCATTGATGGAAAACAGGGTGACGGCAAAAAAGGCCGACGCCATGCCCAATATTGTTGTGCGGGGGGAAAGTATTGTGTCCATTGCCCCGCCGTAACAGGGCAATTTCGCCACTACTATCGCGTTTGCGACGCGTGGCGTAACTCTCTCTCCAACGCTTCAAGAAAGCGGGATCGGTCGGATTTGCTAAAGGGTCGGCCACCGCCCTGGCGGAACGGATCTGCGGCACGCAAATCGGCCATCAAATCCCGGGTCGCCAGCACATTGCCGATATTGGCTTGGGTCAGCGCCTCGCCATTATGCTTTAAAACCTTGGCCCCGGCCTCGACCGCTTTGGCAGCAAGGGGGATGTCGCCCGTGATCACCACATCCCCTGTCTTCGCCCGGTCGGCGATCCACATATCCGCGATGTCGGGCCCTTCGGGCACGATCACCATTTCGACCAGGGGATGCGGGCTGGGCCGCAATCCCCCATTGGCGACCATCTTCACGGCCACCTTGTGACGCTCTGCGACCCGGACGACCTCGTCCTTTACAGGGCACGCATCGGCATCAACATAGATCGTCATGCGTAAAGCGCATCCGCGTGGAAATCGACGTGATCGCTCATGAAGGTCGACACGAAGAAATACGAATGATCATAGCCCGCCTGCATACGGAAAATGCCCGGCTGGCGACGCTTGGCCATGGCCGCACTTAGCGCTTCTGGCATCAGCAGGTCCAGAAACTGGTCGTCTGCCCCTTGGTCGATCAGAACCTCGCCGGGAAAGCCCTTTTCCGCCATCAAAAGCGTGGAATCATGGGCGGCCCAAGCAGACTGATCCTCACCCAGATAGGCGCTTAGCTGCTTGCGGCCCCAATCCCCTGCGGTCGGATTGGCGATAGGTGCAAAGGCAGAAACCGAGCGGAAGGTTTCAGGATGGTTCATCGCAAGGGTCAGCGCGCCGTGGCCGCCCATGGAATGGCCCGAAATGCCCTGGCGTTCGGGATCGATGGCAAAGGCGTCGAACACCAGCTGGGGCAATTCCTGCATAATGTAGTCATACATGCGGAAATTCGGCGCCCAGGGCTTTTGCGTCGCGTTCACATAGAACCCGGCGCCCTGGCCCAGATCATAGGCCGGATCATCCGCCACATGGGCCCCGCGCGGCGAGGTATCGGGGAAGATCAGCGCAATACCCTGTTCCGCCGCACAGGCCTGCGCGCCCGCTTTGACCATTGCGTTTTCATGGGTGCAGGTCAGGCCCGACAGATACCACAGCACCGGCACCGGGCCGTCTGCGGCCTCTTCTGGCAAGAACAGACCAAAGGTCATGTCGCAATCTGTCGCCTCAGAGCTATGAGAATATACGCCCTGGGTGCCCCCAAAGCAGCGGTTTTCTGAAACGGTTTCCATATCTAGGCTCCGGTAGTGGTTAAATGCTGACCCAAGCAATAACGCCCGACAATGTCAGGATGCTAACAGCGGTTGAAATTAGGATGGTGGCCGACACGCGCGCTGGGGCGACCCCGTAATGCGCGGCCAGCATGTAGACATTGCCCGCCGTGGGCAAGGCCGCCGCCGCGATCATCACGCCAGCCGTATAGGCATCCAGCGGCCAGACGACCAGCACGGCATAGGCCACCGCAGCCGGGTGCAGCACCAGCTTGGCAAAAGACAGCCAGCCAGCGATCTGGATCCGCTCGGCCGATTTGGTGGCAAGGGACGCGCCAATGGCAAACAGGGCCCCCGGCGTGGCGGCAGACCCCAATGTGGTAAGGAAAGAGTTCACGGGCACAGGCAAAGGCATGCCCAGCGCCGACCAGCCAATCCCCAGGGTAATCGACACGATCATCGGGTTCTTAAGCAACCCCATAAGGACAGTGCCCAGGACCGCAAAGCTGACCCGCCCGTCCCTTGACCCAGTGATCAGGATCACGATCAAGCTGCTGAACACCAACAGATCAACGACCAGAATGATCATCACCGGTACAATCGCGTCCGGTCCCATCAGCATCACCAGCATAGGAATGCCCAGAAAGCCCACATTGCCAATGACACCGCATTGCGCCTCGACCGCGGCTTCGGCAACGCTCAGCTTTCGGACCATCGCGACTGCCGTGATCAACAAGTAGACCGCCATGGACGAGCACGTATAGGCCCACAAAGCCTGAGGGTTGAAGATCTGCGAAAAGCTCAAATTCGCCGAAAATCGCAGCAGCATGGCTGACAGGGCAAAGTAGAACACAAATTTGGTCAGATAGGCTGTTGCCTCGGGGGTGAAAAACCCCGTCCTGCCCGCGCCATAGCCCAAGGCGATGATCGCGAAAAACGGCAGGGTCTGTAAGAAGATATCCAACATAGAACCGCGTTACCACGCAGCCTTTGCGGTGGCTAGCCCGACCCGATCAAAACCCCCGCCGTCAGAACCAAAGCCCCGCCGATCACGACCTGCAATGTCGCCCGGAAGAACGGTGTCTTCATAAAGCGGTTCTGGATATAGGCGATGGCCCAAAGCTCTACGAACACGACCAAGGCCGCCACGGTTGTTGCTGTCCAGAAGTCGGTGATCAGGTAGGGCAACGCGTGGCCCATCCCGCCCAAGGTGGTCATCACCCCGGCGCTGATGCCCCGCTTCCAGGGGCTGCCCCGGCCCGACAGTTGCCCGTCATCTGACGCGGCTTCGGTAAACCCCATGGAAATCCCCGCCCCCACGCTGGCCGCCGTCCCGATCAGAAAGGTCTGCCATGTGTCATGGGTTGCAAAAGCCGCCGCAAAGATCGGCGCCAAAGTGCTGACCGAGCCATCCATAAGCCCCGCAAGCCCCGGCTGAACCCATTCCAGCAGGAATTTCCGCTCATCCGCGTCGATCTCGGCCTGGCCTGCATCGCTTCCGGCCAGGTCGTCGGTCAACTGCCCGGCCTTGTTTTCGTGCCCAGCCTCGGCCGCCGCCAGATCCCCCAGCAACCGCCGCGTATCCGCGTCCGACGTCGCCTGAGCCGCCGTTGTATAGAACCGTGCGGCCACATTTTCCATCCGCCGCGCCTCGGCGCGCATCCGCTCCAGGCTCAGGTTTTCGGTCAGCCAGACCGGACGACGATCATAAAACCCACTGACATGTTCACGCCGGATCAACGGGATCACATCCCCGAACCGCTGTTTGTGCATGTCGATCAACCGCTGCCGGTGGCCGTCTTCTTCTGCGGCCATTGCATCAAACAG
>SPJP01000258.1 GCA_006844665.1 Paracoccaceae bacterium
TCCTCCTTTGATGGGCCTATTCTAGCACCACCGGTCCGCCACGTCATTGATTTGCATCAAGGCGCTACCAAAGCGCTGGATCCCGCAAAGCCGGGGCGCATGTGGACGGGCCGGTCAACGGGCTGATGCCTGCCCCGTTTAACGACTGGGCCAACCATCCGTGGGGCATCTGCAGCGGATAAGGGGCCTGGGCGTCTTGCTGGCTGATCGGCCCAAAGCCTGTTTTGGCGTAATAGTTCGGATCGCCGTAGGTGAAGACCAGATCGACCTGAGCTGCGCGCAAATGGTCCAGCCCGAACCGGATCAGCTTTTGCCCTACGCCCTGCTGCTGGTGGTCTGTGCGAATGGCCACGGGGGACAGCAGAAAAACACGGGCGCTGTCATCGGGATAGGTCAACCGCGTGAACAGGATGCAGCCTGCGCGGATGGTCCCTTCAAAGGCGGAAAAGCCGTAGATATCCGCCTTGGGCGTTGTTTCGATCAGGCCCTTGGCCAGATTGCCCACGGCCTGGCCTTCTTCTGCCCCTTCAGAGGCGGTGAAGGTGTCCCGAAACAGGCTTACAATGCTACCTGTTTGGTCCAATGCGTCTGCGCGAAACTCCATCGACCGTGTCCTTTTGCATCCTCTGGTCGGCTTGGTGCACCAAGATATGCGGGGCTGCAATCCCGGCGTTTGCCCTAAACTTGGCGTTGTTCTGCCCCCGCTTGTCAAGGTAACAGGGGCTGGGCCGATCCTGCGCCCGGGCCACTGAAAGCTTGCACCTCTTATGTCTGATCCCCAAATGAAGCTGGTCCTTGTGACGCCGGATATCCCCTATAATACCGGCGCGATTGGGCGAACCTGTCTGGCCCTGGATCTGGAGCTGATCCTGATCAAGCCCTACGGATTCTCGATCGAGGAGAAAGCCGTCAGGCGGGCGGGCATGGATTATTGGCAGCATGTGCAATTGTCCGAGTATGACGATTGGGCGAGCTTTCTACAGACGCGTCGGCCACCGCGGGACAGCCTGTATTTCTTTGAAGAATACGGCGCGCAAAGTGTGTTTGATCCGGTGTTCGATCCCAACGCCTATCTGGTTTTTGGGTGCGAGACCAAAGGCTTGCCGGACTATGTCCTAGCGGATATGGACGACCGTGTGTTCCATCTGCCGATGAAGAACCCGAAAGTCCGGTCTTTGAATTTGGCCAACACAGCAACGGCGGTGATCTATCAGGCGATGCGTACTCAGCTGGGCGGATAGACAGCCCCCACAGCAGTGAACGGGCCCAGTTTTTTCCGAAACGAAAATACATGACTTGTCACACAACTGCACAAATGCTTATCTAGACGCCCAAAGATTGCACTGATTTAACGGCCGCCTTGCCCCGCGTCATATGCGGCTGCGTGCCGACCATGGAAAGCGAATTTGACGAATGACCGATACGCCGAACGTTTTGTGGATCATGGCTGACCAATTGCGGTTTGATTATCTAAGCTGCTACGGCCACCCGCATCTACACACCCCCCATATCGATGCGCTGGCGCAGCGGGGCGTTCGGTTTACCAACACCTATGTGCAATCGCCGGTATGCGGCCCGTCGCGGATGTCGGCCTATACCGGGCGCTATGTGCGCAGCCATGGGTCAACCTGGAACGGCATCCCGCTGCGGGTGGGCGAGCCGACTTTGGGTGATCATTTGCGCGACGCCGGTGCGCGGGCAGTATTGGTTGGCAAAACCCATATGACGGCGGACGCTGAAGGCATGGCTTGGCTGGGCATAGATCCCGACAGCGAGATTGGCGTGCGGGTTGCGGAATGCGGGTTCGAGGCGTTTGACCGCGACGACGGCCTGCACCCCGACAGCGCGCGCCAACGCTGGTCAGCCTATGATGATTATCTGGTCAATCTGGGATATAAATCCGATAACCCGTGGGAAGACTTCGCAAATTCCGGCATCGACCCCGATGGCGAGCTGATGTCGGCCTGGCTGCTAAAAAACTCTCGGCTGGCGGCGAATATCCCCGAAGAGCATTCTGAGACCGCCTATATGACCAATCGCGCGATGGAGTTTATGGAAGGTGCCCAGGCCGACGGGCGGCCCTGGATGTGCCATCTTAGCTATATCAAGCCCCATTGGCCCTATATCGTCCCTGCCCCATACCATGACATGTACGGGCCCGAGCATATCGTTGATCCGATCCGGTCAAAGGCTGAATTGGAAACCGACCATCCGCTGCTGGGGGCCTATCAAAAGTCCCGGATCTGCCGAAGCTTTGCCCGGGATCACGTGCGCGACCATGTGATCCCGGCCTATATGGGGCTGATCAAGCAGCTGGACGACAATCTGGGGCGGTTGTTTGCCTGGATGGATGAAAAGGGCATTTCCGACAATACGATCATCGCCTTTACCTCGGACCACGGGGATTACATGGGCGACCATTGGATGGGTGACAAGGATTTCTATCACGAGGTCGCAGCCAAGGTGCCGTTGATCATCGCCGATCCTCGGGCTGCTGCGGATAAGACGCGGGGCATGGTTTCGGACGCTTTGGTGGAAATGATCGACCTTGCGCCGACCTTTATGCGGGCGATGAACTGCCCGGCCAAACCTCATATCGTTGAGGGCCGCGATCTGACGCCGCTTTTGCACGGAACCGACGGGTTTTCACGGCATTACGCGATATCAGAGCATGACTATTCCAGCTTTGAGATGGCCAGCGCGCTGAATGTGGCCCAGGAAGACGCGCGGACGGTGATGATTTTCGATGGCCGGTGGAAATATGTTCGCTGCGAAGGGTTCCGGCCGGTACTGTTTGATCTGGAAACCGACCCGCACGAGCTGACCGATATCGGGGCATCCATGACCGAAGAACACGTGAACGTGCGCGCGGAAATGGAACGGGCTCTTTTGGCTTGGGCCACCCAGCACCATACACGGATCACCGCGACGCCTCAGGTCGTTGCACGACTGGGCGTGGCCGCCGAAAGCGGTATCCTGATCGGGTTCTGGGACGAGGTGGAATATGAAGAGGCCACCGGCAAACCCTTTGACAGCCTTGAGCCCGTTGGTCCGCCTAAGGTTTAGACCGAAACGGTGACGGCAAAGGCGAACTCGGCCTCTGCCCCCGGGGCCAGTGATGCTGTTGGGGCGATCTGCGATTTGCGGGCCATCGCCGACATAGGACGCGGTGCCGTGCCACGGCTCGATACATAAAAACGGCGCGCCGAGGGGGCGCCACAGGGCCAGATCCGGCAGGTTTGTGAATTGCAGCGTCAGGGACGGGCCGTCTTCGGGGCCGTAGCGCACAGCGTCGGACCCGTTTGGAAACACCAATGCGCCGTCTTTGAACATCTGGTCTTGCAGGGTCAGCGCGCCGTCTGCAAAGGCACTGGGCACAGGGCCCCGGCGCAAAAGATCGCCTTCCAGCTGGACCATTTCAGGGGACCCGCCATTGGCCAAAGTCACCTGATGGGGCGCATCCCCTG
>SPJP01000259.1 GCA_006844665.1 Paracoccaceae bacterium
GAACCCTAGGCACCCGGTTTGTTGGCGACAAAGGCAACCTGTTTGCTTTGGCCTTCAAGCTGAGTTTGCTGACGGTTCTAACCCTTGGGCTTTACCGGTTCTGGATGAAAACCCGACTGCGCCGCTGGTATTGGAGCGCGATTCAACCCGGCGGGCACCCCCTAGAATACACTGGTAATGCCTATGAAAAGCTGTTGGGCTTTCTGATCGCGGTTGTTTTTCTGGCCTTCTATATCGGCATCGTAAACCTGATCCTGATGTTCGCCAGCTTTACCCTGTTTGGTGGAAATGCGCCGGCCTATGTCCTTAGCTTCATCGGCGTGATTCCTATCATCTTTTACGCCCAATACCGTGCGCGCCGGTATATCCTGGCCCGCACCCGCTGGCGCGGAATCCGGTTCGGGGTTGAACCCGGCGCGTGGGGCTATGCATTTCGGGCTTTGATGTATTGGGTCTTTGCCATTTTGACCCTGGGCCTGCTGTGGCCGCTGCAAACCTTTCGTTTAGAACAGTACCGGACCGACCGCACGTGGTTTGGCACCGCACGTTTTCGCCAAACAGGGCGGTGGGGCGCGTTGATGGTGTCTTGGATGCCTTGCCTGCTGACGATCTGGGTCGCCGCTGGCTTTGTCTATTATGCTGCGGAAACCGATGATCCGTTTTTTGTGCTGAACCTGGTCTATTTGGTTCCCCTGATCTGGTTTTTCTATGTTTTCTACTCGGTCCGCGCTTTCCGATATCTAAACTCGAACAAACGTGTTGGTGGGGCTGTGCGCTTGCAGTCTCAAGCCCGTGTCGCCCGCGTCGTAGGCATTAACATCTTGGGAAATTTGCTCGTGTTGATCTTTATGGGGATGGCATCCAGCGTCATCTTTGTCTTTCTTGGCTTTTCCTTGGCCATGAGTGCGCAGGCGCTTGAACAGACATTGCAAAGCCTTCCCACCTGGCTGTCAGCCCTTGTTGGGGTGATCGGCTATTTCACGTTCTTTGTGATGTGGGACGTCCTTAGGCAGGTGTTCGTCCGGATGCCATTGCTTGCTCATTTCGCGGACACCATGCATTTGGAAAACGCCCACGCTTTGGCCGATACAGACCAACGCCGAAGGGACGAAATGGAACAAGCCGACGGTTTCGCCGAAGCACTGGATGTGGGGGCGGCATTGTAATGGTCGAAATTCCCCAAAGCAGCCCGCGTATTTTCGTGGATTATGCCGATGGTCATACGGCCATTGCGCACCGGGTCGAATTGCGCCTTGGGGCCGAGGCTTTGTCCATTCTTCCCCCAGCGGCCCCTGCGATCATTTGGCCCTACATCGACGTCCACCGCATGCCGGACCAAGCGGGCCGTGCGGGTATGGTTCTGGCAAAGGGCGACGGGGCTGCGCGTCTGTACATTCCTGCTAACCAGTACGAACTTTCGGACGCCTTGCGCGCTGCGTGCCCGCCGCGCAAAGATACACCTGCCGCGCGACAGATGCGCAAAAAACTGTTTGGCTTTAGTCTGCTGGCTGTAGGATCGGTCGTTCTGATCCTGTTCTTTTTGTTGCCCTTGATGGCCATTCAATTGGCGCGTGTTTTACCTGTCGAGGGCGAAAAAGCCCTGGGCGATGCGACGTTTGAACAGGTTCGCGTTGCCTTGGACGATTTCGGTGACACGGGCCTGCGCGTTTGCGATGCCCCGGCTGGGCGCAAGGCACTGGATGTGATGGCCGCGCGGTTGCTAAAGCATGTGGATCTGCCATTTCCAGCCACGATCCACGTTTTGGATAGCGAGCTTATTAACGCTTTCGCGCTGCCCGGCGGCCATGTTGTATTGTTTCGCGGTTTGTTAGAGGCCGCCGAAAGCCCTGACGAGGTCGCCGCCGTTCTGGCCCATGAGCTGGGCCATGTTTATTATCACCACGCCACCGAAGGCGCGTTGAGATCTGCGGGCTCTATCGGGGTGCTTGGGCTATTATTCGGGGATTTCGCCGGGGGTACGGTTGCGTTGTTCTTGGCCGATCAGCTGATCAATGCACGGTACTCTCAAGACGCAGAAACTCAGGCGGACGAATTCGCCCATGAATTGCTGCTGGACGCGCAGATTTCACCAGAAGCATTGGCCGTTTTCTTTCAACGCCTGAAAGAGCTTTCGGGCGAACAATCCGGTCTAGCCGCCCATTTGTCGTCCCATCCCGAACTGCAATCACGGATGGAGGCCGCCTTGGCCGTTGTCCCCAGTGAAGCTGTGCAATTTGCCCCGTCGATAAGCGCGGGTCAGTGGCAAAGCTTGAAACGCATTTGCAAGTGACTGGTGCGTTGCTTTGATGTCGGATCTTTAGTATCTGTTCTGGAAACAATACCCGGGGGGGAGCAGCCTTGAAAACGATTCTTAAAGTAGCCGCTTTGTGCGTCGCGATGGCGGGCTGTTCAGCCAGTGGATCCAAATTGGGCGAAATGGCCGACCTTGGCGCGTTCAAACTGGGGCACAATGTTGTCGTGAGTGAAAACGCGACAAAGGGGCCGTTTTCTCGCACAGCTTCGACAGAAGAACTCCAGGCCTCTTTGGTTGCCGAAATTGACCGCCGCATTGGCCGATACACAGGTACGCAGTTTTATCATCTGGGTGTCTCGATTGACGGCTATATTCTTGCTCTGCCTGGGATTCCTGTCGTTGCATCGCCAAAATCTGCCATGATTCTATCCGTACGTGTTTGGGACGATGCTGCCGGCGTTAAGCTGACCGAAGAACCAGAACAGATTACTGTGCTTGAATCCTTTTCCGGCGGAAACCTCGTTGGGTCGGGCTTGACCCGCTCGAAAGAAGAGCAGCTTCAAAACCTTTCTGAAAACGCAGCACTCGCGATCGAGCGTTACTTGCAAGAGAATGCAGCTTGGTTTGTGGCCAAGGAAACGGTGACCTTGCCAGCCGATGTTGTGGGCTCTGGCGGGCCGGAATCCGAGGCCGCAAAAAGCGCACCTGTGCCCCGTCCGACAAACGGTTAGAAAGACCTTCGTAAACCGCTTGATTTTTCTTTCTGCGCCTTGTAGGCCGCCCGCCATATTGACACGGGCACGACTGCCCCTTTGCTGAGAGGCGCCATCATGGCTAAGGAAAAGTTTGAGCGTAGTAAGCCGCACGTAAACATCGGCACGATTGGTCACGTTGACCACGGCAAGACGACGTTGACAGCCGCGATCACAAAGCAGTTTGGCGATTTCCGCGCGT
>SPJP01000260.1 GCA_006844665.1 Paracoccaceae bacterium
ATGGTGGTGTAACCCATGAAAACGATCCGTTTTGGCATCATCGGTTGCGGTCTCATGGGGCGAGAGTTTGCCTCTGCCGCAGCCCGCTGGATGCACCTGACCAACACCCGAGCCCGGCCGGAAATTGTCGGTGTTTGTGACACGCAAGAGGCCCTCATGGGGTGGTTTACCACACATCTGCCAAGTGTCACCCAAACCACAACCGACTTTCGCGAGCTCCTTGCCAACCCGGATATCGACGCGATTTACTGCGCTGTGCCCCACGTTTTGCACGCGGACATGTACCCGCAAATTTTAGCCGCCGGAAAACACCTTTTGGGCGAAAAGCCCTTTGGCATGGATGCGGATCAAAACGCAAAGATCATGGATGCCATCGATAAACACCCGGATGTTTTGGTGCGGTGTTCGTCCGAAATGCCCTATTTCCCCGGTGCGCAGCGCGTTATCGACTTTGTAAAATCTGGGGCTGTTGGCAACATTCTTGAGGTCGAATCTGCCTTTTTGCATTCCTCGGACATCAACCCAGACAAGGTGATCAACTGGAAACGGATGATCGACGTTAACGGTGAATACGGCTGTATGGGCGATCTCGGCATGCATGTTTGCCACGTACCGCTTCGCCTTGGGTGGAAGCCCAAAACCGTTCATGCAAGCCTTGTGAAACAGGTCACCACCCGCCCCGATGGCAAGGGCAACACTGTGCCTTGCGAGACTTGGGACAATGCGACGATTACCGGACATGTTGAATCGGGCGGCGGGAGCTTTCCTCTTGTCCTCAAGACGTGGCGCATAGCGCCGGGTGAATCCAACACATGGTCTATCCGCGTATTGGGCATGAACGGATCGGCGTTCTTCACGACCAAATCTCCGCGCCAGTGGCAATTCATGCATTACGAACCCGGTGGTCGGCAAACGTGGCAGGTTGAAGACCTCGGCTATCAATCCCTGTTCCCGGCCATCACTGGCGGCATATTCGAATTTGGTTTCGCCGATGCGATCCAGCAAATGTGGGCAGCCTTTATTGATGAGCTTGCGGGCGGGGACGCCCAAGGGTTCACATGTGCCACACCAGATGAGGCGCAGGATCACCATCAGATTATGACCGCTGCGCTCGCGTCGGGCAAATCCGGTCAGGTCCAGAAAGTCGCGTATTCATGATGAGACACGGGATCGTCTGTGCCGGGAATTGGATTGTGGACATCGTTCACAACATTCCGGCATGGCCGGCAAAGTCTGAACTTGTTGTAATCTCGGAGCAATCCATTGGCGTTGGCGGGGGTGCGGCCAACGTCGCCTTTGATCTGGCCGCGCTTGGGGCGGATTACCCTATTCAAGCTTGCGGGGTGCTGGGCCAAGACGATCACGGCGCCACTGTTTTGAAGCTCTGCGAAAAGGCGGGCCTGTCCACCACGCATCTTCAGCAATTGCACGATGTTAAAACCGCCCATACCCATGTGATGAATGTGCCCGGCGATTGCCGCACGTTCTTTTACTATCCGGGTGCAAACGACCAGCTTACGGCAGACAGCCTTCCTATGGAGGCCATAGCGAAGACGCAGCCCCGCATATTTTATCTAGGCTACCTCAACCTGCTACCCCTGCTTGACGCACCGCGCAGCGATGGGCGCACGGGGGCTGCGGACCTCTTGGCAAGCGCGCGCAAGGCCGGGATGATCACCTGTGTCGATCTCGTTTCGTCCCAAACCGCAACCTATCTGGAAACGGTCTTTGGAACCCTGCCTGAGATTGATTGGCTCTTTTTGAATGAGATTGAGGCTGCCCGCGCCACGGGAATTGCGCTCGATGGCGAGACCGACCGCGACAACATGGAGGCCGCTGCATTGCGCCTTATGGAGGGCGGCCTCCGGCAGGGCTGCATTTTGCACACGCCAAAACTGTCGCTTTGGAAAACGGCCACGCAAACGCTTTGGTTTGATGTGCCGCAGATCCCCAGCAGCGAAATTGTCAGCCATGTCGGAGCGGGCGATGCCTTTGCGGCGGGTGTGATCCATGGGTTGCACGAGGAATGGACGCCGAGCGAATGCGTGTCTCTTGGCAACCAACTGGCCGCCGCATGTCTGCGCACACCGACCGCAACAGGCGGCATTCCGACACTTGATAAATTGCGCGCCCCAAACGCGTCCCAAAAGAAGGGATAACATTATGTATGCGACCCAATTGCTTGGCATAGGTGATCTTCAAACCCACACCGTGCCGTACCCCACCCCCGCGACGGGGGAAATCATTGTCGAAATCGAAGCGGCGGGCATTTGCGGCACGGATCGGCATCTGTTTAAGGGCGAGTTTCCATCAACGCCGGGCAAGACTTTGGGGCATGAGTTCTCGGGGGTGGTCGTTGATACGGGTGACACCGATTTCACGCTGGGCACACGCGTCGCGATTGACCCAAATATTTGGTGCGGAACATGCGATCAGTGCCGGCGTGGCCGCGTGAATCTGTGTGCCAACAATATTGCCATCGGCATAGGGCGCGACGGCGGCTTTGCCCCCTATTGCGCGGTCCCTGCTCGTCAGGCGCATGTGTTGCCGCGCGATCTAAACCCTGCATATGGCGCGTTTTGCGAACCTCTGGCCTGTACTTTGCACGGGATGGATGTCGGCAATGCGCGTCCCGGCGAAAAAGTGTTGATCATCGGGGGAGGTGTGATTGGTCAACTGGCCATCCAACTCGCAGCACTGGCCGGTGCCGAGGTCATGTTGCTGACCCGCAGCGCAGAAAAACAAGCGATTGGCCGGGCTTGCGGGGCAAGCCATTGCGCGTCCGACGCGACCTCCGCGCTCGATCACTGGCCAGAGGGTGCCGATCTTGTGGTCGAATGCGCTGGCGTACCTGCAACAGTTTCCGTGGCGCCTGGGCTCACTCGCAGCGGTGGGCGTATCGTTATTTTGGGTGTCCTGCCCAGCGGTCAGACAGTTCCGATTGAACCCTTTGATTTGTTGTTCCGGGAAATCGACCTGAAGTTCGCATTCCTAAACCCCTTCACCCAAGCTCGCGCAACCCAGATGATCGGTTCTGGCCTGATCAACCTCGCCCCGTTGGTGAGCCGAGAGATCAGCCACGATGAGGTCGCCGGGGTCATCGAAAACGCTCCGTTGCCGAGCGATATCCGAGCGATCTTGCG
>SPJP01000006.1 GCA_006844665.1 Paracoccaceae bacterium
GATTTGATCCAGTAACAGCCAGATTTGGCCAACTGGGTTGAAACATACTACACATATAGACGTAATTGACTTGGACTTGATGTTGTTGACTTGGTTTGGTGGTCATAGCACGAGTGAAACACCCGATCCCTTCCCGAACTCGGTCGTTAAGCACCGTTGCGCCAATGGTACTGCATCTTAAGGTGTGGGAGAGTAGGTCGCCGCCAAACCTAGCCAGCAACATCAAGACGTATCTCTCTGACGATGATCATAACAACAAGCCGCCCAACGGGCGGCTTTGTCGTCTCTAAACGCCCGACCACAAGCACAAAAAACCCAACAAAATCACCAATCCAACCACTTCCCCGTTGCACCCAACAAGACAAACACATAAACAAACCAAACCTTGGCGCGGGATGGAGCAGCCCGGTAGCTCGTCAGGCTCATAACCTGAAGGTCGTAGGTTCAAATCCTACTCCCGCAACCAAGATCTCGGTTAAATACCAGATACTTAATAGCCGTCCCCTGGGGCGGTGTTTTTGTGTGTGAAGCCCTGGAAGCAATAAGGAAGCACGCGGATCGACTTAGTGACTGTGTGTTCACTGCAACGCTCAGAAAATCTGCGTGAATATCCCTTCAGCGAAAAAGCAGACCGCACCTACCCTCGCTTCGCTCGGTGCGTCTTACGCGCGGGATGTCGGCCCGCTGGGACAGATTGGCCCCTAGGACCCGCCCCGAGGGGACCATTCGCCATGGCCCCCTTCTTAAACTCCCAAGGCACTGCACGATAAGGTTCAACAACATATAGTTGCCAACGGCCCTTACCCGACATTGGCCCTACCTACGTGATGCTGCGACCGCAGCATTTCAGGATGTCTAGACGACCGAAGTGCGGACCAAGCCGTCGTCGATGTAATCACCAACTAGGACGGCTTCCGGCCCTTACCAGCTATTTGTAGCGCCAGCGATAGAACGTCTGTTCCGTTATCTGCACCTACCTGATCGCGTCGATCCGCGGCATCCCCTGCCCTCACAGCACCTCGACCTGCCTTAGCTTTGTGACACTCTCTTCCGGCTTGTGTCGCTTGATTCCCATCTTTGATCCTCCGTGTCCTAACACTAAGGGCGGACCGCTTCAGCGGGGGAGGATCAAATTGGGGAGTTGTTTCGGATCAAGACTCTGCTCAATCAACATACGAGGCCCTTTGGCGGCCCTTGCTACAGGGCGGCACTGGGATAAAACCATGCAAATTGTGAGTACATTTATGCTGAGGTCAGTGAAGAGCCAGCCATTTGCGCTTTTCGCCCGGTTTTTTAGCGCCGTGAAAACACTTCAGAAAATCAGGACAATGCCTCTGAAAATTTAATTTTTTTTATTTACGGATCTGAGGTTTCCTGCTGGCAATCATAAATCGTTCAGCCAAGGAGAACACACCAATGGGTAGTGACTATAATGGGGTTAATCGTCTGAACCTCACTCAAGCAGACGACGCGACCGTGCGTGAAATGATAAAACGTGGCGCGACGCGGCGCCAGTTTATTCATTGGATGGTCGCTGCCGGGGCGACGGCCACAGCGGCAGGAACTGTATTCGGATCGGCCACGAAAGCCTTTGCGGAGACGCCGAAAAGAGGAGGGCGCCTGGTGATGGCCATCGAGGCCCACAGCCCAGGCGATACGCTTGACCCGGCTGCCTTCAAATCCAACATCGACTACTTCCGTGGACGGATGTTCTATGGCTCGCTGGTGCGTTTGCAAGACGATCTTACCTATGCGCCGGAATTGGCCGAGGAAGTGCTGACCAACGACGACGCCACAGAATGGACTTTCAAACTGCGCAGAGGCGTGGAATTCCACAACGGCAAGACTATGAACGCAGACGATGTTCTGTATTCGATGAACCGGCACGTGGGGCCTGATTCAGCTTCGACTGGGGCGACCTTGTTTAGCATGGTCGACCGCTGGGAAAAGGTGAATGAATACGAAGTCAGGGCGATCTTGAATTCGCCCAACGCGGATTTCGCCATCGCTCTGGGCACGTTCCAGTTCAAAATCCTCCCCGACGGATGGACCGACTTCGCTAATCCGGTCGGGACTGGACCTTACAAGGTCAAAGAGTTCAAACCCGGTGTGCGCGCAATTGGTTCGCATTTCGACAATTATTGGGAAGAAGGTGGATATCTTGAAGAGCTCGAGCATTTCGCCATCCCTGACCCGGTTGCACGCCTGAACGCGTTCCTGGCCGGCGAGATTGACGCAATGGCCAATGTCGACCCCAAAACGATCGGCACTATTGAATCTACTGACGGTGTCGGCCTCTGGGCGATGGAATCGGGTGCCTTCTTTGGCATCGCCGCACGTCGCGATTTGCCGGTCTCGGACAACACCGACTTGATCCGCTCCATGCAGTTTCTGATGGACCGCGAGCGGATCGTAAAGGGCGTGTTGAAAGGGCAGGGCACGCTTGGCAACGACCAACCCATCGGCCCGGCTTATCCAGATCACTGCGCCGACATCCCACAGCGCATGCTCGATCCAGAGAAAGCCAAATACCACTTTGAGCGCTCTGGCGTCGGCAGCACACCGATCCCTATTGTCGTAGCCGAAGTCACGCCTGGGGCGGTCGAGCAGGCCCTATTCCTTCAGCGCGAGGCCGAGAAAATCGGTATGAACATCGACGTTCAGAAGGTCTCAACCGACGGGTATTGGAGCTCGGTCTGGAAAGTGGCACCGTTCTGCGCGACGCAATGGAACATGCGCCCAACGGCCAACCAAATGATGTCCGTTGCCTTTGCCTCGGCCGCGAAATGGAACGAATCCTATTGGAAGAATGAGCAGTTCGACCAGCTTTTGGGGGATGTTCTGTCCGTGACCGACCCGGTTGTGCGCAAGCAGATGTATTGTGATATGCAAACGATGATTCACAATACAGGCGGCAGCATCTTCCCAGCGCATATGAACTATGTCGATGGTGCAGCCGATCACGTCAAAGGCCGCACGCACGTGCCGCTCAACAACTTTGGTGGTTGCGAAAGCCCGCGATCCCTGTGGCGCGACGACGCTTAGTCGACTGCAAGACGGAGCTGGCTGGAAACGAGCCAGCTCCTTTCAGCGATAACACGAGGACCTTGCCATGTTCACCCTGATCCTAAAGCGAATGGCGATTGGCTTCGTAACGATCTGCGCGGTGTCAATAATCATCTTTTTGGGCACCAAGGTCTTGCCTGGCGACGCTGCGCAAATACGTTTGGGCCAGGAGGCGACGCCGGAAAATTTAGCCGCCTTGCGGGAGCGTCTGGGTCTGGATCTGCCCATGTGGCAACAATACTGGAATTGGCTGAACGCCTTTGTGCATGGCGATCTTGGCAAGTCACTGGCTGGGGACGCCCCCGTCAATGAGCTGATCGCGGATCGCTATAAGAACACTTTGATCGTAAGCGTCCTGACCGCAGCCGTTGGCGTGCCGATCTCGCTTATCCTGGGGATCACCGCTGCGATGTTCCCGGGCAGTTCCTATGACCGTGTTCTGACTTTGGTGACCGTCAGCCTGGTCGCCGCTCCGGAATTTTTCACCGCAACCCTGTTGGTGCTGATATTCGTCTTTTGGCTTGGTATCGGCAATGCGGTCGTAATCGGAAGTATTGATGGCAAATCGTTCTGGGAACTCATTCAGCATTTCGCCCTGCCTATTGGTGTTATGTGTCTGATTGTTGCCTCGCAACTTATCCGAATGACCCGCGCCGCTGTGTTGAACGTCATGAGCTCGCCCTATATCGAAATGGCCATTTTGAAAGGTCTGTCACGGCAGCGGATCATCCTGCGACATGCCGTTCCAAACGCCGTTGGCCCGATCGTGAATATCATTGCGCTGAACCTGGCCTATCTGGTCACGGGCGTCATCGTGGTCGAGATATTCTTTGCCTATTCAGGCCTTGCGACCTTGATTGTGCAAGGTGTGCAGACTCGCGATTTCGTGGTCGTTCAGGCCGTGGGCATGCTGTTCTGCGCCGCCTATGTCGTGCTGATGCTTATCGCCGATATTGCCGCCATTCTCTCCAATCCCCGCCTGAGGCATCCAAAATGAACAGCACCCCGCATCAGCCCGCTTCCTATATGGATGAACATTTCGTTGCGCCTGCGGCAGAAGACGAGCTTTTCGAAGAGCTGCAGGATTCACCGCCAAAACGAAAATTCCGTCTCTCGCCAGCAGGCAAGATCGGGGTGAGCATTGTGGCATTCTGGCTACTCATCGCCTTGTTCGGGCCGTTCCTCGCGCCTTACGGCGAAAACGATTTGCCATTCCCGGATGACTACAGCGAATTCCAGGCACCCCGGCCTGGCGCCTGGCTGGGCACCGATTTTAGCGATCGCGACATCCTGAGCCGGCTGATGTTTGGTGCCAGCCGCACGATTGGTATTTCGATATTCGCGACATTATTGGCATATATGGTTGGCGTGGCTTTGGGCATCGGGGCGGCTGTATCAGGGCCCCGGGTGGATATGGTACTGAGCAGGATCAACGATGCGTTTCTGAGCCTGCCCACAATCATGCTGGGGCTGGTCGTGGTGGCCGCTGTCGGGTCTTCGATCCCCATCCTTATCGTCACGGCCGGGCTTGTCTACGCCACGGTTGTCTACCGGTTGGCGCGGGCCATTGGGGTCGAAATTATGGTGATGGACTTCGTCGAAGCAGCGCGGCTGCGGGGAGAAAATACCTTTTGGCTGGTCTGGCGCGAGATCTGGCCAAATGCCGCGATGCCTCTGATTTCGGATTTCGGGCTCAGGTTGATCTATGTGATCCTGTTTATTTCCAGTCTCAGCTTTCTGGGTCTCGGTGTGCAGCCGCCTCGCGCTGATTGGGGCTCAATGGTGCGTGAAAATCTGGGCGCCTTTCAATCTTATGGCGGGTCGGTCATTCCTGTCGTCGCACCCGCCGTTGCGATCGCGACGCTGACAATTGCAATCAATCTGATCGTGGATGACATTTCGGCCTTTTCCGGCGGAAAACTGTCGGGACGGATTTGAACCATGACAACTGACATCGTCTTTGAGACTCAAGATCTACACGTTAGCGCCCCTCAGCAAGACGGCAGCGTAATCCCGATTGTCAAAGGTGTTGATTTCCAGGTGCCCCGGGGTAAGGTTGTGGCCTTAATCGGGGAATCCGGCTCGGGCAAAACGACCATCTCTCTGTCATCACTGGGCTATTGCAAGCCGGGATTGGCGTTTTCTGGCGGTCAGGCGCGACTGCTGGGCGAGGATTTATGTTCCCAAACTAACGAAGATCTGCGGTCTATTCGTGGCAACAAGGTAGCCTACTTGGCGCAAAGCGCGGCAGCCACATTCAACCCGGCGATGACGATCAACGAACAGGTGATTGAGTCCGTCGTCTCGCGCGGCCTTATGACCCGCGAAAGCGCAGATGCGCGCGCGTTGGAGCTTTACCAAGCACTTGATCTACCAAACCCTGACAGCATCGGTGCGCGATATCCCCATCAGGTATCCGGCGGTCAGCTCCAACGATTGATGGCGGCCATGGCGCTGTGCGGCAAACCCGCCCTGTTGGTGTTGGATGAACCTACAACCGCACTTGACGTGACGACACAGATCGAAGTCTTGATGGCCTTCAAAAAGGTTATCCGCGAAGAAGGCACTGCTGCAATCTATGTTAGCCATGACTTGGCCGTCGTGGCCCAGATCGCCGATTACGTTGTCGTGCTGCGGGACGGCGAAGTGAAAGAGCGCGGCCCTACCGCTGCAATCATCAATCACCCGCGTCACCCCTATACCAAACGGTTGATGGCAGCAGCGAGCCCTTGGTCGGCAGAAACGTTGAGCAGAATTGACACCGAAGATGTCACGCATCGCACCACCGTCGCCGAAGCAGTAAACGTGTCGGCGGGATACGGAATAACCTGGAATGGCGCGCCACGTTTCAAGGCCTTGGAAAGCATCGACATGACTATCCGCAAGGGATCGACGGTTGGGGTGATCGGCGAATCCGGCAGTGGGAAATCTACGTTGGCACGGGTGGTCGCTGGCCTGCTGCCGCCTTTTGATGGCGACCTGCTTTTAGACGGCCGCCAATTGGAACCCTCTTATCGCCGCCGTACACGGCATGAATTACAGCGGATTCAGTTTGTCTATCAGATGGCCGATACGGCGTTGAACCCAAGGCAAACCGTGGGGGATATCATTGGCCGCCCTCTCGAATTTTACCTGGGGCTCAAAGGCAAAGAAAAACGTGCGCGTGTGGACGAGTTGCTGACTCTGGTCGATCTCAGCCCAGAGTTTGCGTCCCGTCATCCTGATGCTTTGTCCGGGGGGCAAAAACAGAGGGTGAACCTGGCACGATCACTGGCGGCAGAGCCGGAGGTATTGCTGTGTGATGAAGTCACTTCGGCGCTTGATACGATTGTCGCGGGAAATGTGATTGAGCTTTTGCAGCGGTTGCAAAAGGACATCGGCGTATCGATTGTTTTCATCAGCCATGATCTGTCGACCGTCGCCTCTTTCGCGGATGAGATTGTCGTGATGAACCAAGGAAAGATTGTTGAGAGAGGGCCGACCAAGCAGATCCTGAGTGATCCACAACACAGCTATACGCAGCTGCTGATTAGTTCTGTTCCTGAGATGCGGCAGGGATGGCTGGAAGACACCTTGGCTTCCCGTGGGTCGCAATAGGGAAAAATTACCAGGGCTGATTGGGCAAAGGTGACCTCAAGGGCACGCGCTTTGTCTCCAGCGCGGCTCCAATTTGGAACAAGAGGTGTTCCTGGTGTTTCGGCGCGACAATCTGCATACCAATCGGCAAGTTAGCCTGGCTGAGGCCGCTTGGGACAGACAGCGCAGCCAAATCCAAATAATTCACGAACCGCGCAAATGGCGTCGCAGGGGCCATAAGGTCGACCTCTGAAACCGGGATAGCAGGGGCGGGGCAAGTCGGCGTGACAAGCGCGTCGAGCCCTGCCATAGCGGCCTTCATCTCGGCCTTGGCCTGATCCCGGCGCGCGAGGATTTCAGAATATTGATGATCAGAAACGGTTTTGCCGTCCAAAATGCGCGCTCTAACAAAGGGTTGCATCGCTAACTCTGGTTGGCCCGCAAGGTGCCCGAAATTGCGGTAAATTTCAGCACTGACCAGTTGAACGGTGTCCGTCAGATAATCGCTGAACGGGCGCGGCGGCGCAAATTCGACGACGCGCGCGCCAAGGCGTTGGAGCGTTTCAACGGTGTCTTGGTACTGTACCTGAACTTCCGGAGCGATACCGTCTAGCAGGGGGGGCGGCAAATGTCCGATGCACATCCCCGAGATCTGGTCACTTTCGACGACTTTTTGCGCGGTATGATCCGTCAAAGCTGCGAATACGAGGCCCGCATCCGCGACCGTCAGTGTGAATAGGCCCACCGCATCCAAGCTGGGACTCAGGGGAACCGTGCCGACCGTGTCAATCGCGTCAAAGGACGGGCGCAGTCCGACGCAGCCGCAAAACGCCGCCGGAACGCGCGACGAGCCGCCAGTGTCCGAGCCCAGCGCCACCGGGGCCAAGCCCGCGCTGACGGCAACGGCAGAACCGCTGCTGGACCCACCGGCAACACGGTGAACCTGCATATCCCACGGGTTCCAGGGCGTGCCTGTCAACGCGTTCACACCCCAGGCGCCATAAGCGAATTCGTCCATCCGGGTTTTGCCAAGCGCAATCATTCCCGCGCTTTCCAGCCGCGCCACGGAGGGGGCGGTTTCGCCTTCAATAGGCTGGGAATAGGCGTGCGTCCCAGCATGGGTAGAAGACCCTTTTATGTGAAACAGATCTTTGACGGCAAAGGGCAGCCCGTCCATCGGCCCCAGGCAGAGCCCGCTTGCGCGTCGACGATCTGACGCCTGTGCCTCGGCACGTGCCTTGTCGTGAAAAACCTGCGTAAAGGCTTGCAGTTGGCCATCATAGGTATCGATCCGCGCCAGGCACTGATTGATCAGGTCCAGCGACGTTATTTCCGACCGCGCCAGTCGGCCAGCAAGCGTTTTCAGGACCACCTCTGCCCTTTCAAAATCATTTCAAACCTTCAAGCACCGTTTCTTCGAACATCCCGCGCACCAGGATCTCTTTGTTGCGCACCATTTCTTGGCCGCGCGCGATGACGGTATCTACCTGCCAATCCTTATCGAAGAAAATCAAATCTGCATCCATACCCGCCCGGATCTGGCCTTTCTGCGGCAGATGGCACGCCTTTGCGACATTTGACGTCACCAGACGCAAGGCGTCTTCGGGGGGCAATCGATTCTGCTCGATCAACTGTCTCCAGACCATGTGTAGGCTGCCCACATGCCCGTAATTGGCGCGGCTTGGCACGGCCTCGCCCTTTTCTTCCTTAGGCGGCGCGCCATTTCCATCCGAACTGATCAGGATCTGATCCACTGAAATGCCCGCCTCGACAAAGCGTGTCACGGCTTCGGCAGGTTGAATGGACCGTTCATAGAAATTGTCGGGCCGGTAATTTGCCCCGACATCCACCCATCCGCCCCGCTGGCCCCACTGGATCGCGTCCAGCATATAACCTTCGGTTTGGTTCACATGGCTGGGGATCATCTGGTTGATCGGCACATGACTGGTATCGAGCATGGTAAACAGCGGCTTCAAACATTGTTCGAAATAGGGCGGAACTTGCAGGCATAGAAACCCGCCCTTCCCAGCCAGCCGCCCGACAAGCAAGGCCTGCACCAACGCCTCGGCGATGTATTGGGCTCCGGGCCCCAGGCTGTCATAGCCATAGCCGAGTTCTGAGATCGAAATCTCCCCCACCCCGATGATCGAATCGATAAAGGCGATGTCGTCGATAATATCTCCCGTTAGGGTTGGCACCGGGTGGCGCAGCGTGGCACCGGTCAGGGCATAGGCCGTTATGCCGTCCCCAACAAAACCTTTGGTTTTCCCCACCAGGCCACGCATGTCCTTGGTCGATTGATCGAAGCCCAGCATGCCGATGACAGTCGTGGTGCCGACCCGGGTCAGTTGGCTGGTCTGCAATTCCGGCACACGAGAGCGAAACCCAAGGCCACCGCCACCGCCCAAGACATGGACATGATTGTCGATAAAGCCCGGAGACACCGCACGCCCTTCGGCGTCGATCACCTCGACCTCTAGCCCTGGCAGGGTAAACCCGGGCTCTGACACATGCAGGATTTGCTCGCCCGATATCAGTAAATCGGACATCCCGAGCGGCTCTGGCGCGTAAAGATTGGCATTCTTGATAAGTTTCATGGCGCCATACAGCCCCAAAAACCAAGCCTTGAAAAATTAAAGTTTCAGGCGCATTGTGCAGAAATAATGATATATCCCACAATCCGCCATCTCCGAGCCTTTGAAAGCGTGTCACGTCTTGGCAGTTTTGCTCATGCGGCAGAGGAATTGTGCATTTCGCCCTCGGCGCTAAGCCAGAATATCAGTCAGTTTGAGGATATTCTAACGGCAAAGCTGATCGACCGGACAACACGCCATATGCAGCTGACCGATTTGGGAGAACAGCTTTATCCCAGAGTGTTGCGCTGGCTGACCGAAATGGAAAGCACCTTTGAGGAGGTCTCGGCCAAGGGCCAACTCAGCAAAGGCCATGTCAAGATTGCCTGCCTCGCATCGGCTGCAATCAGTGTTTTACCATCGGTACTGATTCAGTTCCGTGAATCCCATCCAGGCGTTAAAGTGTCCATCAGCGACGGCACAGGTACGTTTGTCGAGGACAGTGTCCTTCGACAAGACGCCGATTTCGGGATCGCGGGGGGGCCGATGCGCAACCCGGATCTGACCATCACACCGCTTTTTGAAGAACCTTATTGCCTGTTATGCCCCGAAGATCATCCCTTGGCCTCTTGGGAAACCGGCGTGCCATGGGAGGAACTGGCCCACCATGACTATATATCGCTGAGCTCCGAAACCCACATCTGGCAGCAACTTCGTGGCACCCACGAGCTTTCTGAAGCAATGCCGATCCCGGCCCATGAAGTTTCGCAGCTTGGCACGGTGTGGGGGCTGGTCGAAAAAGGGTTTGGGACTTCCGTTCTGCCGCGTTCTGCCTGCCCAGGCCATCCGACACACAAGATTTTGCCGCTGATCAATCCTCAGCTGACCCGCAGTTTGGGCGTCATTACCGCAAGGGGGCGATCTTTGTCACCGGCGGCCGAGATGTTTTGCACCGCCCTGCATGAGGCGCATTCCAGTTAGATCAAAACGCCTACTGTTTAATTTTTCCGAATGAGTGTGCCGATTATATTGATTTAGTTTGCCGCCCATCTCGCACTAATCTGATGACGGCCCTGGGACCACCAAGGCCCTGTGGCACATTAGCTGGGGCAAAAGACAGATATGAAACTCGCCGAATTCCTCGTGGATCCCGCCAAACTCGCAACCTACAGTCCGCCGAAACACTCTGAGACCATCAACCACCGTCTTTGGCCGCAAGAAGGCTGCGACGCGCCCATCGAGGTCATCCATGGATTTCTGGGGTATGGTGGTGGTGCCGACCCGCATTTCCATGCTCTTTCAGATCAAATGGTTTATCTGTTATCGGGTTCCATGCGGATCACCGGTATCGAAGACGAGGTGACAATGGCACCCGGGCAGTTCATCTTTATTCCCAAAGGTCAGGAGCATCGTGTCGAGATTTTGTCACCGGATGGAGTCAATATCTTGGTCATGTATATGCCAAAACTTTCGGTGAATGATATCTTGCCTGCCAAACACCTCCTTCCTGTTGGAGCCGTAGAATGAGTGTAGCAGAACTGAGCCCTGAGGCCTCGGCCCACAAGATTGTGCATGATCTTATGGCAATCCGGGCGGATGAGTTAGTCGCCATTATGTGTGACGAAGACAGCCCGCCGGAAATGGTCGCGGCGCTGCAAAAGACGGTCGGGGATTTGGGGGCCGAATATGCCATTATGGTCCAACCCGCACGCACGGCGCAAAACAAGAACTTTATGAACCCAATGATCGAATTGGGCCTGGAACGGGCCGATGTTCTGATTGGCCTGACCAAATCCAGCGGTGCGCCCGTTTATGCTGCCAAGGTCAAGGCCTTGCTGAAAGAGAAACGCCTGCGCGTCATGTCACTCGCCATGCGCGACCTCGACACACTAACACGCGGCGGCGCTACTGCGGATTATGTCTCGGTCAAGGCCGATGGGGATCGTTTGGCCAGCAGCTGGCGGCGCAGCCGTGAGATGCGGATCACCTCACAAGCCGGCACCGATATCTCTGCTCCGATCGCTTTTGACGATGTGATCGTTGAATGCGGATTTGTGCATGAGGCCGGCTATATGGCAGGCTTGCCGGATGGCGAAGTGTCATCGCGCCCCATCGAAGGCAAGGCAACAGGCGTTTTTGTCGTTGACGGACCCGCAGCGATCATTGGCACACCAGATGTACCGATCAAGATCCTGGTGGAAGCGGGCCGCGTTGTTGGGGTCGAAGGTGAAAGCCCCCAGGCGGACGAGTTGCGTCGCATCCTTGAGACAGTTGAAAATGCGGATAACATCGCCGAATTCGGTATCGGCCTTAATCCGAACTCCAGACCAGAGGGCATTTTCCAAGAGGTCAAAAAACGCAGGGGTCAGGTTCATATCGCCCTGGGTGACAACCTCTATTACGGTGGGTCAACACAAAGCGCCGTGCATATTGATATGGTCATCACCGACCCCACTGTATTTTTGGATGGCACGCTGATTATCGAAAATGGCCAGCCGCGGTTTTGACTCCCGCGGCCGAACCGCTCGGAAAGCCGCGCCGGAATATGTGTCTCTTTCGTCATTGCGAACGGCGTAGAATTAATCATGTGCAATATAGTCTATGCTGACGGTTTCACCCCAGAATTGAGGCCGACTTCATCTGGAAATGCGCAAGGTGCCACTTTGCTATGCATCGGTTACATTTTGTGTGTACCGGCTGCTGTTCGCAAGTGAGATATTGGCGTGGCTAGCGGTAGTCGCTGATATGTATCCGGCCTGTTTATCGGCTCGCGGGCCGTGGCCATTTTGGGTTACGGACGCGCCTTGATCTCATTAGTGACCAGGTCGATGACGATCATTTGGGCTCCTTCCCGACCTTCTCCGCGCGTGCACATGAGTATGTTATCTTACTTTGCCAACGTCTGGTTGGCGCTGTGGTGGATCGTGGCGGATGGGAGAAACGATCATGACCATTGCAAATTTACCTGCCATTCACGCCTGCCGCCCCGCATGGAATAAAGGGCGTGTCGTTGGGCAAAAGTGCCCTCTGATGCCAAAACATGTCTGGGCGATCCGAGTACGTCTCGAAATCGCAGAAAACCACCGGGACTTGGCAATGTTTAATTTGGCCATCGACAGTAAACTTTGCGGTTGCGACCTCGTGAGGCTGAAAGTTGCCGACATCTATGCATCTGGCCAAGTCAAGGAACGGGCGTCGATTATCCAGAGCAAGACGCAAAGACCGGTGTGATTCGAGATCACCGAAGGCACTCGCAAGTCAATTTCGCGATGGATGGAGGAGCCACTGATGGTAGGCTCGGAATTTCTTTGGCCAGGGCGTTTTCACGAGCGGCTGCATATTTCAACGAGGCAATATGCCCGGCTAGTTCGTGAATGGGACAAATCCATCGGGCTCGATCCGACATCCTATGGGACACATTCGATGAGGCGCACAAAGGTAGCGCATATCTATCGCAAGACCGGCAATTTGCGCGCAGTCCAGCTTTTGCTCGGCCACACGAAAATGGACAGCACCGTTCGATATCTGGGTGTCGAGCTTGAAGATGCGTTGGCTATCGCTGAAGTGGTTGAGATCTGAGACCAAGAGCCGTCTACACCGGCGGCCCAACTACATGGTAACGAACGTCAGCTTTCGTTGTGATGGAATGGCGATTTCGCAGGTGCGGCGAATTCACACTTTCCGCCATTGATGTCGAGCGTAGCGAACGGCCCAAACCGGACATTTGACCCACTGTCTAAATGCTGCAGTCGCAATCTGCATAACGGACCTTGGTTGATGTTGCAGTATTTCAGGGCGTCCAGTTGTCTGAATCGGAGGGACTTTTCTGCCTTTTGGGGCTTTCATTGTCCTGTTCAAGACCTCAGAGTTGTTCTTATGGCTGAAGACACACAAACCGTGGCGTTCGAATTTAGGTGGCAGATTGATAATCTCGTTCATTGCTTCGAGAGAACTACAGACGCGGCAGGCAGAGTTGGTTTCAAACGAAGTGATGGTGATTATTGGATCATCTGGCATGACAAGCTTGGCTGAATTGCTGGTTCATGGGACGACGCAGAAGTTTTTGGACAGCCATGGGATCAGCTAGCAGAGCAATCCAATGTTTCTCCTCCTGAGGGTGTTTGGGTCAGTCGCAAGGGTCCAAAGTCTTACGTTTACGATTTGATCTACCTCGAAACCCCGTAAGTTTTGGCGGTAGGTCTGGGCTCCTTGCGGTCATTGGGCACGCGATCATGTTGCTGCAGTGCGGCCCACCTGACCGGACATTCGCTCCGCATTTAGCTTTCTATGGTCGTTGAGATGGGACAAGTTTACTGTAGCGTCTACTGGCTCTTTTCCCTCCCTAATATACGCTCCCGGTTGGCGAGTAGCATGTCGATCAAGCTGCGAATTTTCGGGTCGCCGTGTTTTTCCTTGTGCACATAAATCCCCATAATCGAGGTCGGGAAAACCTCGTGTTCCAGCATCTCCACCCGCTGAATTCCGCGGCCATCAAGAAGGCTCCCGAGCAGTTGACTGTGGATCAAAACGCCATCGGTTTCCCGTAGGAAATCCAAGCACACATAGAGCGAATTTGAGGTGAACGCGTGAGTCATGTTTTCGAGCGAGGCGACGCTGTGAGGTACGGGTTCACCATTGACCAGCCGCATTTGCCGGGCCTCACGTGGTGTGGCTTGCACGCTAGGGTATTTTTGAACCTCAGCGCGGCTGCGCGGTTTCTCGAGTAGTGGATGATCCGCGCGCACGTAGTAGGAATCGCTCGTCTCGCCGATGGGAATGAAATGCACCGAACTCTCTTGCGACAGGTTTTCAATCCGGTGCCCTAGAAAGAGCGAGATATCCCCGGCCAAAAGCTGATCCATGCAGCGCAGGGCATTGCCAAGGCAGACGTTTATCGGGGCGTTTGGATGTTCGCGAAAATGCTCGACAACTAAGTCGTTGAGCAGCAGATGCCAGGTCGAATAGCCAGTGCCGATACGGATGCCTTCTTGTTGCTCTGCAACCTGCCGGCCAATCGTGTCAATTGCATTGTTATAGAGCCTCTGCATCATCACGGCGCTCTCATAAAGGGTCTCACCTGAAGTGGTGAGGCGGACGCCGCGCGAGGAACGTTCAAAGAGCTGCACGCCCAGTTTGGTCTCGAGCTTTTTCAAATTGTAGCTCAGCGCGGGCTGCGAAATGCTCAACCGCTCAGAGGCAGCTAAATAAGAGCCCGCATCCGCAATCGCCATAAATTGTTCGAGATTCTTGTCCATTTCCCCTCCGCGTGTTCCGGTATCGATATAAAATTCCTCTATACTAATAGCGAATTATTGTATTTTATCTATATAAAATTGAGTGCTACGACTCATTGGCACGCCGCGCCAAATGCTCGCTGGTTTGAGGAGAGACCTGAGCATGGAGGCGAATGATGGGGGCCATGCTCAGCCCGTTTGATGCGTGAGAAACTAAATTGTCGGCCGGGCCGACAGTCCAAGGGAGGACACAACAATGGTTAAACTTACACGGCGCGCCGCGCTGGGAACAATCGGTGCTGCGACCGCGATGGCTGCTATGCCTGCTTTTGCGGCCGAGCGCCGCATTCGCCACTTTTGGTGGGGCAACCCAGAGCGCGATCGACGCACATTCGAAGTGATCGATCTTTATAAAGCACATCATCCTGGCATTGAGGTTTCGGGCGAGACCATCGGCTGGGGCGATTACTGGACAAAAATGGCAACCCAGACGGCAGGCGGCAATATGGCCGACCTCGTTCAGATGGATTACCGTTTCTTGTTCGAATATGTCCGTCGCGGCGCTCTGCAATCGCTCGACGAGCATATCGGCAATGGTCTCGATCTCTCGAACCTTGATGCAGGCCCGGTTGAAGGCGGCATGGTCGACGGGAAGCTTTATGCTCTTAACATCGGCTCCAATACGCAGGTGATGCCATACAATATCCGGCTGCTTGATGAGGCTGGCGTTGATGCGGATGTGATCAACTGGACCCGCGAAGAATTTGGCGCGGCATGTGAGCAAATCACATCCAAGACAGGTGCACGCGGCTCTGATGACTACTCTTTGACAACGGAAAACATGGAAGCATGGATCCGCCAAGAAGGGTACGAATTCTATGATGCTGAGGGCAATGTTGCGGCGAAGGCCGAAGATGTTGCGGCCTTCTGGCAGTTCTGGGCTGACCTACGCAACGCGGGTATTGTGGCTGACAAGAACAAGACAGTCATGGTCGACGCGTCCATGTCCGATTGGGGCATTGTGACGGGCGACAGCGCGATCTCATCTTGTTGGTCGAACCAGTTGGTTGCGGTACAAAGCCTGACCCAAGACACAATCGGCGCGGCGATGTTGCCGCACAAAGCGGGCGGTGTGTTTGGCCAGTACATCAAGCCATCGCAGTTCCTTGCTTTGACACGCGACTCCACGGATGTGGAAGCCGCCGTGGCCTACATGAACGACTGGGTGAACGATCCAGAAGCGACTGCTGTTCTCGGTCTCGAGCGCGGCATTCCTGCAAGCAGTGTTGTGCGTGAGGCGCTTGCGCCAAACCTCAACGAAGCTGAGAAGCTCTCGGTTGAGTTCTTCGCAGCGGTTCAAGACAAGGTTAGCCCGCTTCCATTGCCTGCGCCCAAAGGTGCTGGCGAAGTTCGTGACGCATTTGCGCGCACGGGTACGGAAGTTGTCCTTGGTTCTATGGACATCATGGAAGCCGCGGAACGCTTCGTTGACGATGCGCAATCCATCGTTGATCGCGCCCGCTAAGGCGATATCAAAAAATCCCAGAAGGCTGCCAGCGGCTCCGCGATTTTGCGGGGTCGCTGGTGGCACCCTTTTGAATTCGGATTGTCGAACATGAAACGATTTTTGAGGCGCAACGCTGCGGGCTATGTTTTCCTGACGCCCTGGTTCCTCGGCTTTTTCTTGCTTGCGCTTGGTCCCATCCTCGCCTCGCTTTACCTCTCATTCACGCGCTACGACATGATCGGTGCCCCGCGTTGGGATGGGCTTGGCAATTATGAATATATGTTCACCCGTGACCGCCGCTTTTGGAAAGCGCTCACCGTGACGTTTAGCTACGTCGCCCTCGCGGTGCCCGCCCGTCTTATTATGGCGTTGGGCGTGGCCATGCTGCTCGACAAAGGGCTGCGCAGCATCAGCTTTTACCGCGCGATTTTCTATCTTCCTTCCTTGCTTGGCGCCTCCATTGCGATTGCAATTTTGTGGCGCCAGCTCTTTGAACTCGATGGTGTCGTGAATGACGTTCTCGCGCTCTTTGGCATTCAGGGTGCGGCTTGGATTTCGAACCCAGACACCTCTCTTTACACGCTCGTCGTGCTTGCCATGTGGCAGTTCGGCTCGCCAATGTTGATTTTCCTCGCGGGCCTTAGGGGTATTCCAAAGGACCTTTATGAAGCCGCGGAAATCGATGGCACATCCAAACGGCGTCAATTTTTCCGCATCACCATGCCGCTTCTCGCGCCCGTGATTTTCTTCAATCTGGTGCTGCAAACCATCGAAGCGTTCAAAACGTTTTCTTCCGCCTTCATCATCTCGGACGGGACAGGCGCCCCTGCGGACAGCCTGCTCTTTTACACCGTGTTCTTGTTCAACGAAGCCTTCAAATTCTTCCGAATGGGCTACGCCTCTGCGCTGGCTTGGGTGCTTTTGCTGATCATCGGATTTTTCACCGCGATCACGTTCCTGACCTCCAAATATTGGGTGCACTATGAAAACGAACGCGACTGATATGCCGGATCAAAACACCGCGCTCGCCCTCAAAGCCGCCCGCAAGAAACGCGAAGCGCGCAGCCGCATCTACAAGCACATATTTCTGCTGCTGGTGTCGGTGATCATGCTCTATCCTCTGGCCTGGCTTTTCGCCGCGTCGCTCAAGCCCGAGAACGAGATTTTCAACTCCATTGGCCTCTGGCCGAGCGAATTTAAGTGGGACAACTACACCGAAGGCTGGAACGCGCTGCCGCTCTCGTTCACCGTGTTTTACAAAAATTCGACCATCGTGACGCTGCTTTCCGTGATCGGAAATCTGCTCTCGTGTTCCTTCGCAGCCTACGCCTTTGCGCGGCTGCGCTTCACCGGAAAGAACCTATTTTTCGGGTTGATGATGATGACTCTGATGATCCCGTATCACGTCGTCCTCATCCCGCAATACGTGCTGTTCCTAAAGCTCGGCTGGGTCGACACTTATCTGCCGCTTATCGTGCCGCGCTTCTTGGCCTCGGACGCCTTCTTTATCTTCTTGATGGTGCAGTTCTTCCGCCAGTTGCCGCGCGAGCTTGATGAGGCCGCGATGATCGACGGCTGCTCACCCTATAAGATATTCTGGGTCATCATTTTGCCCCTGTCGCTGCCTGCAATGGGCACCGCCGCGATCTTTTCATTGATCTGGGTCTGGGAGGATTTCCTCGCCCCGCTGATCTATCTCAACGACATCCAATCTTACACCGTGCCCCTCGCGCTGCGGCTGTTCCTCGACCAAGAGGGGCAATCCGCCTACGGCCAAATGTTTGCGATGTCGGTCCTTTCACTGGTGCCCGTGATCATTTTCTTCGCGGCGTTCCAAAAATTAATTGTGCGCGGCATCGCCACCTCTGGAATGAAATAGGAAACAGGTTATGGCAGGATTAACGCTGCGAAATGTGGGCAAGTCCTACGGTAAGGTCACGGTGATGTCGGACCTCAACCTCGACATCCATGACGGTGAATTTTTGGTGCTGGTGGGTCCCTCTGGCTGCGGGAAATCTACGCTCTTGCGGATGATTGCGGGCCTTGAAGAGATCACCGACGGCACGGTGCAAATCGGGGAGCGCGTTGTGAACGACCTCAACGCGTCCAAGCGCGATCTGTCGATGGTGTTCCAATCCTATGCGCTATACCCGCATATGTCTGTGCGCAAAAATCTGGCCTTTGGTCTTCAGAATATGAAGATGTCCAAGGTCGAAATCGCGCGCCGCGTCGATGAAGCGGCACAGATTTTGCAGATCGAAGAGCTGATGGATCGCAAGCCGCGTCAGCTCTCAGGCGGGCAAAAACAGCGCGTCGCCATTGGCCGCTCAATTGTGAGAGAGCCGAGCCTTTTCCTCTTTGATGAACCGCTGTCAAACCTAGACGCGGAGCTTCGTGTGCAAATGCGGGTCGAGCTTGCTTCGCTCTACAATAAGCTTGGCACGACCATGATATACGTGACCCACGATCAGGTCGAAGCGATGACAATGGCGAGCCGGATTGTCGTGCTGCGAAAGGGTAAGATTGAGCAAGTCGGCACGCCGCAGGAGCTTTATACACGTCCCGAAAACCTCTTTGTGGCGGGCTTCATCGGCTCCCCTAAAATCAACATGTTCTCGGCCAAAGCGGTGCCAAATGCGGGGGGTGCCACTCTTGATTTGGCGGATTTTCCAGCATTCGATGTCGCCGGTCTACAAGCCGCGCAGGAGGATGTGACGGTCTGCGTGCGCCCAGAGGCGTTTACGCTCGGGGGCGGGGAAATTCGCACAACCGGCACGATCCTTTTGGTCGAATACCTGGGCAGCGAAGCGCTGTTGCATACCCAGACAAAGTCCGGCGCGACGTCGCTTTTGCAAACCAGTGGCCAGCATGACTACGCCAAGGGCCAAGAGATCGAGTTTGGGTTCGGCCCCGCCGACCTGCACGTTTTTGGGGCGGATGGAAACCGAATTGAAATAACGCAAACGGAGGGCGGCGCATGAAATTCGCGATCGTAGGATGTGGGTCACGCCATTCGATGTTCAGAAATTCGATCTTGGATGTCTATGGCGAAACCAATGAGATCGTTGCGGTGTGCGACAGTAATGCGCACCGTCTCGGGCTCGCTGCAACTGCAGCGTCCAAGCAGGGCACCAACGGCGTGGCCTCCTATATGGCGGACGATTTCGACACGCTTTTGGCCGAGCAGAAGCCGGACACTGTTATCGTCTCGACGCCCGATTACACCCATGCAGACTATATCGTCCGGTCGATGGAAGCGGGCTGCAACGTCATCAGTGAGAAGCCGCTGACGACCGATTTGGCGCAGCTCAAACGCATCCTCGACGCGCAGGAGCGCACAGGGAAAAGCATCCAAGTTACGTTCAATTATCGCTACTCGCCCGCGCGGACCCACCTCAAGAAAATGCTGCGGGATGGCGCGATTGGTGAGATCACTGGCGTGACATTTAAGTGGTATCTCGACCGGGTGCACGGTGCGGACTATTTCCGCCGCTGGCATCGCCAGAAAAAAAACTCTGGCGGCCTCATGGTCCACAAATCCACGCATCATTTTGACCTGCTTAACTGGTGGCTCGACGCGCGCCCAGAGCAAGTTTTCGCCCATGGCAGCCGCCGGTTCTACACCCCGCAGATGGCAGAGCAATTTGGTCTGTCAGGGCGCGGAAGTCGCTGCCTTACATGTCCGGTGGCAGACAAGTGCGACTTTGACCTGAAGGCGCAGGACGATCCAAACCTCTCAGTTCTTTATGTCGACGCTGAAGAGCTCGACCATTACTATCGCGACCTTTGCATTTTCGATGAAGAGATCGGGATCGAGGACACGGTGCAGGCGACGATTTGCTACGATACAGGTGTCACCGCGAATTACACGCTCTTGGCCTACTCCCCGTGGGAGGGCTACGAGATCACCTTCCACGGAACCAAGGGCGATCTGAGTCAAAAGCACATCGAAGTGCACGGCGTCTTTGGCGGCAAACGCGATCATGCGGACGAAGATGCCCTGTCGACGGTGCTGCACCTCGCCGGCGAGCAGCCGCAAAACGTGATTGTGGACCAAGGCAGCGGCGATCATGGCGGCGCGGACCCGATCATGCTCGGTTACATCTTTGCGCCCGAGACGATGGAAGAGGACACCTTCTCCCGCAAATCGGACCATATCTCTGGCGGCTGGTCGATCTTAACCGGGATCGCGGCGAACATGTCAATCGAGGCGCGCGGCGCGATAAACATCTCCGAGATGCTCAAATCGAACGGAATAAATTTGTTCTAGGGCAGCGCGCGCGATTTAGGGCAATCTGGTTTGCACGGGATGCCGTTCGGGGTCCGGCACACATCGCCTTGGCAATTTTGAAGGGTCGCAAATGACAATAGAAATTTCAGCGGGCGGAGCGGCCTATATCGGCCTCGATCTGGGAACGTCGGGGCTTCGCGCGCTGTTGATGTCGCAAGACGGCGCCGTGATTGGGTCGGCTGATGCCTCCTTTAGTGTCTCGCATGTGCAGCCCGGATGGTCCGAGCAGGACCCGGCAAGCTGGATCGCAGCTTGCGAGAAGGTCATGGATGCGCTGCGCCAAGACCATCCGGATGCATTCAAAACTGTAGCTGCAATCGCGGTTGCGGGCCACATGCACGGCGCGGTTCTTATGGATGCGGAAGGGGCGGTTCTGCGCCCTTGCATCTTGTGGAATGACACCCGAAGCCACGAAGAGGCTGCTTGGCTGGATGCACAAGAAAACGTGCGCGCCTTGTCCGGCAATATCGTGTTTCCCGGATTTACTGCGCCCAAATTGCTCTGGGTCGCGCAGGCAGAGCCAAATATTTTCGCGCGCACAGCAGCGGTTCTTTTGCCTAAAGACTACCTCAATTATTGGCTGACCGGGGTGCTCTTTGCAGAGATGTCGGATGCCTCCGGCACGTCGTGGCTCGATTTCGGAAACCGCTGTTGGTCTGATGAATTGCTGACCGTCTCGAAGATGCAAAAAGAGCAGATGCCGCCTTTGGTTGAGGGCAGCGACGCGGCGGCGCAGCTGAGCCAAAGTCTGCAAGAGCGTTGGGGGTTTGTGCGCCCCGTGACAATCGCCGGGGGCGCCGCGGACAATGCAGCGGCGGCCTGCGGGATCGGCGCGCTCGGAGAGGGCGACGGGTTCATCTCGCTCGGCACATCCGGCGTTATTTTGGCCGCGCGCGGCGCCTATGCGCCGCAGCCTGAAACCGCCGTTCATACGTTTTGCCACGCCGTGCCAGGGCGCTGGTATCAGATGGGCGTGGTCCTGGCGGCAACGGACAGTTTGAATTGGCTGGCGCGGCAGCTTGGCAAAAACCCGGCTGAGCTCGCAGCGCTCATGGGCGACTTGAACGGTCCCGGTAGTGTTCAATTTTTGCCCTATCTGTCAGGCGAGCGAACACCCCACAATGACAGCCGCATCCGCGGCGCATTCCTCAATCTGGATATCTCCGGCACGCCAGAGGACCTCGTGCGCGCGGTGATGGAGGGCGTGTGCTTTGCGCTTAGGGACAGTTTTGAAGTGCTGAAAGCCGCTGGCGCGCAGCTTGAGCGCCTCACCATCACCGGCGGCGGCTCGCAATCTGATTTTTGGACCACACTCTGTGCCACCGTCTTGAACGTGCCGGTTGATCTGCCCGAGGGCAGCGAATTTGGTGCGGCCCTTGGCGCGGCACGGCTTGCGTTATGTGCGCATAGTGGCGCTCCTGCAGAAGAGATTATGACGCCGCCAAAGATTGCCAAGACGGTTATGCCGCGCAGCAATCTCATCCAAGCCTGTGAAAACGCCTACCAAAACTGGCGCAAAACCTATCTAGCCCTAAAGGACCTTCACCATGACTGATTTTTTTGACGGCATTGCCCCGGTTCGTTTTGAAGGGCCGGGCGGCAACGGTGATCTCGCGTTTCGACACTATAACCCCGACGAGAAAGTCATGGGGAAACGCATGGAAGATCACCTTCGTTTCGCAGTCGCATGGTGGCACAGCTTTGCTTGGGAAGGCGGCGATCCTTTTGGCGGGCCAACGTTCGAGCGTCCTTGGTATCCCCAAGACGAATTGGAACGCGCGAAGCTCAAGGCGGATGTTGCTTTTGAGATGTTTTCGATTTTGGGCCAGCCATTTTATTGCTGGCATGACGCTGACATTCGCCCCGAGCAGGGCAATATCCGAGACAACATTCGCACTCTCGAAGAGATCACCGATTACATCGGCGAGAAGGCCGAAGCGGCAGGCAAAAAATGCCTCTGGGGCACCGCGAATATGTTCAGCCACCGCCGCTGGATGTCCGGAGCGAGCACCAATCCCGACCCGGACGTTTTCGCAGTTGCTGCGACCACGGTCAAAGCCTGTATGGACGCCACGCAGAAACTTGGCGGCGAGAATTACGTGCTGTGGGGCGGCCGCGAGGGCTACGAAACGCTTCTCAATACGGACCTTGGGCAAGAGCTCGACCATATGGGCCGCTTCTTGAATATGGTTGTCGAATACAAGCACAAGATTGGGTTCAAAGGCACCATATTGGTGGAGCCGAAACCGCAAGAGCCCTCCAAGCACCAGTATGATTTTGATGCCGCAACCTGCATCGGTTTCCTGCGTAAGTACGGGCTTGAGGAGGAGGTGAAACTCAACCTTGAGCAAGG
>SPJP01000147.1 GCA_006844665.1 Paracoccaceae bacterium
TTGCGTCTTTGGCCGAGGATTCTGCGGTTGATGTCGATGTTCTGGCCAATGACAGTGATCTCGATGGGGATGATCTGAGCGTTGACAGCTTTACCCAGCCTGCCCACGGTTCGGTCTCGCTCAATGTTAACGGCACGCTGAAATACACGCCCGATGCCAATTACAACGGACCCGACAGCTTCACCTACCAAGTTAGCGACGGGGCGGGGGGTACGACCCCTTCGACCGTGCGTCTAACGGTGAACTCGGAAAATGACGATCCGGTTGCGGTGGATGACATTGCGTCTTTGGCCGAGGATTCTGCGGTTGATATCGATGTTCTGGCCAATGACAGTGATCTCGATGGGGATGATCTGAGCGTAGACAGCTTTACCCAGCCTGCCCACGGTTCGGTCTCGCTCAATGTTAATGGCACGCTCAAATACACGCCTGATGCCAATTACAACGGACCCGACAGCTTTACCTACCAAGTTAGCGACGGGGCGGGGGGTACGACCCCTGCGACAGTGCGTCTAACCGTGAACTCGGAAAATGACGATCCGGTTGCGGTGGATGACATTGCTACGTTCGATGAAGATACGCCTCTTCAGTTCAATGTTTTGGAAAACGACATTGATATTGATGGGGATCCGCTGACCGTAACAAATGCGACCAGCCCGGATGGGGAAGTGGTCATAAATGATGACAACACGATTACGTTCACCCCGTATCAGGACTTCAATGGACCAACGACGGTCAGCTATACGGTTGATGACGGCAATGGTGGCACCGCGTCGGCTGAGGTGGATGTCGAGGTATTGCCGGTCAATGACAACCCGGTTGCCGTTGATGACAAGGTTGAGGTTGAAGAAGGCGATCCAATCAAATTCGACGTCCTTGAAAATGATTACGATGTTGATGGCGATGACCTGACGGTCACTATGGTTGGGACAACGCCTGAAGGCGCTGTTTGCATCACGGAAGATGGCCAAGTCGAGTTCAAGCCCAACGATACGTTCGATGGCATGACGGAAATCCAATACGTGATTTCCGACGGGAATGGTGGCACAGCGACCGGTGTTATTGAGGTATGCGTCGTGCCTCGGTCGAATGACGGGATCGTTTACGGGACCGATGGGGATGACATTATCGATTTGGATTATGTCGATCCGACCGATGGGGATCGTGTCGACAACGAGGATGCGTATTTGCCTGGCGAGGCTCCGAATGACGATATTATTCGGGGTGGCGCTGGTCGCGACACGATCACTGCAGGCAAAGGCGAAGACACGGTCTATGGCGGCGATGACGAGGATCTGATCCTCGTCAATGAGGTCGGCGATGGCTACGGTGATGTTGTCCTTGGCGGCGGCGGCGGCGAGCCAGACGATTACGACGTCTTGGATCTAACGGGCTCTGTTCCTGATGGCGGCTCTGTTGTTGTGGAGAAGGTGCCGGATGCCGATGGCAATGGCTTCAGCGGCACTGTGACCTACCTGAATGCAAGCGGGGTTGCTGTCGGCTCTTTGAACTTTGAGAATATCGAAGAGATCATTCCATGCTTTACGCCCGGCACGCAGATACAAACGTCCCGCGGGTTGGTGGATGTCGCGCGTTTGCGGATTGGCGACAAGGTCCTGACGCGGGATCATGGTTTCCAAAAAGTCGAATGGGTCGGGACCCGGGAATTGTCTGTGGAAGAGCTGAACGCGCGTCCTGAATGGAGGCCGATCCATATCCGCGAAGGAGTGTTTGGGTCCGACAAGGGCAAGGCTTTGCCCGACCGGGACATGATGGTTTCGCCGCAGCACCGGGTCTTGTTGGAAAGTGCAGCAGCTGAACTGTTGTTGGGCGAGCCCGAAATGCTGGCGCCCGCGAAATCGCTGACATGCCTTGACGGGGTGAGCGCGGTCAAAGACGGGCCAGTGACCTATGTGCACTTCATGTGCCGGGCACATGAAATTGTCTTGGCGGACGGGATCTGGACCGAAACCTTCCAGCCCGGCGACATGTCGCTCGCTGGTATTGATGCGGAACAACGCGAAGAACTGTTCGGCTTGTTCCCGCAGCTTGCAACAGAAACAAATCTGGCCGCAGCCTATCCAGCAGCTCGACCAACAGCAAAACCATGGGAGGTCAAACTGGTCGTAAACCAGTAGGGCAAAACGCCAACAGCAAAGCTCTGGAACCTCTGGTAGATCGCTCCGCCAGGGGGCTTTGTCTAGGCAAATCAGTAACCGTGCGCAGATACGGTACTTAACAGGCGAGTAAAATTATGTCTCAGTTCACTTTCGATTCCAGCACAACACGTTTGTACGGCGATGCCGTCTATGAAAGCGGCGAAGATGTTCGCCTGACACCGGATTCCGGTAACCAAGCTGGAACCGTTGTCACCACGTCCCAATATTCATTGAACGAAGATTTCACTTTCAGGTTCGATATTTATCTTGGCACGAAGGATGCATCCGGCGCGGACGGCATTTCATGGTTTATGCACAACGATCCCGAAGGCTCGTCAGCATTGGGCGGGGTCGGTGGTGGGCTTGGTGCTCTGTACATTGAGAACGGTGTCGGGATTGAATTTGATACTTGGTACAATTCCGAATACGGGGACGTCCGCGCAGATCACACGAGCGTTTTCAACACAACAAATCTTCGACCACTAACCAGCGTTGAAGCGTTGCCCAACTTGGAGGACGGTCAGAACCATCCGGTCGTGATCGACTGGGACGCAACTTCAAGAACCTTGTCTTGGTCCATAGACGGAAACAATATTGGGGCCCACACATTTCCTGAAACAGGCTCAGGGTCGATCGAAGAAACGTTTGGCGGGGAATATGTTTATTTCGGTGCGTCGGCGTCCACAGGAGGGTCGTCAAACGAACAAAGTTTGCGGAACATCCAAGTAGACGCCTTTCCCGATACTGATGGCGATGGGGTTATCGACCGTGATGATCTGGACGACGACAATGATGGCATCCTGGACACGGATGAGGGCTTTGTCAGCATCACGGATCTGACCCCAAGCGGGATCGAAGGGGCCTTGGGTATTTCCG
>SPJP01000148.1 GCA_006844665.1 Paracoccaceae bacterium
CTGGCCAGATGTTTGGGTACTATAACAACAATCCAGTCGACGACATCCGCAACATGGATGGCAAGCGGATCTGGAATGGCCCGCCACGCGGGGCTGCTTTGACCTCGGGCCGCGCGATGGTGCAGCTGTTGTCTGGTCTGAAAGACGGCGAAGGCTATGAAGGGGTTCAGAACCCTTGGCCCGACGCTGTGTCCACGATCACTGGCGGCGGCGTTGATGGCTGGACAATCCCCGAAGGTCTGCCCTCGGGTCGCCAGATCGCCATTGCGGCGGCAGGCGGCACCACGATCTATGACATCCCGTCCGACCTGCTGGCCAGCGAGCTGGGTCAACAGATCCTGAACGCCCCGGGCCACGCGCCATACTCGGTCCCAGTGGACGAGTACCGCGCCGCCTATGAAGGATCGGACATCACGATTGTGACCGATGACGACACGTTTGACACCTATGCCACAGCCTTTGGTCAAATCGTACCCGCCGGGATGGATGACGATCTGGCTTACAACATCGTGAAAGCCATGTTGGACGGCGAAGACCGCTTCCTGAACGGATCGCCTCGCGGGCCGTACCTGTTTATTTCCTTCGGGGATGTGGACGGTGTTTCCCAAGGCGCGTGTGGCGCAGTTCAAGTGAAAATGCACCCAGGTGCGATCCGCGCTTATGAAGAAGCCGGCCACACCGTGGGCGACTGCTTGCGCCCCTAAGACCACCAAGGCCCGCGCCTGACGCGGGCCTTACCCCTATTTTACAGGACATGTGATTGTGACAGAGAATTCCAAGCCATCCCGGGCCTTGGGCCAACAGGTGTCTATTGCACTTGCATTGATCCTTGTAATCGTTGGCATGGCGAACACGATGCCAGAAATCCCCGGCTTTCAGGATTGGGCGCGCGAGCTGACAGGCCGCCCGTTTTTCCGCGTTTCTGGCTTTCCGACTGAATTCTTCTTTCCGCCCATGTTCTTCTTGATGATGCTGATTGTCGTGCTGGACGCCAGCGTCTACCGCGCTTGGTCCAAGGAAAAACCCAAATGGGCCTGGGCCGGTTTGGTGCTGGATATCGGCCTGATTACGGCGGCCTTTCTGGGCGCGTTCGGCTATCTGGTGGAAATCGACAGTGTCTGCCTGATCGACCAGATCACGGGCGAGCGGGCCAGGCTGATCGCTGACGCCGCCGCACGATCCGAAAACGTCATCCCCGGCATCTCGTTCGAGGCCGAGGTTCCATCCTGCCAGGCCCGCTTTGGCGTCTGGACCATCCCCCTGCTGCTTAGCATCATCACCCTGTTTTTCCTGTATAACGTCCGGGTCTGGGGTCTGCCCTTGGTGATCGTGGCGAGCGTGGTTGTTCTGTACACCATCGGCACGGCGCTGATCTGGGTGTTTGATCTGTCCGACAACAGCTTTTTGCTGACCAAACTGGGGGCCGATGGGGGCGACGTGATGGCGGCGGCAACGCAAAAAGCCACCAATATCTTTATCTCGCCCGACGGGTTCATGGGCCGGTTCATGGATATCGTCGTGAACCAGGTCTTCCCTTTCGTGGTCCTTGGGGCCTTGTTCGGGTCTTCCGCCGGGGGCACGTCCTTGATCAAGCTGTCCGTGCGCATGACCCGCAAATTGCGCGGCGGACCTGCCCATGCCGCGATTGTATCATCGGCCCTGTTCGGCACCATTACCGGCGGACCTGTCACCAATGTTTTGTCCACCGGGCGCCTGACCATCCCGATGATGCTACGTACCGGGTTCAACCGCAATTTTGCAGGCGGGGTCGAGGCAGCGGCCTCTTCCGGCGGGCAGATCATGCCGCCGGTGATGGGGGTCGCGGCCTTCGTCTTGGTCGCCCTAACGGCTGTTCCTTATACCAAAGTCATCACCGCCGCCTTCCTGCCCGCCATGGCGTTCTTCTTTTCCATCTTTCTGGCTGTCATGCTCCAGGCCCGCCGCGACAAGGTCAAAGCCATGCGCGACATCCCCGACGACCTGGTGATGGACCGGCAGGATTGGCTGAACCTTGCGATCATCTTCCTGCCCATCGCCACGATCCTGTTTCTGCTGCTGGGCAACAAAGACACCGTCGGCAACGGCGTGTTGGGGCTTGTTCTGGGCGCTGACAGCCTGATCCTGCGCACCATCGTTAACGCCACGGGCGACGCGATTTCGGCAGGGTGGTGGGCGGTTGCCGTTCTGCTGCCCCTTTTGTTTCTGGATCCTCACACTCGCAAACGACCCAGCAAGATCCTGGTATCCCTGGCCGAAGGCGGCATCTTGATTTCGCGCCTGTTCCTTTTGCTGTTCGCCGTCTCGATCATCGCGGCCTTCCTAAACGAAAGCGGTCTGACGGGCGAGCTGACCCGCGCCGTCACCACATGGCTGCAGCAAGTCACCGTTCTGAACATCTTTGGCGCAGAAATCCCCATTGTTGGCGGCGTCTACCTGATGCTGGCCTTGGTCTGCACCATGTTCTGCGCGATCCTTCTGGGCATGGGCATGCCCACCGTGCCTGCCTATGTGAACGTTGCCCTGCTGCTCGGCCCCCTTCTGGCCAATCTGGGCGTCAGCTTCTTCACCGCCCATATGTTCGTGTTCTACTTCGCCGTCGCCTCGGCGATCACGCCCCCCGTGGCGGTGGCCGCCTTTGCTGCCGCCTCGATCACTGGCGCGGAACCCATGCGCACCGGCTTTGCCGCCGTGCGGGTCGGCATCGTCATGTTCACCATCCCGTTCATCTTTGCCTGGTACCCCGAACTGCTGCTGATTGAAGAGGCCGTGACCATCACCACCGCCACCGGCCAACGCGCCCTGATCGAGGGGTATTCCGGCCAGACAGACTGGACCCAGCTGAGCCTGCTGCTGGCGCGATTGGTCTTGGCGCTGTACCTGATCGCCTCGGCCCTGACACGGTTTGACAAGCTGGCCCTGTCCCGGGCAGAGGTCGCCTTGCGCCTACTGGCCGCCGTGTTGGTGCTGTGGAAAACCCCTGTGATCATGTCTGTGG
>SPJP01000145.1 GCA_006844665.1 Paracoccaceae bacterium
GGATCTGACTCCGCGCAGTAAAAAGGCACGAGGTTTGCTTGCGCTGCTGGCCACTGGCGACAACTTCTGCCGCAGCCGGGAGTGGATCCAACAAAAACTTTGGAGCACGCGGGAAGATGTACAAGCGAAAGGCAGCCTGAGGACAGATCTGCAGAACCTTCGAAAAGCGCTGGGCGCAGCCAGGACTATTCTGAACACCGATCGCAATGACGTCTGGCTTGCAAAAGATCTGGTCACAACAGATTTGTCCGGCCCTGCGAATGGTGCGGACTTTCTGGAAGGCTTTGGCGCGCTAGACCCAGATTTTGACGCGTGGCTGGCCCAAAGGCGGGGTCAGAATTCCGGGGCTCGTGGGCAGATCCTGACCCGAAACGCCGACAAGGGCGTTGTGCGTATTCAATGCGGCCCGCTTGCTAAGGCGCAAGGCCCCCATGGGGCACTGGAAAAAGCCATTGATGATCAAGTGGGAAAGTTTCTGTCTGAATTCATTATCGGGGGGCAGCGTGTCGCCGGTGGCGATAGCTCGGTTCTGCCTGATCTAGTCGTTCAATCCTCGGTCGAGCGCAGCGACAGTGGCACAGCTTTGTTCGTCCAAATCGTGGACCCATCAACGGATCGGTTGATCCACACGGCTTTGTCCAGCTTCACTGATTTAAGTCAGTTTCTAACCCAACCCGACCAATTCGCCCGTTTTTGTTGGAACGCAGCCGATTGGGCGATGGAAGAATTGCCTTCGGCTCTGGGACATGACAACGCGCTGGGCCATAGAACCGAACTCGTACAGGGCGCCTTTCGCGACACTCTGTCGTTTGACGGTGCACGTATGCAGGCCGCCTTGACGAATGTTCAACTGGCCCAATCCCAACGCAGCGACGGTGTGTTTCTTGTGTTGCAAGCCTGGATCATGATGTCGATGATCTTTGAAGAGTTTATGCCCGAGAACGCAGACACTTTGGGCGAGATCCGGGCATTGATCGACCGGGCTGAAAAAATGTCGCCCTCTAATCCTTTGGTCAGCGCAATCAGTGCCAATCTGCAGGCTATGCTGTTTGAGGAGTTCGATGGAGCCTTTGCGGCGGCTCAGCGTAGTTTGAAGGGCAATCACAACAACTTTTTCGCATTGCAAGCTTTGGCGGGCTGTTATGTGCGCATGGGGAATATGGAAAAGGCCTACCAGATGTCTTTGAAATGCAGCCAGATGGCGCGCAATTCAAAATTCGAAGCGATGAGTACGATTTACCACGTGCTGATATGCTTGCAGGCCAACCGAGAGGACGAGGCATTCCGGCTTTCTCAACACGCTGCTGAAATTGCGCCCGACTACAGGGCGGCTCAACGTAGCTTGATTGGTGTGATGGGTAAGCGCGGTGATCTGGCCGGTGCGCATGCCCATGCCAATAAACTGATGACCTTGGAGCAGGGCTTTAACTTGGATCGCTTCTTCCGTGACCCTGACTACCCTGTTCACACTCTGCGACGGACTGGGCTATTGGCACAGGCGCAAACCCGCTTGATGTGATCTGCGTATAGAAGGAAGTTGTAACCGGCTTCCCACTTGTGTGAACGTGTAGAAACAAATGCGCCCGGGCAATGGTAATCGCGCCCTGGCCGCCTATCTTCTGGTCACCAACGCAACCAAGAACAAAGGACTGCTTGATGAGCTATGCAAAGACCCCCGAAGCACTGGCTGCCCTGACACCGGAACAATTCCGCGTCACCCAAGAAAGTGGGACAGAGCGGCCTTTTACTGGCGCGTTGAACGACAACAGGGCCCCAGGGATCTATGTGGACATCGTCTCGGGCGAGCCGTTGTTCGCGTCCGCTGATAAATTCGACTCTGGCTGCGGCTGGCCCAGCTTTACTAAGCCCATCGTAGACGCCCATGTGAACGAACTTCGGGATGTTAGCCTAGGCATGATCCGGACCGAGGTTAGATCCACCCACGGGGACAGCCATCTGGGCCACGTGTTCCCAGACGGGCCCCAAGACCGGGGCGGACTGCGCTATTGCATAAACTCGGCCAGCTTGCGGTTTATTCACCGCGATGACATGGAAGAAGAAGGTTACGGCGAATTTTTAAACCAGGTGGAGGATGTCAAATGACCGAACGCGCTGTATTGGCAGGGGGATGCTTTTGGGGAATGCAGGACCTGATCCGCAAGCTTCCTGGCGTGGTGTCTACCCGTGTGGGCTATACCGGGGGGGATGTGCCCAATGCGACCTACCGGGACCACGGCAGCCATGCCGAAGGGATCGAGATTTTCTATAACCCCGATCAGATTACCTATCGTCGTCTGATTGAATTCTTCTTTCAGATCCATGACCCTTGCACGCCCATGCGTCAGGGCAATGACCGGGGGCCATCCTATCGGTCCGCGATCTATTATGTGTCCGAAGACCAAAAGGCCGAGGCGATTGACACGATTGCAGATGTCGAAGCCTCTGGCCTGTGGCCCGGTAAGGTCGTGACCGAACTGGCCCCTGTCGGCCCGTTCTGGGAGGCAGAGCCAGAGCATCAGGACTATCTGGAACGTATCCCCCACGGCTATACTTGCCACTTCATCAGGCCGGACTGGGTTCTGCCCCGGCGCACAGCCGCAGAATAATCAAAAGGACGCCGCCCTTCGGGGCGGCGACTGTTTTATGGGCCTAAAGGCCCGTGGATAAGGATACCCCAACGTGACGTCCCACGACTTTGGTTTTGAATTCGACAACACCTATGCCCGACAGCTAGAGGGCATGTATGTCGCGTGGACCGGGGACAAGGTTCCGAACCCAAAGATCGTGCAATTGAACACAGATCTGGCTGCGGCACTGTGCTTGGATGCTGGTGCACTGGGAACCGATGAAGGCGCCGCAGTTCTAGCGGGGGCAAGCAAACCTGACGGAGCCTCGCCCCTGGCAATGGCCTATGCGGGTCATCAGTTCGGCGGGTTTTCCCCGCAGCTTGGGGACGGACGTGCCATTTTACTTGGTGAAGGGGTTACGCAAGAC
>SPJP01000146.1 GCA_006844665.1 Paracoccaceae bacterium
ATTCGAGAACCACTTGTTGCAATTGCTACCGAACATAACCGCAACTTGGAGAGGGGATCGTCAATTCACGACAAGGCAAGGCCATACAGGCGACATAAGTAAAGCTGCCAATCGCGCGCCCTGCAGCATCGGTCAATTTGGGCTCATTGCCGCCATCTGGCATTTCCTATCGAATATGGTCTCTCTCGGCTTCGCGGATGTTGCGGCGGTGGCTCGATTATTTGGGGGAGGGGGTAGCGCTCTCGGCCGATCCACCGTTTATCCAGCACTGCCAGCGCCCAGATTTCAGCGGTTTCAGCCTCTTTATCCCGTCTTACATGGCAATTCCCACAGATTACAGCTTGCGCGCCTGCGGTCCAATACGGCACATAGGGGGAAATTTTTGACAATCGGAGGGGCACATGGCCTTTGCAACGAATGATAAAGTCCTAAGCGAAGCCGTATGGCAGGCCGAGGGCACGCAGCTTTGGATCAAGCGCGCTGTTTTGGTCGTGCTGGGCGTGATGGCGCTGGCGATTGCTGCCAAGGTGAAATTCCCGATCCCGCCAAGCCCGGTTCCTGTCACCCTGGGCAGCTTTGCAGTTCTGACCATTGGTGCGGCTTACGGCCCTCGTCTGGGTCTGACCACGATCCTTGGCTACATGTTGATCGGCGCGTTGGGCTTTGATGTGTTCGCGTCCTCTTCCGCCGAAACCAACGGCCTGACCTATATGATGGGCGGCACTGGCGGCTATCTGGTTGGCTACGTTCTGGCCGTGATGGCGCTTGGCTTTGCGGCACGCTCTGGCCTCGACCGATCGGTACTGGGCATGGCGGCTGCGATGTTCGTGGGCACAGCCCTGATCTACATCCCCGGCGTTGCTTATCTGGGCGTTCTGTACGGTTGGGACAAGCCGCTGCTGGAATGGGGCTTTACCCCCTTCGTCATCGGCGACCTGATGAAGCTGGCGCTGGCCGCACTGATTTTGCCAGCCGCTTGGAAGCTGATCGGCAAAGCCCGCACCTAAGCGACGCTTTCAAACATTTTCGAAAGGGCGTGCCGTTTGGCGCGCCCTTTTGCTTTGGGGGCCCAAGCTTTCGTCAGGGGACGGGAAGGGATAAAAGGGGCTATTCCTTTCGATATCAAGGGGGCCTTCATGCCCAGCTTCACCCGCCGCACCGCTTTGCAATTGGCTATTGCTGGCTTTGTTGCGGGGCTGGCCGGGCGCGCGCGATCTGATGCGCTGGCTGACATCAAGGTGATCGTCATCGGGGCAGGGATCGCTGGTTTGTCAGCGGCGCAGCAGGTCCGGGCTCTGGGGGCGCAGGTCACAGTGTTTGAGGCCGGCAATCGCATCGGCGGGCGCATCTGGACAGATCACAGCCTTGGTGCCCCGTTCGAGCATGGCGCGGGCTGGATCCATGGGCCGAGCGACGACAATCCGGTAAAGCACCTGGCCGACCAGCTGGACCTGGATAGCTTTGTCACCGATGACGACAATATCGAGCTGTTTGGCCCGGACGGCACCCCTTTGACCTTGGATGATTACGAAAGGCTGGAACAGATCGAGGCCGCGTTTCGCGAGGTGCTGGAGGACGGCGACAGGTTTGCCGCCAGTGACACCGTAGAAGATGTGTAACGCCGCGAATTGCCTGACTTGCTGGCGGATCCTTGGGGGCGGTGGATCCTTGCCTCGGTCACCGAATTCGACATCGGGGCCAGCATCGACAAGATCTCGGCCCGCAATGCTTATGCGGATCTGGTGTTCCCCAAAGACGATGTGATCCTTCCCGAAGGCTACGACCAGATCCTGGCCCCCTTGGCGGAGGGCTTGGATATCCGCCTGAACCGTCCTGTCAAACGGGTTGAATTCGACGAGGATGAAGATGGCGTCTATGTCGATGGGGAGTGGGCCGACTACGTGGTTTGTGCAGTGCCGCTGGGGGTGCTGAAGGCAGGAGAAATCCGGTTCGAACCGGCCTTGCCAGCCCGAATGCGCGAGGCTGTCGAAAACATTGGGCTGGGGTCGGTCACCAAGATCGCGCTGAAGTTTGAAACAGCCTTTTGGGACGAAGACACCCAGTATTTCGGCCTGCAAACAGCACCTGTGGGCCGCTGGGGCTATTGGGTGAACTACACACCCTTCGTGGATGAAAACATCCTGCTGGGCCTAAGTTTTGGCGACTACGCGTTTCAGGCCGACGGTCTAAGCGACGCTGATATCACCCGTGACGCGATGGAGGTTCTGCGCAATGTGTGGGGCACGGACATTCCCCAGCCCACCGCCATGCTGCGCACCAAATGGTCCCAGGATCCGCTGTTCCACGGGGCCTATTCTTACCCCAAAACCGGAACCCAGATCGCGGATTTTGAGGCGTTTGAGGATCCAGTTCTGGACCGTCTGTTCTGGGCTGGCGAGCATACTCTGTTTGATTATCACGGCACGACCCATGGTGCTTTGCTGTCAGGCAGGCGGGCGGCGCACATCTTGGTGGAGTGGGAAACATCGCCTTGATGCAGCGGGCCGCAGGTCTATAGTCGGGCGCGAAAGGAGCTGCCATGCTAACCGAATTTGCGCCGCAGATCTGGGTGTCGGATGGGCCGAACGTTTCGGTGATCGGGTTTCACTATCCAACCCGCATGGTGGTGATCCAGCTGGCGGATCGCGGCTTGTTAATCTGGTCGCCCATTGGCTTGACGCCAGAGTTGAAGCAGGCAGTTGAAGCACTCGGCCCCGTGGCACATATCGTGGCCCCCAACAGCCTGCATCATCTGGCCGTGCCAGACTGGGCCGCGGCCTTTCCCAAGGCAAAACTGCACGCCGCCCCCGGATTGGCGGCCAAACGGCACGATATCGCCTTTGATACGGACCTGTCGAATGTTCCCGATCCCGCATGGGCCGGGCAGATTGATCAGGTCGTTCTTGGCGGCAACAAGATCACGACCGAGCTGGTGTTCTATCACCGCCAAAGCGCCACGGTTCTGTTCACAGATGTGATCCAACACTTCCCG
>SPJP01000143.1 GCA_006844665.1 Paracoccaceae bacterium
TCATTACATGGACCAACAAGGCCTACCTTTCCGTTCTGGACCAAACCCAACCGTCAGGTGGGCGCAAATGGCCGATCCACGATATCTTTGGTGAGCTGATTCCCCATAGTCTTGCCTCTCCTCCAGCCCGCCGCCGCGGCTCGATCGAGCTGGAGGGTAACAAGCGCATTTGGTTCGACATCACGACCGAGGCTTTGCCCGATGGCATGATGCTGACCGCCACCCCTATTGACGGGACCGTAAAGGCCGAAGAATCCTTACGTTCCTTCCTACAAACCCTAACCGGCACCTTTGCGCATCTAAAAGCGGGCTTGGCTATTTTTGACAAACGGCGGCAGCTGGTGATGTTCAACCCCGCCTTGGTTGACCTGACCCAACTGGAACCCGACTGGCTTGTGACACGGCCAAGCTTGAACGCGATCTTCGACCGGCTACGGGATCGAAACATGCTGCCCGAACCCCGGGACTACAAAGACTGGCGCGACAGAATCTCGGCCATGGAAAGCGTATCCACAGAAGGACTGTTCGAGGAAACATGGACCCTGCCCAGCGGCCGCGTTTACCAGGTCACCGCGCGCCCGCACCATGATGGCGGAATTGCCCTGATGGTTGATGATATCAGTGACGAGGTCAGCTTAACACGCCGCTTCAGGTCGGAATTGGAACTTAGTCAATCGGTCATCGACGCATTGGAGGATGCCATCGTTGTTTTTGCCACCAGTGGTCTGCAATTAATGGCCAACAAGGCTTACCAAGACCTGTGGGGCCTACCTGAAGACGATGGGTTGGACCTGCCATCAGTTCTGGACGCAAGTCGCCATTGGCAAGATCAAACTCAACCTGCCCCTCTTTGGGGGGAAATCCGGGATTTCGTTGGCGCGATGTCCAACCGCGTAGAATGGTCGGATCAAGCTCGTCTAGCGGATGGCGCTCGTTTAGGGTGCCGAGTGATCCCTTTATCCGGCGGGGCAACCCTGGTCGCGTTTTCACGACCAGACCCAATCCCGATGTTCCGCAGGCATTCACAAGACTTGGCAGCAATCGCATGATCTGGCTTGCAGCAGCGCTATGGCGCGGTACAACATGTCATGTCCTCGCCAAGTCCAACATTCCTAAGCCGGTCGCTATCGTCTCTAGATCAGACTGAGAGCATCGCCCAAACAATTGCTGCTTGCCTGACGCAAGGTGATACAATTCTGCTGGCCGGTGAAATCGGGGCCGGAAAAACCTTTTTTTGTAGAGCCTTGATCCAATCCCGGGTGGCAGTTCCAGAAGATGTACCCTCGCCCAGTTTTACTCTGGTCCAGACCTATGATCTTGACGATGCCGAACTTTGGCATGTCGACTTGTACCGCCTGTCCTCGACCCAAGACGCTCTAGATCTTGGGCTGGAAGACGCTTTTGAGGATGCTATTTGCCTGATCGAATGGCCAGATCGCTTGGGGGATCTAGCCCCTAAATCGGCGCTCCATCTTACATTCACCGCAACAAACGAAACTACCCGCTTGGTGCGGGCAACATTGCCCCCGAACGATTCCAAATTCGAAAACGTTCTACGCTCGGCCGGGTTCGAATGAAGACGCCAAACGCAATGATTTTCGCCGCTGGGAAAGGGACCCGGATGGGCGCCATGACCAAGTCGACGCCCAAACCCCTGCTGCGGGCTGCGGGCCGCCCGTTGATAAACCACGCCCTGGATCTTGCGCAAAACGCGGGCTGCCAGGTCCAAGTCGTAAACCTGCACACCCATGCCGATCAGCTGCGCGCACATTTGCGGGACAAACCCAACGTGAAGACAGTGTTCGAGCCTGAATTGTTGGAAACGGGCGGTGGGCTAAAGGCTGCCCTGCCCGAATTGGGCGAAGGTCCTGTATTCACGTTGAACACAGATGCGGTTTGGACCAACACAAACGCCTTTCAAACACTTGCTGAAGCCTGGGACCCAGACCTTATGAGCGCTTTACTGTTGCTCGTGCCCCCAGATCGCGCCCATGGGCATAAAGGATCCGGCGATTTCACGCTTTGCGACGACGGCCAAATTATACGACCCGGCCCTATGATCTATACAGGTGTGCAACTCATAGACCCCTCTGGCTTGCGCGAGATTGACCAAGACAAGTTCTCGCTCAACGTCTATTGGCGCATTCTGGCAGAAACCGGTCGCCTGTTCGGGGTAGAATACAGCGGCGATTGGGCCGATGCTGGAACCCCGGAAGGCCTACAAACTGCAGGCCGTTTGTGGGAATCCCGCCATGTTTGACCCAAGCAAGCAACCCCGTGTGTTTGGCCTGCCCCCAGGCGTCGACTTTCCCGAAGCGTTGGTCAAAGGGCTGGAATCAAGGTTGGGCGACAGGTCGCCACATAAATGGGCCGCGGTTGAAATCGTCGTCAACACAGGTCGCATGAGCCACCGCCTTAAAGAGGTTTTCACCGAAGGCCCAGCACGGCTATTGCCTAAGATCCGTTTGCTGACAGAGCTGTCTGACGTCGTGCATCATGCGCATGACCTGCCACCCGAACATCCCGGCCTAAGGCGGCGCTTGATGTTGGCACAGTTGATTGACCGGTTGCTGGCCACCAGCCCGGACCTTGCGCCTCGTTCAGCCTTGTTTGACCTGTCCGACAGCTTGGCCGCCCTTTTGGACGAAATGCAGGATGAAGGCGTTTCACCTGAAGCCGTAATGAACCTGGATGTCGGTGATCTGTCTGCCCATTGGGCACGGGCTCAACAATTCTTGTCTGTTGCGATTGGTTTCACAGACGCCACCAATGACGGAGCGCTAGATCCTGCCGCCCGCCAAAGGTTGGCCGTAGAAACCCTGATCGCCGATTGGGGGAAATCCCCGCCCCAGCACCCGATTATTCTTGCCGGCTCGACCGGTTCCCGGGGCACGACGGCTTTGCTGATGGATGCCGTTGCACGACTGCCCCAGGGCGCTGTTGTTTTGCCGGGATATGATTTTGACCAACC
>SPJP01000144.1 GCA_006844665.1 Paracoccaceae bacterium
GATGCTTCAGGCCGCGCATGCAGTGACCTGCCCCCCGAGACTCCCTCATTCATAACGAGAGTTTGCGGGTCTGGTTTTCATATTCTTCGTCGTCGGTTTGGGCAAGCGCGGTGGGCGCGGAGCCCTCAAATTGCTCTAGCGCCCGGCGCGCTTCAGCAGGTGTTTGGTTCTCCAGTGATGAGTGCGGCCTGACGTTGTTGTAATCGTATCGCCAGAGCGCCAGCTTCCTGCGTGCATCGTCCAGGCTGTCGAACCATTCTTCGTTCAGCAATGCATCTCGCAGGCTGCCATTGAATGACTCGATAAAGGCGTTCTGTTGTGGTTTTCCGGGATCGATGTAATGCTACTCAACGTGGTTCTCATTGGCCCATTTCAGGATTGCACGACTTGTGAACTCCGTGCCGTTATCACTGACTATGCTGATAGGCTTGCCATAGACCCGCACAAGCGCATCCAGCTCACGGGCAGCACGTGCTCCTGAGATGCTGGTGTCGGCCATCAGGCACAGGTTCTCACGACAGCAATCGTCATTCACGGCGAGGATGCGGAACTTGCGGGACACGCCAAACGTATCGGACAAGAATTCCAATGACCAACGTTGGTCTGGCTGAAGCGCCACAGGTATTGGCGCCCGCGATCCGCGCGCCCGCTTTCGCCCCCTTCGTCGTCTGACACCCAGCTTCTCTTCCATATAGAGACGGTACAGCTTCTTGTGGTTCATGATCATGCCTTTGCGTTCCAGCATCACACCGATCCGCCGATAACCAAACCGACGACGCTTGTGCGCGACCGCCTTCATCTCAGCACGTATTTCTGGATTGTCAGGCGGACGATCACGCCTGACAGTTTTAGGATCAACACCAACAAGACGGCAGGCCCGGCGCTGCGAGATATCATGATCTCGCATTGCCCGAAGCGCTGCCGCTCGTCGCTCGTTTGGCGCCGTCAGTTCTTTCCCAACAGATCTTTCAGCACAACGTTGTCCAGCATCGTGTCCGCCAGCAGGCGTTTCAGCCTGGCGTTCTCATCCGTGACCGCGCGCAGCTTTGCTGCGTCAGATACCTCCATGCCGCCGTACTGCGACTTGAATTTGTAAAACGTCCCTTGGCTGAGCCCGTGCTTACGGCACACATCCGCAGTTGGCATCCCAGCTTCCTGCTCTTTGATCATCCCGATTATCTGGGCTTCGGTAAAACGGCTCTTTCGCATTTGTTTGCTCCTTCGAAAGGTTGAGCAAACTCTACATTAAAGTGGGGGAGATTTCGGGGGGCAGGTCACCATCAGACGGCCCTGCATATCGACGATACAGGTCAGGACGGTGTCAATTTCGCCCGCGGCGATCTGGGTTTTCAAATCATCGAATGTCATGCGCACCTCGTTTGATTGGGTAGGGTGGGTTTTACGCCCACCCTACACACAGTCTTAGCCATAGCGGTATGGGCGCCCGGCCTTTTGCATATCGGCGTTGTACTTGCGGAAGATCTCCACGACCTTTGCCTGCACCTCGCCCTCGGCAGCGATTTCGTCCCAAAAGGCGACGGCGGCGTTTTCCACCTGTGCCCATTCTTCGTCCGGGATCGAAGTCAGCTGCATCTTCGTACCGTTGACGCGCAGGTTGGCCTCGCCACCCCAATACCACCACTGGCGATAGTAATGCGATTGGTCACAGCAGACCCGGAACAAGGTTTGCAGATCTTCGGGCAACTCGTTCCAGCGATCCATATTGGCAAAGAACGACCCGGCCCATGCGCCCGAGATGTTGTTGGTCAGGAAGTAGTTGGTCACATCGGCCCAACCCACGGTGTAGTCCTCGGTGATCCCCGACCAGGCGATGCCGTCAAGCTCGCCGGTTTGCACGGCAACCTCGATATCTTCCCATGGCAGGGTGACAGGCACCACGCCGAACTGGGCAAGAAAGCGGCCCGCTGTTGGGAAGGTAAAGACGCGCTTTCCTTTAAGATCCTCAAGGCTGTTGATCGGGTCTTTCGTCGCGAAATGGCAGGGATCCCAGTACCCGGCCGAGATGTGTTTCACGCCCACGGCGCTATATTGCTCGTCCCAGATTTCGTTTAGGCCGTACTGGTTGAAAAGAACCGGCACATCGAGGGAATAGCGAGAGGCAAAGGGGAAGTAGCCGCCAAAGACGGTGACATCGGTGGGCGAGGCCATCGAGTCGTCATCGGACTGGACCGCATCAATTGTGCCTCTCTGCATGGCTCGGAACAATTCGCCCGTCGGAACCAATTGGTCTGCGTAGAACAGTTCGATCTGCATCCGATCGCCAGCGATTTTGTTGAACATTTCAATCGCGGGGTCGATCACATGGGCTGCCAATGCTGGACCTGCATAAGTCTGCATCCGCCATTTGACTGTGCTTTGTGCCAAGGCGGGTGTCGCCAAAGGCGCCGCAGCCACACCAGCAGCGGCTGTAGTCAGGAACCTGCGTCTTGAAGTCGTCATGTTTGTCTCCTGTTGGATAAAGTGAGAGTCAAGTTGGGTGGTCGAGACCTTTTGGCCTTCTGGTTAATTTCCGTAGATTGTTTGGGGCAGCCAAAGGGCGATCTGTGGGAAGATCATGATGATCGCCAAGGCAATCACCATCACTCCGACAAAGGGCACGATGGATCGGTAGATGTCGCGCAATCCAATCTCGGGCGGAGCCTGTCTGACCTCAGCGCTTATGGGTCCAAATAGGGTCATTTGCTAAGAGAGGGTTTGTTGCTCATCGTAGCCACCGAGGAGTGGAAGATGAGAAAGACAACGAAGAGCCCTGGCGAGAAGATCGTCAA
>SPJP01000141.1 GCA_006844665.1 Paracoccaceae bacterium
GATCATGCCCGAACCGTAGGTGACGAAGAAATGATGGCTGCCACGATTGGCAAACTTTGGGCGACGGGCTTGCCTGTCGATTGGTCCAAACAGCCCGGCCGGGGGGCGCAAAAATGCGCGCTGCCCGGATATGCTTTCCAGCGCAGTCGGCACTGGATCGACCCGGTTGAGGCGCGCGGTCAACCCGCGTCCGCCGAAATCGCCCAAACCGTTCCAACCCCAACTATTGCCCCGCCTCTGACCCCGAGTGTACCCGCCATGACCCAACCAACTGCTGTTTCTGCTGAACCTCGCCTGCCACGTTTGCACGGTGAATTAGTTGAATTGTTGACCGAAATGTCTGGTGAAGACCTGACGCTAGGTGACGTGGATGTCCCCTTCTTGGATCTTGGGTTCGACTCGTTGTTTCTGGGGCAGGTCAGCCAAGCCCTGTCAAAACGCTTTGGCGTGTCCCTGACATTCCGCAAAATGCTAAGCGACTATCCCAGCATTGCGGCCGTTGCGGCTCATATGGACGAGGTTATGCCCGCCGACGCAGCACCCGCCCAGCCCGTGGCTGCAGCTCCTGTCGCTGCAGCGACCGCTCAGGCCCCTACGCCTGCCGCGCCCGTTGCGATGGCCCCGGCTGTGGGCGGTTCGGCGATCGATTCCGTGCTACAGGCCCAGATGCAAACGATGCAGGCTGTGTTTGCCGCGCAGCTTCAAGCGGTAGGTGGGGCAGGGCAAACCGTTGCGGCCCCTGCGGTCGCTCCCGCAGTCCCGGCTGCCTCGGAACCAGCTGCCTCGGCACCTCTGGCACCTGTCGCCAAAGATCCGGAACAGCCCAAATCCGAAGGCTTCAAAACAGGTCGCGGCGTCAGTGTAACAGGCGGAACTATGACGCCGGAACAAGTTGCCTTTGCCCGTGATCTGGCCCAACGATACTCCGAAAAGCACGCGAAATCAAAAGCCTATGCGCAATCTCATCGCGGCGTTCTTGCTGATCCGCGCACAGCTGCAGGCTTCCGTCAGGAATGGAAGGAACTGACATTCCCTATTGTGGCTGAACGGTCCAAAGGGTCCTACATTTGGGACGTAGACGGCAACCGCTTTGTCGATCTGGTCAACGGCTTTGGTCAAACCGCCTTTGGCCACAGTCCGGACTTTGTGGTGGATGCCGTCAACGCCCAGATGGAAAAGGGTTTCCCAATTGGCCCGCAAGCCGATTTGGCCGGCCCCGTCGCCCAGAAATTCGCTGATGTCACGGGGCACGAGCGTGTCACCTTCTGCAACACAGGGTCCGAGGCCGTTATGGCCGCGATGCGTCTGGCGCGGACCGTCACGGGCCGCGAAAAGATCGTCGTTTTCGACCATGATTATCACGGTCAGTTCGACGAGGTTCTGGTGCGCGGCAAATCACGGGCAGGGGGCTCGCCCGATGCATTGCCAATCGCCCCGGGAATTCCTAGGTCCGGTCTTACCAACATGGTTGTGCTGAAATACGGCGACCCGAACGCGTTGACTTGGGTCAAAGAAAACATGGATCTGGTCGCGGCTGTGATTGTCGAACCGGTGCAAAGCCGCCACCCTGAACACCGCCCCGAAAGCTTTGTCCGCGAGATGCGCGAGATCACCCGTGAAGGCGGCGCTGCCTTGGTCATTGACGAGGTCGTGACCGGCTTCCGGACCTCCAAACAGGGGATGCAGGGCGTCTGGGGCATTCAGGCCGACATGGCGACATACGGCAAAGTCGTAGGCGGCGGGATGCCCATTGGCGTGCTGGCCGGGGATGCCGCATGGATGGATGCGCTGGACGGTGGCGCCTGGCAGTTTGGCGATGACAGCCGCCCCGAAGCCATCCCAACATTCTTTGCAGGCACCTTCGTGCGCCACCCCTTGGTTCTGGCCGCCGTGGACGCGACGCTGGACTTCATGGAAGGCGCGGGCGAACGCCTGTGGTCCGAGATGGCGGGCAAATGTGCAGTCTTGGCTTCCAAGATGAGCAACGCAATGACGTCTCGCGGCCTGCCCGACCTGATCGAGACCTATTCCAGCTGGTTCGTCATTAACGTGTCTGAACATGATCCAAGGGCGTCTTTGTTGTACCCATTAATGCGCCAACAGGGTGTCCACATCATGGATGCCTTCTGCGGTTTCCTGACGACGGAACATAGTGCCGAAGATATCGCTTTGGTTCTCAGCGCCTTTGAAAACGCGCTGGATGCCTTGCTAAGCGTTGGCATCCTGGCCGAGCTGCAAGATCAAAGCAAAATCACGGCCCCTGTTTCGACGCCAATGGTCGCTGCAATGGCCCCGCTAACGGAAAGCCAGCGCGAAATTTGGATGACCCATCAAATGGGCGGCGATGCCGCTGCCAGCTTCAATGAATGTGGTGTGCTGGATCTGGTGGGTGTTTTGAACGAAGACGCGTTGCAAACGGCTCTGAATAATTTGGTTGCACGGCATGACGCGCTAAGGGCCGTCTTTGCCCGCGATGGATCCGGGTTCGAAGTCGCGGAGCCCGCACAGGTCGAGCTGTCCCGCATGTCCATGAACGCTCCCGACGAATTGGACGCATTCATCGCTGCCGAAGGTAAAACGCCTTTTGCCCTGACCGAAGGCGCTCCCATCCGGTTTGCTTTGGTTCAGTTTGCGAATGATCACCACGCCTTGGTTTTGACAGCCCATCATATCGTGGCTGACGGTTGGTCCTTTGGGGTCCTGCTCGATGACTTGGCTGCCCTTTATGCGGCCTCTGTCGAAGGGCGCGATGCCGAACTGCCCCAAGCGCCC
>SPJP01000142.1 GCA_006844665.1 Paracoccaceae bacterium
ATGCAGTACTTCCAACAGCTTACGCACGTCTTCAAAATGCAGGCCCGTGGTCGGTTCGTCTAGGATATACAAGGTTCGGCCAGTGGATCGTTTGGCCAGTTCCTTGGAAAGCTTCACGCGCTGTGCCTCGCCCCCCGAAAGGGTCGTAGCTTGTTGGCCAACCTTAATATAGCCCAAGCCCACCCGCATCAGCGCATCCATTTTTTCGCGGATCGACGGGACGGCCTGGAAGAAGCTTTGGGCGTCTTCCACCGTCATGTTCAAAACATCAGCGATGCTTTTGCCTTTGAACTTAATCTCCATCGTTTCGCGGTTGTAGCGCGCGCCTTTGCAGGTTTCGCACTCGACATAGACGTCGGGCAAAAAGTGCATTTCGATCTTAATCACGCCGTCGCCCTGGCAAGCCTCGCACCGGCCCCCTTTGACGTTAAAGCTGAACCGTCCGGGCTTGTAGCCGCGCGCTTTGGATTCCGGCAGGCCCGCGAACCAATCGCGGATCGGGGTGAACGCGCCCGTGTAAGTTGCGGGGTTCGAACGGGGGGTCCGGCCAATCGGGCGCTGGTCGATGTCGATCACCTTGTCCAGATGCTCTAGCCCTTTGATGCTCTCACACGGGGCCGGGGTTTGGCGCGCGCCGTTCAGCGCCATAGAGGCGGTTTTGAACAAGGTTTCAATCGTCAGGGTGGACTTGCCGCCGCCTGAAACCCCGGTAACACAGACGAATTTGCCCAAGGGAAAGTCGGCGGAAACCTCTTTAAGATTGTTTCCTACTGCTTTGACAACTTTCAGTTTTTTCTTATTGCCCTTGCGGCGAGTGCTGGGCACGGCGATCTCTCGCCGGCCGGCCAGATAGTCGCCTGTGACCGAACTTGGGTTGGCTACGATTTCCGCAGGCGTGCCCTTGGCCACCACTTGGCCGCCATGAACCCCAGCGCCCGGGCCGATGTCGAAGACATAATCCGCCTCGCGCACGGCTTCCTCGTCATGTTCCACCACGATCACCGTATTGCCTTGATCGCGCAGGTTTTTCAGGGTGGTCAACAGGCGGTCATTGTCGCGCTGGTGCAAGCCGATGGACGGTTCGTCCAGTACATATAGCACCCCGGTCAGGCCCGATCCAATCTGGCTGGCCAGACGAATCCGTTGGCTTTCGCCCCCCGACAATGTGCCAGAGTTTCGGCTAAGGGTCAGATATTCCAAGCCAACATTGTTCAGGAAACCAAGCCGTTCGCCTATTTCCTTCAGGATCGCCCGGGCGATTTCGTTCTTTTGCTTGGTCAGGCTGTCAGGCACCGTGGCGCACCAGTCAGCGGCTTCCCGGATGCTCATCTGCACCAATTGGCCGACATGGAGCCCGGCGATTTTGACAGCCAAAGCCTCTGGCCGCAGACGGTAGCCGCCGCAGGCCGCGCAAGAACGGTTGTTTTGATAGCGCTCGAACTCTTCGCGGATCCAGTTGCTGTCGGTTTCGCGGTAGCGGCGCTCCATATTGGGGATGACGCCTTCAAAGACGCGGCTGACCTCGTACACCCGGCCGCCTTCGTCGTAGCGGAACGGAATCTCTTCGTCGCCAGAGCCATAGAGCATCAACTGCTGCACATGGGCGGGCAGATCTTTCCATGGCAGTTTCTTGTCAAATTCGTAATGTTTGGCAATCGCATCAATGGTTTGCAGGAAATATGGTGACTTGCCTTTCCGCCACGGGGCCAGGGCGCCATCGGCCAGTTTCAGCGATTGATCGGGCACCACAAGTCGGGCGTCAAAGAACAGCTCTACCCCCAGACCGTCGCAATCGGGACATGCGCCGAACGGGGCGTTAAAGGAAAACAGGCGCGGCTCGATTTCCGGGATCGTGAAGCCGCTGACCGGACAGGCGAATTTTTCGGAAAATGTCAGGCGTTCAGGGTCCGGCGTTTCGCCGTCATCCCCAGCGGATGGGGCGGTTTCCAGGATGGCAATGCCATCGGCCAAATCCAGTGCCGTGCGGATCGAATCCGCCAGCCGCGTTTCCAACCCGTCGCGCACGATCAGGCGGTCGACGACCACGTCGATGTCATGGCGGAACTTCTTGTCCAGGGTGGGCGGTTCGTCCAGATCGTAGAACGCGCCGTCCACTTTAACACGCTGAAACCCCTGCTTGCGCAGTTCCAGAAATTCCTTGCGATACTCGCCCTTGCGGTCGCGGATGATCGGGGCCAGCAGATAACCGCGGGTGCCCTCGGGCAGCTCCATCACGCGGTCGACCATATCCTGGACCTGCTGTGCCTCGATCGGCTCGCCTGTTGTGGGGCTGTAGGGGGTGCCGACGCGCGCGAACAGCAGGCGCATATAGTCGTAAATCTCGGTCACGGTGCCGACGGTCGAGCGTGGATTTTTCGAGGTTGTTTTCTGCTCAATACTGATCGCAGGGCTAAGACCCGAGATGTGGTCCACATCAGGTTTCTGCATCATATCAAGGAATTGGCGCGCATAGGCGCTAAGGCTTTCGACATAGCGGCGCTGGCCTTCGGCGTAGATCGTATCGAACGCCAAGCTGGATTTTCCTGACCCCGACAGCCCGGTGATCACCACCAATTGATCGCGGGGAATGTCCACATCAATGGATTTGAGGTTATGTTCGCGCGCCCCGCGCACTTCGATAAACTTTTGGTCGGCCATGACGCACCTTTTGCTACTGCCCCACATGTAATCCATGGGCTGCGCGAGTCCATCAGGACGCTAGAACATTAACGGAACATTAACAACTAATTTTGCCTC
>SPJP01000153.1 GCA_006844665.1 Paracoccaceae bacterium
AGATCGCTCATGACCCATCCTCTGACATATAGTCCCGGATAGAGCCCGCCTTGGGGCTTAGCTCTGCATCCATGTTGCGCATTTCCAGCGATACCATAAGCGAGGACCGGGCCATCACATCGGCGCAATACCCTTCCAGGGCTGCGAAAATCGTCGCGGTCGCGGCCTTGCGCACCTCTAACGTGCGGCCTTCGCGCAAGCGCACCGACACATCCAGAAACGCATGATCGGGGTTCCCGTCACCCATGATGTAATGGGCGCAAGGCATCGCGCGGATGCGAATACCGGCCAGTGGGAACACTTTCGTTTCAACGGCGGCCTGATGCAAACACGCACACAAGCCCTGAATATCCAGCCGCTCGGCCAAGTTTGGCGAGTAGTCTATATGAAAATGTGGCATCTACCCCCCCTTATTACTTGCTATGTTAAGTAAATTAATTAACATGTCAAGTATTGCAAAGGCACAGGTCGCTGCCCAAAGGATCATAACCATGGCAAAACCGGATCAATATCAGCTGGCCGTCCCCTTGCGGCCCACCACCCGGTCCCTGCCGATCGCCCTGCTGCGCGCCCGCGAAACCGTGATGGAACCGATCCGCGACATGCTGGCCAAAAGCCAGATCAGCGAACAGAAATGGCGCATCTTGCGGGTGGTGGATGAACGCGGCCCCGTCGAACAAACCGCCATCGCCAAAGACGCCTGCCTGCTGTTGCCCAGCCTGACCCGCCTGATTGCGGCAATGGAACAAGACCAGCTGATCCACCGCAGCCCCGACCCCAAGGACAAGCGCCGTTCCATGGTGCGGATCGCGGACAAGGGCCGCGCCTTGATCGATACCCATGCCCCCGAAAGCCAGGATATCTTCACCCGTCTGGAAGACCAGTTTGGCCACAAAGATCTGGAACATCTGCTGGATCTATTGGAAAAACTGCAAGACGTGAAACTATAGCAACCCGCTGTTCACAAACAAAAAATCCGGCAAGCGCAACACTTGCCGGATCTATTGAATAGGGTCAAATCCAAGCGGTATTAGACCAAGATCAGGTCGTCCTCGTCATCTTGGACAAGATCATCCTCGGGCACGTCCACTGTTGGGAAATCCGCAAGGAAAGCGTCGACCGTATCGCCGGGAACGCCGTCAGGCATCGCAGCCAGATCCACGTTTCCGACATCGCCGATCAACGGCCCATCGCCTTCCCAGTTGGATTCGCCGATCAAAAGGTTCTCACGAACGACATCATTAGGAACAACGCCATTTCCCGAGGCCAGCAAAGTGCCGTCCTTATACAGTGACATGAACCCGTTTTCGTCGACGGTCGCTTTCCAGTTGGCCTCGACCCCTTCTTCGATCGCATCAAAGGCTGTGATCTTGTGGGAAACGGCACCGTCATAGACATAGAACGCCATGTCATTGGTCTGGGCCGCTTGGACCAGCGTGATGTTATCTGCGCTCGGCCCATTGCCAAAGTCGAACACCGGCTGCCAGGACGCGCCATCCACATCATCAAAGGTCACATCGGCCGAGATGTCGAAGGCCAGCTCGCCTTCGCCTGGATTCTCGATCTCGCCGCCCACATCGGAATGGGTGATCTGGGTCACTTCGCCGATCAAAGGCGTGTCGCCGGGCCAGTTGGAAACACCGGTGAACATGTTTTCGCGCACCACATCATTTGGCACAGCACCCTGACCTTCGGCGACCAGATTGCCATCCTTATACAGCTCCATATGGCCGTATTCGTCGACGGTGGTCTTCCAGACCGCGCTTTCGCCTTCGACAATGGCATCGGGTGCCACGACCTTATGGGCCACGCTGCCTTTGTAGACGTAGAACGCGATGTCGTTAGAGCTATCGACCTGGGTCAGCAGGATATTGTCCGAGCTTGGCCCGTTGCCAAAGTCAAACACAGACTGCCACTTGCCGCCATCCACATCGTCGAACTGGACGGTAACTTCGGCTTCAAACGCAATGTCCCCATCTGGTGGATTGTTCGGATCAATAACCTCGCCGCCCACATCGGTGTGGGAAATCAAGGTCACTTCGCCGTTCAGCGGTGGATCGCCCGCCCAGTTGGACCGGCCAACCCACATCTGATCGCGCTCGACATCATTTGGCACCACACCGGGGCCCGATGCGACCAGCTCGCCATCTTTGTACAGCTCCATCTTGCCGTTTTCGTCGATGGTCGTGCGCCAGGTCGCCGTTTCGCCTTCGATCAGGGAATCCTCGGCCGTGACCTTATGGGCTTTGTCGCCGTCATAGACGTAAAACGCCATGTCGTCGGAATTCGAGAACTGCGTCAGAACGATATTGTTGTCCGCCTGCCCAGCGCCGAAATCATAGGCCGCCTGCCAGCTGCCGCCTTCAATGTCGTCAAAGCGCACCTCGATCGTCGCATCATAAACCAGCGACACATCCGGCGGATCAATCGGAGGACCGACAGGCGGATGAATAACACCCCCAACATCGGTGTGGACGATGCCAAACACCTCGCCCTTCAGCGGCACGTCACCCGGCCAGCTGGATTTACCAACCAACATCAGCTCGCGTTCCACATCCGCAGGCACAACGCCCTGGCCTTCCGCCACAAGCTCGCCGTTCTTATAGGCGGTCATATAGCCATTATCGTCGATGACAGTGCGCCACTGGGCAACCTCGCCCTTGATGATCGCGTCTTCGGCAGTGATCCGAATGAACGTGTCATCGTAGTAAACGTAGAACCCCATGTCGTTC
>SPJP01000007.1 GCA_006844665.1 Paracoccaceae bacterium
CTTGCCTGACAGGGGGTTTTCGACAAGCCGACCTGGGACGCAAGCTGGGTGACCGAGATCCGGCCATCTTTGCTAATGATATCAAGGATTTTCCTGTCGAATTGGTCGATTTGGCTATTTGACGGGTGCATCATGAATTTTTTGCCTAAGAAATCGGTCAACTTTGGGGAAAATATTACCCCATGAAGCCAACCAAAGGCAAATGAACTTTGGGGTTTCCGCTACAGTCAAAGATATATTCTGACCCAAGGACATATCATGGCCCATTCCCTGACCCAGCTGCGCGAGGCAATTCGCGCCCTAAACATCGCCGACGAGGCCCATGTGCTAAACACTCTGCGCCAGCAGGCCGGGATAACCGTCAACCAGCGCGAACGGGCGGCGGCGACTGGGGCGGCCTTGGTCGAAGGGATCCGCAACGACAGCACCCCTGGGTTGATGGAGGTCTTCTTGGCCGAATATGGCCTGTCGACCTCGGAAGGGGTGGCGCTGATGTGTCTGGCCGAGGCGCTGTTGCGGGTGCCCGATGCCGATACGATTGATGCGCTGATCGAAGACAAGATCGCGCCGTCGGATTGGGGTGTGCATTTGGGGCAGTCGTCTTCTTCTTTGGTCAACGCCTCAACCTGGGCCTTGATGCTGACGGGCAAGGTGTTGAAGGACGGCACCGGGGTCGCAGCCACGTTGAAAGGCGCGGTCAAACGCTTGGGCGAACCGGTGATCCGGGGCGCGGTCAGCCGCGCGATGCGCGAAATGGGCGCGCAGTTTGTGCTGGGCGAAACGATTGATGCAGCCGTCGTGCGCGGGGCCAAGCAGGTGGCGCGGGGCTATAGCTATTCGTTCGACATGCTGGGCGAAGCGGCCTTGACAGAAGAGGACGCCAAGGGGTTCCAAACGGCCTATCGCGACGCGATCACGCGCCTTGCGAAAGAGGCCAGAGGCAAATCGGTTGCCGCCAATCCCGGGATCTCGATCAAGTTGTCTGCTTTGCATCCGCGCTACGAGGTGTCCCAGTCCGACCGCGTTATGGACCAGCTGGTGCCGCGCACATTGGAACTGGCCTTGCAAGCGCGCGAAGCCGGGATCGGCCTGAATATCGACGCCGAAGAAGCCGACCGTCTGGATCTGTCTTTGGACGTGATCGAGGCCGTTTTGCGTGACGACCGCCTTGCTGGATGGGACGGGTTCGGGGTTGTGGTGCAGGCCTACGGCAAACGGGCCAGCGCTGTGATTGATTGGCTTTATGCCTTGGCCGACACCCTGGATCGCAAGATCATGGTCCGCCTGGTCAAAGGCGCCTATTGGGATACCGAGATCAAGCGCGCCCAGGTCGAAGGTCTATCTGGGTTCCCGGTGTTCACACGTAAAGCGGCCACCGATGTCAGCTATCTGTGCTGCGCCAAACGTCTGTTGGACTACCGCGATCGGATTTATCCGCAATTCGCCACCCACAATGCCCACACAGTCGCCGCCGTGTTAGAGCTGGCAGGCAATGCCCAAGGGTTTGAATTTCAACGACTTCATGGCATGGGCGAGGCGCTGCATGATCAGGTGCTTGGCAAATCCTCGGTCCCGTGCCGGATCTATGCGCCTGTCGGGGCCCATCGCGATTTGCTGGCCTATCTTGTGCGGCGCTTGCTGGAAAACGGCGCGAACTCTTCGTTTGTGAACCAGGTTGTGGATGAAGAGGTGCCCGCCTGGGAAGTCGCCCGCGATCCGTTTGAAAGCCTGGACGCCGATAATGAAAACCGTGCCGTGGTTGATCCGGCTGATATCTATGCGCCCAAGCGCAGAAACTCTATGGGCTGGGACCTGAATGATCCTGTGGATCTGGCTGAGATTGAGACCGCGCGCGAGGCTTTCCGCAGCTACCAATGGCATGCCGGTCCGGTGATTGCGGGGACAGCCAAGCCGCAACACCCGACCCTTGTGACCAATCCCGCAGACGCTCAGGATCAGGTCGGCACAATTGCCTATAGCTCGGACGCGGATATCGAACGGGCTTTGTTTGCTGCGCGCCAGTGGAACGTATCTGCCAAGACCCGGGCCGAGGTTTTGAACCGGGCGGCGGATTTTCTGGAAGCGCGCATGGGCGAGGCCTTTGCACTGCTGGCGCGCGAGGCCGGGAAAACCCTGCCCGACTGCGTTGGCGAGCTGCGCGAAGCCGTTGATTTCATACGCTACTATGCGTCCCGGGCAAGCAGTCTATCGGATCCGTCGCGCGGGGTGTTTACCTGCATCAGCCCGTGGAACTTCCCCCTAGCGATCTTCCTGGGGCAGGTTTCAGCGGCCTTGGCTGCGGGCAATGGGGTCTTGGCCAAACCAGCCGAAACCACCAGCCTGACCGCCCATTTCGCGGTGTCGGCCCTGTTGGATGCAGGCGTTCCCGAACGCACGTTGCAATTGCTGCCGGGACTGGGGGCGCAGGTGGGGGCGGCTTTGACTGCAGATGCGCGAGTCAAAGGTGTGTGCTTTACCGGATCGACGGCCACGGCGCAGGCGATCAACAAATCCATGGCCGCAGCATTGGAGCCAACCGCGCCACTGATCGCAGAAACCGGCGGGCTGAACGCGATGATCGTCGACAGCACTGCGCTGCCGGAACAAGCGGTGAAAGATATCGTCGCCTCGGCATTTCAATCGGCGGGGCAGCGATGCTCGGCCCTGCGGATGCTGTACATCCAGGAAGACGTCGCCCCAACCGTGCTAAAGATGCTGTACGGCGCGATGGACGAGCTGCGTTTGGGCCAGCCCTGGAGCCTGTCCACGGATGTGGGCCCCGTGATCGACATCCAAGCGATGGAGGCAATTGAGGCCTATGTCGCGCAGGGCAACATCCTGAAAAAATTGGAAAAACCGGTGGACGGCACCTTCGTTGCACCGACCGTGTTGCAAGTGTCCGGCATCCAGGATCTAGTGCAGGAGGTCTTCGGCCCGGTCCTGCATGTGGCCACCTATAGGGCATCAGAAATTGACGATGTGATCGCGGCGGTGAACGCGACGGGCTATGGGCTGACCTTTGGGATGCACAGCCGGATCGACGACCGCGTGGCCTATGTGACCGAGCGTCTTTCGGTGGGCAATATCTACGTCAATCGCAACCAAATTGGTGCGGTTGTCGGCACCCAACCCTTTGGCGGTGAGGGCCTTTCCGGGACCGGACCCAAAGCAGGTGGCCCGTCCTATATGGGTCGGTTCACTCGTCCGGCCAGCCCGGATTTTGGCGATCTCGCGGCCCATGACGTGACGCTTGATCAGGTGCAAGCGGTGATCAACACAGCGGCCGAAACTGGCCCGTCCTGCATCGGGGCCCATAGCCTGCCGGGGCCGACGGGGGAATCTAACCGGTTGTCCCGCTGGGGGCGCGGGGTTGTTTTGTGCCTTGGCCCGACGGTCGAGGCCGCGATGGATCAGGCCATTCAGGTGCGGGCTGCGGGGGCTGTTCCGGTGACAATCGCGCCGGGTGTGGAAGGCGCAAACTGCCTGTCTGGCGTGATGGATCTAGATTTTCTGACGTCTTTGCAAGGGTTTGACGGTGTGGCCCTGTGGGCCGGAAATGCCACGTTGAAGGTCGCCCGTATGGCATTGGCGCAGCGGGAGGGGGCGATTTTGCCGTTGATGGCCGAGGCCGACATCGCCGCCCGCGCCGTGGTCGAGCGTCATATTTGCATCGACACAACGGCGGCGGGGGGCAATGCCAGCCTGTTGGCTGCGGCGTCCTAGCCTATAGCCGCTCGGCTGGCCCCGGTTGCGGAAGGGAGGCATGGGCTTTGACCAATGCTTCCTGCTTGGCCATAATCTGATCCGAAGGGGGACAGGTGCGTCTTGTTTCCAGCGACACGTGCAGCATGACGGCCTCGCCGGTGGCGATCTCGGCCCCGGTCTGGTCCAGCATCCGGTGGAAGATCCGTATCTTTTTCCCTTTGGCTTCAAGCAATTGGCTGTCCACGACGATGCGGTCCCCGGCTTTGGATTCGGCCAGGTAGCGAATGCGCGTGTCGACGGTGAAATAGCTGAAGCCGGTTTTCACATAGGCGGCATCCGCCCCGATGGCGGCCATGACGCCGTCATTTGCGTCCGACACGATCTGACCGTAGCGGCTCTCGTTCATATGGCCGTTATAGTCGGTCCAATCAATGGGGACGATCCGATCGACGGTGCGCAGGGCGGTGCCGCCGGTCGGATGGGGTAGGGCGGATTCGTGTGTGTTCAGCACGGCCCCGGCCGCGTGATCACGGGCCTTTAGGGCGCGCAGCATGGACACAAGATTGTCGTCGCGCAGGCGTTCCAGCTGGCGAATGCTAAGATGGCCGGATTGGGCATCTGATTGATCTGCAATGGTTTTAATCAGATCATCGGTCAGTTCCGGCACGTCCATCAGCTTGGTCCAGGGCCATTCCAGGCAGGGGCCGAACTGGGCGATGAAATGGGCCATGCCGTCTTCCCCGCCCGCGATGCGGTAGGTTTCAAACAGCCCCATTTGGGCCCATCGCAGGCCAAAGCCAAAGCGGATCGCGTCGTCGATTTCTTCTGTCGTGGCGATGCCGTCTTTGACCAGCCATAGGCCTTCGCGCCAGACGGCTTCTAGCAAGCGGTCCGCGATATGGGCGTCGATTTCTGCTTTGACCTCAAGGGGATACATTCCGACCGAGGTGAATATGCTTGCGGCATTTGCCCGTAAATCCGGCGCGCCCACCAGTTCTACCAAGGGTAACAGATAAACGGGATTGAACGGGTGGGCGACGACGGTACGGGCGCCTTTTTCGGTCAGCTCGGATGGTTTGAAGCCCGAGGTTGAGGATGCGATGACAGCCCCTGCAGGGGCGTTATCCGTAATCTCTCCTAAAACTTTGTGTTTAATATCAATGCGTTCCGGCACGCTTTCCTGCACCCAATCAGCATCCTTTACCGCATCTGCCAAACTGGACACAAAGCGCAGGGTGCCTTCGGCCGGTAACGCGCGGTCGTAGAGCATGGGGAGCGCGTGGCGGGCGTTGGTCAGGACGGCTGCGATTTTGCGTTCGGCCTCGGCGTCTGGGTCAAAAACGTTGACATTCCAACCATTTAGAAGGAAGCGCGCGACCCAGCCGCCGCCGATGACGCCGCCGCCGATGATTGCTGCTGTTTTCATGATGTGCCTCGCGGGGCGCGTTTGGTCAGGCCCAGTTTGGCGCGGACCGCGTCAGGGCCGATCACAGTTGCTCCCATCTTTTCGATAATTCCGCGTGCTTTTTCAACAAGTTGCGCGTTGGTGGCCAACACGCCCTTTTCCAGCCACAGGTTGTCTTCCAGCCCGACGCGGACATTGCCGCCTGCCAGGACCGAGGCCGCGACATAGGCCATCTGGTTGCGCCCGATCGAGAAGGCGGACCAGTTCCAATCGTCGGGGACATTGTTGACCATGGCCATGAATGTGTTCAGATCATCCGGCGCGCCCCAGGGGATGCCCATGCACAGCTGGACAAGGGCGGGGTTGTCCAAAATGCCTTCTGAAACCAGTGACTTAGCGAGCCACAGGTGGCCAGTGTCAAAGGCCTCGATTTCCGGTTTTACACCCAGATCTGTCATCATTTTGCCCATCGACCGCAGCATTCCGGGGGTGTTGGTCATGACGTAATCGGCCTCGGCGAAGTTCATGGTGCCGCAATCGAGGGTGCAGATTTCGGGCAGGCAGTCGGCGATATGGGCGACCCGTTCGGATGCGCCCACCATATCGGTGCCTTTGGTCAGGGGCAGGGGGGCGTCCGCACTGCCAAAGACCAGATCCCCACCCATGCCTGCGGTCAGGTTCAGGACCACGTCCGTATCAGAATCCCTAATTCTTTCAGTGACTTCGCGATAAAGCGCCGGGTCGCGAGAGGGTGCCCCGGTTTCGGGATCGCGGACATGGCAATGGACGATTGCTGCCCCGGCCTTTGCCGCATCAATCGCGCTGTCGGCGATCTGTTGGGGCGAGCGTGGGACATGGGGGCTGCGGTCTTGGGTGGCACCGGATCCGGTGACGGCGCAGGTGATGAACACCTGTGAATTCATGGCGAGCGGCATGGGAAACTCCGATTATGCCCTGTCAGTCAACTCTCTTGACAGAAAAGCGATATGCACAACTAATCAAAAATATGCCGAATTGGACAAAACTTAGCCATGCGCGCCAGGATTTCAGCTTTCTGCTGTTCGAGCCGTTTTCAAACCATGTGCTGGCCAATGTGTTGGAGCCGCTGCGGGCGGCGAATGACCTTTTGGGGCGCGAGGTCTATCGCTGGCAGTTTCTGACGCTGGACGGCCAGCCGGTGGAATCGTCCAGCGGGTTGCCGGTGTCGCCCCACGCAGTTTTGGGGGAAGAAAAGCCGAGCGACTATTTGGTGCTGCTGCCCAGCTATGGCTACCGGCAGTTGACGGGGCCTGCTTTGCGGCGGGGGCTGCGCGCGGCGGCCAAGCGGCATCTATGTGTGATGGGTCTGGATTGCGGCGCGTGGCTGATGGCGGATGCGGAATTGCTGGATGGCTACCGCGCGACGATCCATCCCGAGGAACATGATGCCTTTGCCGAACACTTCCCGGATGTGCGGGCGGACCGGTTGCGCTGGGTAATTGATGACGACCGGATCACAGCGGGCGGGGCCTTGCCGGGGTTCGAGTTGATGCTGCATTTGATTGGCGAGGCGCATGGCACGGCCCTGACGTTGGAAATCGCCTCGCTGTTCGTGTCGGGCAGCAGCGGCCAAAGCCCGGGGTTGATCGCGCGGGATCCGGTGGTGGCCCAGGTGGTCGAGCTGATGCACGCCCATATCGAGCGGCCCTGGACCATTGCCGAGATCGCCGCCGTGGCCGGGTTGACCCAGGTGCAGATCGACCGGCGGTTTCGGGCGGGGCTGGGGGCGTCGCCGCGGTCGGTTTACAGCAAGCTACGGCTGGATGCGGCGAAACGAATGACCACCCAGACCGACCTGAGCGTGACCGAGATCGGCTTGCGGGTTGGGTATGAAAACACGGCCTCGTTCTGTCGGGCATTCAAGCGGGCCTTTGGCAAAACGCCGGGGCAGTGGCGGGTTCAGGGGGCCACGGGCGGACGTTTGGGCGAAAAGCGCGGTCTATAAAGCGCAGGGCTGGGCCTTGACCTTGGGGACGGAAAGCGCAAGCAAGGGCTGCAAAAGATATCAGGAGCCCCACGCCCATGTCCTTTGACCGCAATTTGAAGATTGCCCCCAGTATTCTTGCCGCCGACTTCGCGAATTTTGGCGCAGAGATTGAAGCGGTCGAGGCCGAGGGTGCCGATTGGATCCATGTTGATGTGATGGACGGCCATTTCGTGCCCAACCTGACCTTTGGCCCGGCGACCTGTGCTGCAATCCGGCCCCATATCAAGACGGTGATGGATGTTCATCTGATGATCGCGCCGGTCGATCCCTATATTCAGGCTTTTGCCGATGCCGGGGCCGATGTGATCACCGCCCATTTTGAGGCGGGACCCCATATTCACCGAACCCTACAGGCCATTCGTGGCGCGGGGTGCAAGGCGGGATTGGCGCTGAACCCCGGAACCTCGGTCGAGGTGGTTCAGCCGCTGCTGGATATGGTGGATCTGGTGTGCCTTATGACCGTGAACCCAGGCTTCGGTGGACAGAAGTTTATTGCGAGCCAAGTGACCCAGGTGGCGCGCCTGCGCCAGATGATCGGCGACCGCCCTATTCACATTGAAATTGACGGCGGGGTTGACCCTGTGACGGCCCCTTTGGTGCGGGCTGCCGGTGCGGATGTATTGGTGGCGGGGTCTGCTGTGTTCAAGGGTGGGTCGGTGGCAGACCCCGCACCTTATGGGGCCAACATGCGCGCGATCCGGGCGGCCTGCTGATGAAGGCCCTGATCTTTGATCTGGACGGCACTCTGATCGACAGCGCCCCTGAAATTGCGGGCGTCCTGAACAAAGTCTTTATGGCCCATGGCCAGCCGGAATTCCCCTTGGCCGAGGTCACAAAGTTCATCGGCAACGGGGCCCCTAAGTTGGTGGAGCGCGCGATGAAGGCGCGGGGGCTGGATCTGGCGGGTCATGGGGCGATGCTGGACAAGGTGCTGGGTATATATGTCGACGCCCATGATCTGACCGAACCCTATCCCGGTGTGCGCTCGGCACTTGATCATTGGCGCGCGGCGGGTGTTCCCCTGGGCCTGTGCACCAACAAGCCGATCGAGGCGACGCACAAAGCTTTGGCCCATCTAGGCATGGATCATTACTTTGACATCATTGTTGGCGGCGATAGTCTGGCCACACGCAAGCCCGATCCCGAAATGCTGCGGCATGTGATGGCCAAGATGGGCATTCAGGACGTTCTATACATTGGAGACAGCGAAATTGACGGGGCAACGGCCTTTGCGGCGGGTGTGCCTTTTGCGCTGTTTACCAAAGGCTATCGCAAAACCCCGGTGGAGGAGATCCCCCACCTGTTCCAATTTGACGATTGGTCAGCGTTCCGGCCCGATATTGACTGCTAGTTCTCGGCCCTTAAAAGGAAGCAAACCATGTGCCCGATACAGACAACTCATGTCGGAAGCCTGCCCCGCAGACAAAGCACTGTTGATTTTCTTTTCGCGAAAGAACACGGACGACCGTATGACTTGGCCGAATTCGAGGCCGAGATGGCCTCGGCCTGTGATTATGTGGTGCATAAGCAGGTGCAGGCAGGGATTGATATTGTTTCGGACGGGGAAACCTCGAAAATATCTTATGCGACTTACGTCAAGGATCGCTACACGGGCTTTGACGGGGACGGCAAACGCCACACCCCTGCCGATCTAAAGCTGTTTCCGGGGTTCCTGAAGCGGTTGGCCGAAGATCCGGGCGCGCTGAAGTATAAGACGCCGCTTTGTGTGGGGCCGGTGGCGGCCAAGGGGCAAGATGCGCTGCTTGCTGATATTGGCAACCTGAAGGCGGCCATGGAGCGGCATGGGGCGCAGCGGGGCTTTATGAATGCGGCCTCGCCTGGGGTAATCTCGCTCTTCCTGCAGAACGAACATTACCCTACCCGCGATGCCTATCTGGCGGCTTTGTCCGATGCGATGCGCGATGAATACCGCACAATCGTGGATGCAGGGCTAGATCTGCAGCTTGATTGCCCGGATCTGGCCGTGTCGCGTCATATGATGTTCAACGACTTAAGCGATGAAGAGTTTGTCAAGATCGCTGCAGGGAATATGGAGGCCTTGAACGCTGCCCTGGACGGGATCCCAGAAGAAAAAGTGCGCATCCATATCTGCTGGGGCAATTACGAGGGGCCCCATACCTGCGACATTGATATGGACAAGGTGTTTCCTGTCTTGATGCAGGCCAAGGCCAGCTATCTGTTGTTTGAGAGCTCTAACCCGCGCCACGCCCATGAATGGCTGGTGTTTCAGGATCGCAGGGCCGAGATCCCCGATAACAAGATCCTTGTCCCCGGTCTGCTGGACACGACCAGTAACTTTGTGGAGCATCCCGAGCTGGTGGTTCAGCGCTTGCAGCGCTTTGTCGATATCGTTGGCGCTGACCGGGTAGTGGCGGGCAGTGATTGCGGTTTTGGCACCTTTGCGGGCTACGGTTCAGTGGATCCGGACATCGCCTGGGCCAAGTTGGCAAGCCTTTCTGAGGGGGCCGCACGCTGCCGAGTGTAGAAAAAAGACAACAAATTGGGGTGCTTTGGGCCTGTTCACGGTAAATTGTGTGACTTATCCACAGGTCTGTGCCAGTCAGTGGATAAGTGTTGCGTTGGTCACAGAGTGTTAAGCTTTCGCAGCTTATAAGCGTCTTTGAAAGACGCCACAGGATGAGGAACCCAGATATGAATATCGAAGTAGGAAAATTGGGCCGTCGTGAATTGCTGTCGGGCGCTGCTGCGTTCTTTGGGGCAGCAGCTATGCCAGCCCTTGCGCGGGCGGCCACCGCGACACCGCCCTCGGCCACTTATGTTGTCCCCGATCATTTCAAACCGACCCCTGTGCAAGTGATTTCAGGCTACAAGCCTGGCACCATCCACGTCTTTACAGATAACTTCCTGTTGTACTTTATCACAGGCGAAGGGCAGGCCATTCGCTACGGCGTGGGTGTCGGGGCCGAAGGACGTCAGTTCAAAGGCACTGCCGTGATCCAGCGCAAGGTGGAATGGCCCAGCTGGACACCGACGGCCAATATGATCCGCCGTCGTCCCGATCTGTACCGCGAATTCGCGAGTGGCATGCCAGGGGGCCCGAACAACCCGTTGGGTTCGCGCGCGATGTATCTGTATCGCAACGGTCGCGACTCGTTGTACCGGATCCACGGGACCACGGTTCCTCAGTCCATCGGCCATGCCGTTTCCAACGGTTGTATCCGAATGGTAAACGATCATGTGGCACACCTGTATGATATGGTTCCAACGGGTACACGGGTCTACGTGTCCTAAAATAGGGGCCTTCCCCCTTATAAATAAGTGATTCATGCGCGCCCCAGATTCGGGGCGCGTTTTTTATTTTAACTGGCTCGCGTGGCATGGTTTGGCCGGTTTTAAAGAGAAATTCCTGAAAAACATATATTTATCAATTGGTTGTGCGAAAATCCAAGCCAAAGCCGTGGAATGTGACCATTCAAGGGCAGACACCGGTAATTGTGTTTGCAACGGAAACAATTGGTGGTTGTGAAACAATCAATGGGGTCCATTAGGTGATTGTTTCCATGAGGGAAAAAGCCAAATGGGCCAATCCGAAATCACCAGGAGACGAGAGCTGGGCAACAGGCCTTGCCACATTGCGGCGCAAACATGGCCGTGCTGCCGCGATGTTTACTTTTTTAGACAAATTCTGATCACAACCCGAAGGCAAATCTTCCTCAGCAAAAGGCGCACATGTTGTGCGTTCAATAACACGAGGATCAGGGAATGCTGGACGCAGGTCTAAATACAAACGCGGAAATGATGGGCGGCACCGCCACAAGAATGACAGCTTTACGCAGTGTTGAAACCCCAAAACCCGCCATATCGGTTGTTGGTTTGGGCTATGTTGGTGCTGTGTCAACGGCGTGTTTGTCGGATCTGGGCCATCGCGTTGTGGGTGTTGATCTGGATCCTGTTAAGATCGCAGCAATCGGGGCGGGCATGACGCCGATCCACGAAGACCAGCTGGGCGATCTTCTAAGCGCAGGCGTTGAAAAGGGCCTGATCGCGGCCACGGACGATCTGGTGCAGGCGGTTCTGGCCACTGACGTGACCTTTGTGTCTGTCGGCACGCCGACGGCGGCGGATGGGGGCTGCGACTATAGCTATATCGTATCAGCGGCCCAGAAGATCGGTCAGGCGATCCGCCTGAAGAGCGATTACCATATTGTGGTCATGCGCTGTTCGATCCCGCCGGGGACTACGATGAAGGTCATGGTGCCCGAGATTGAAAAAGCCAGCGGCAAGGTCTGCGGCGAAGGGTTCGGCGTGTGCTTTAATCCAGAATTTCTGCGCGAAGGCGTGGCGGTTGAAGATTTCCGCGCGCCGCCGAAAACCGTGATCGGCGCCAGCGACCCGCGCGCGGCCCAGATGATGTCGCGGCTATATGCTCCGGTTGATGCGGCCCCGATCGTGACCAGCATCGAGACGGCTGAAATGGTAAAATATGTCGACAACGTTTGGCACGCCACCAAAGTGACCTTCGCCAATGAGGTCGGCCGTTTGTGCAAGCCGCTGGGCGTAGACAGCCATGATGTGATGGACATCTTTGTTCAGGACACCAAGCTGAACCTGAGCCCATATTACCTGAAGCCTGGCTTTGCCTTTGGAGGGTCTTGCTTGCCGAAAGAGGTGCGCGCGGTTGCCCATATTGCAGACAGCATTGGCGTAGATTTGCCGCTGATTTCTAGTCTGGGCACTTCTAATTCGGCGCATATCGAGGCTGCGACCCAGATGGTCAAAGACACCGGCGCGCGCACCGTCGCGGTTCTGGGTCTGGCGTTCAAACCCGGCACCGACGATCTGCGCGAAAGCCCGATCCTAGAGGTTATCGCGGATCTGATGGACCAAGGCATCACCGTGCTGGCCCATGACATGGCGATCACGCGGGACACGAATATCGAAGGGCAACTGTCCTATGTCGCCCATGCGGCCCCCGGTCTGACCAAGGTTGCCAAGCACTTGGGCGAGATGCTGACAGACACAGCCGACCAGGCGGTCCATGCAGCGGACGCGATCATCGTGACCCATGCCAACGACACCTACCGGGCCGCCGTAAAGAACAGCTTTAAGCCGACAATCGACGTGGTTCGCTTGTTCAAAGAAGAAGAAAACCAAGCCCTTGTGGCTGGTATCGGCTGGTAATTCCAGCCCCCAAGTAAGACGGCCCTTGGCCCCGATCATCTGATCTGGGCCAAGGGATGGAAGACCAAAAAAAGCGGGAAAACCCGTAAAAAAGACGAGAGCAACAGACCCTAGGCACCACCGTTTCAGACGGGGAATGATCTGGGGCTATATAAGAGCAGTGTAATGAAAACAATTCTAGGAACGGTCAATAATGACCGGCTGAAAGGCGCGTCCTCGGATGACACAATCATTGGCTATAGTGGTAATGACGTTATCCAAGGCAAGAACGGCGATGACCTATTGATCGGGGGGGGCTCTACCCTGTCCCTGATCCGGCGAAGCTTTTACGACGCGGATAACAACCTGTTGGACGCCTATGGCAACATCGTTTTTGACGATGATCAGATCCATGGCGGGCGCGGCGATGACGAGATTCACGGGCGCGCTGGCCATGATAGCCTTTTTGGCGATAAGGGGGATGACACCCTTTATGGCGGCACGGGCTACGATTTTCTAAGCGGCGGCAAGAATGATGATTTCTTGTCTGGCGGTGAAGGAGAGGACACCTTGGACGGCGGGTCGGGGCTAGACCAGCTGTTCGGCGGTATGGGCCATGATGTGCTTGACGGCGGCAGCGGGGATGACCAGCTGAGCGGCGGCAAAGGCAACGATGTTCTGGAAGGTGGCGAAGGCGACGACGTGATGTCGGGCGGCTACGGTGACGACCAGATGCTGGGTGGCGACGATGACGATACGTTGAACGGCGACAAAGGCGACGATGTCATGCGCGGCGAAGAGGGTGATGACACCCTGAACGGCGGCGCGGGCAATGACGTTATGTCTGGCGGTGACGATGACGACATCATGGATGGCGGCAAAGGTGCTGACATCATGAATGGTGACTGGGGCGACGACGTGATGTCGGGCAGCTCGGGTAATGATGTGATGTCTGGCAATGACGGAGACGACCGTTTGAACGGAGGCTCTGGCGATGACATGCTGAACGGCGGCGAAGATGACGACACGCTGTACGGTGGCGCCGGGAACGACATCCTGAATGGTGGCGCGGGCCAGGACAGTCTGACCGGTGGCAACGGCGTAGACATCCTACGTGGTCAAGACGGCGAAGACGTGCTGAGAGGCGGCGGCGGCGCGGATTCCCTATATGGCGGCGACGGTGCTGACATCCTTAAGGGCGGTCAGCACGATGACATGCTGTCTGGCGACGCTGGCAATGACAAGCTGTATGGCCATAGCGGCGACGACATGCTGTTGGGTGGTGCGGGAAAGGACATTCTGTCTGGTTCCGCAGGCAATGATATTTTGCGCGGCGGTCTTGGTCAGGACACGCTGATCGGTGGATCAGGCGCGGATACGTTCGAGTTCTACAAATCCGATATGGATGGTACGGCCGACAAAATCAGTGACCTGCGAAAGACTGATACCTTGAAGCTGGTCGGGTGGAGCTTTGACAGCCAAGACGAGCAGCAGATCTGGTTCGACGACGCGCTGCGCTTTGATTCAGCTGGCGACGCGCGTCTGGCGCTGGAAGACGGGTCCATCAAGATCATGAACGGTCTGAACCTGGACGAAGACCGCATGGCGGCCATCATTTGGGATACGCTGGACATTTAACAAAATACCAATAACTGACGCCTCCCTTAAATGCGGCGTCGCACCGGTCCGCCTCGACCGGTATGGCCCTTCGCGCGTCTGCTGCGCGAAGGGCTCTTTATTTTGAAAAGCGTCTAGAATGGCGGTGGAATCAACCCGGCCACCATAAGGACAAGGGTCAAAAAGGTAATGACGGCAGTGGCCAATTGAAACTTGGCGACGCCGTTCTTGGCCATCTCGATCCCGCTGACAGCGGTGCCCGCGGATTGGTTGCCCCGGTTGGCCCAGCGTTGCTTGGACAGGTGGAACAGCATGTAGACCTTTACGCTGGCGTTAAGAAGCTGGTTTACGTAAAGGATCAGCGGCCAGCTGAGATCGGGCAGGCGCGCGAACCTGTAAAGCACAAGGCATAGAACCACACGGCTGGCTGTGATCCAAAGCAATACATTCGCAATGTAATAAGGGTCTGTGAACAGGGTCATGATGGCCAGAACCGGGCTGACCAACATCGTCCACATCGCCAGACGCTGGTCGATTAGACACCACCAAATGAATGGGGTGACGATTTTTGGGCCAAGCGCAATGGCGCGGGCGCCGTTGCGCAGCATGTTCCCGGACCAGCGGCGAAAATTCTGCACCATCCGCGACATTCCAGAGCCTTCGACGATTTCGACCGTGTAGACCATCGCGTCGGGCACATAGGTCATTTTCGCGCTTTTGGTCAGCAGGTAGAACCACGTGGATTTGTCGTCGCCAGACAAAAAGCGGAACCGGCCCCAAAGCCAGTGATCCAGGTGGTCTGCTTCGACTGTGCGGACAAATTGTTCATCCATGATATGGCGGGCGCGAAACACCGACATGCGGCCCGTCAGGGTCAGGACCTTGTCGGCCAAAGCATGGCTTTGCATGGCCAGGCGCCGCTGGGCAAAGCGCATAGAGAGCCAGCTTTGCATCCATTTGGGCCCGAACACGAGCACGTCTTCGTTGGTTGTCAGGGCCTGAAGCTCTCGGTCGGCACCGAACATGGACAGGGTCTTGCGCAGCACATTGGGGCCGAAGGCGGCGTCGCCGTCCATGAAGATCACCAGATCGTCGGGGTCTGCCAGATACCGAGAGATCCCGCGTACGATAAGACCGATCGCCATGCGTTTGCCGGGTTGGTTCTGGCGCAGGAACACCAGATCCATGTTTAGCCCTTCGCCGTGGACCTCGCAAAAATCGCGGATCACGGACTCGTCATAGGCCGAACCGGTGCCGATCCACAGGGTGGTTGGGATGCCCTCGGCGCGGACCTGTTCCATGATGGACCCAATCACCAGCCGCGTGATGGCAGGTTCTTCATAATAGGTGGTCATCTGGATGTGCAGATGGCCGGGGCGCCAGCCGTTTTGCCATAACGCTTCGGCCTTGGCGCGCATACCGGGCCAGCGTCGCTTGGCGTAAAACTCGGCCCGCATCCAGTGATTGAACCACCAGCCAAAGCGCCAAATGCCCAAGCCCCCTAGGGCAATGCTGACTTCTCGGAATTGGGGATCGAAAAAGCGATTGGGCAGCAAGGTGGCTGCGAGGACCACCAAAGAAAAAATGAGCGCGAGGTTCAAAAGGAAGAAGGGGCGCCATTTGCGAAGCCCCCGTGGCATCGGGCCAGAGGTGTCGCGCAATGCAGCGTGAAGGCGTTTTTCGAACGGGTAAATCGATGCCCGGTCGGTGCCCTTAACCGTCATCGCCGAACAGCCGCTTGAACAGACCGCGGTCTAGTGCCACCTGGGCCGGAGCATTATTGGTAAACAAGTTGTGGGTTTCGTCAGAGGTCAATTCTGTTGCCTCGACCGTCACGACGGATCCATAGCGGTCCGGTTGTTCGGGATTCACACCGGCCTGTAGATCGGTCACCATACCTGCGACATCCCGGAATTCGCCGCCGATGTTGAAGGTGATGGTGGCGGGCATGCCAATATAGACGTCACCGGCAAGCCTGTCGTCGACCCATCCCCGCACATGGCGAGGCACGTCAGATTCGAACGCGACAATCGGAGCGCCGGTCCGAAGGAACTGGCCCTTTTGCACGAAATATTCTGACACTGTGCCGGTGAAAGGTGCGCGGATGTTCAGCGCCTGCATCTGCTTGGCTATGTTGTTACGTTCGCGGCGCAGCAGGCGCAGGGTTTGCAGACGCTCTGTTTCCACGTTGCGTAGCTGGGCCAATACGCCGCTGGCTTCTAGTGCGGCGGCCTTCTGGTCGTAATTTGCCAGTTCCGCTGCAGTGGGCAGGGACCTGTGGCGGCCTTGGACGAAATCGCGGCTATCCAGCTTGGCAAGGGCGTCTTGGTGCCGTGCCAAAAGCTGGGCGCGTTCGTTGGATTGCTCGCCCTGAATTGACTCGATACGGGATTGCACTTGGTCGCGCGCATTTTCGGCGCCTCGGACTTCGAACCGAACCTGATCCATTTCGGCTTGAAGCTCTGGGTCGTTCAGCAGTACCAAAATTTCACCGGCATTTGCCGCTTGACCGGGTTCGATGCGGACCCGTTCGACAAAGGACGGCATTGGCGTGGACAGAGTTTCAATGGCGGCGACAAAACGCGGTTGGGACAGATCTATAGTGTTCAGGCGTTGCCAGGCCAGATTGCCCAGATAGCCAAAGACCAGCCCGAACAAGACGACATACATTAACAGACTACCGGCAGAGCGCAGCATTCGGCGGGTTTTGCTGCCAGAATTTCTGTCGCGCTCTTCATCTGTTTCGCCCATAGGCACCAGATCGACCGGCGTGTCGAGCGACGTGATCATATCGGCCGTGCTGGCCATTTTACCTGTCAGCAGGTTGCGATAAAATAAGGCCAATGTTTCGCGTTGGCGGCCATTCATTTCGCGGAATTCGTAGAAATCGGGTTCGTCTGCTGGGTGCAGTTTTATTGGGAAACTTAAAACGACGCCCTGAAATGGAATGGCCAAAACGGCATCGGTGACGTCTTTATCCATCAGGCCCGGGGCACTAATTCCACGCATAGACCAATCTTCTACTCGGGTTCTGGTCCCGTCGCGCAAAGTCACACCTAAGGGCGCGCGCATGCGGAAGGCCATGTCGGGCATGGGGCGCTCGTGCCGGATATTCACTCTGCCTGGTCCGTTCCGATTCAAAAATTGAAACCTTCTCTATCTGTCAAAATGAACTGATACTCAGGTGACAAATAAGCGTGGTGCTATAAATTATAGCTTACCCCAAAAAGGTGGGTCTCAATACATACTGCTTTCATTCAAGGGTTGCCGAGACGAACGTATTCCCTCGGTCCCAATTTATCACAATTATGTTATCTCAACTGCAGTAAGTCGTCCAGATCTGGAACAGGCGAAAAGAATCACTTGGACTAAAAAAATGGGTCTTCCGGATAGACGACATGATCCAAATACAACCCATGGGGTGGGGACACAGTGCCACACGCCGCGCGGTTGCGTAACGCAAGGGCATCGTTAACCTTTTCGGGTGTCCAAGAGCCCGCCCCAACCCGTTCTAGCGTGCCGACGAAACTGCGAACTTGGTTGTGTAGGAACGATCTGGCACGGACATGAAACCGGTATTCCACACCGCCGGGATACGTGTGTTCTGTTATATCTAACATGTCCAAATTTTTAATTGGGCTTTTCGCCTGACATCCAATTGCGCGGAAAGTTGTAAAATCATGTTGGCCGATTAAATAGGATGCGCCTTTTCGCATTAATTCCACATTTAATTCATGTCTTACTTGCCAAGCTTTTCCAATATCATGTACTGTAGGTGCGCGTCGGCTAATTAGGCGAAATACATAATGACGCTCGGTTGCACTGAACCGCGCGTGAAAATCTTCCGAGACTTCGGCTGCTTCTACAATGGCAATTGGGTTCGGTTTCAAATGGTAATTGAGCGCGCCCATCAGGCTGTGGGCATCCCAGTCACGGGCCAGGTCGACATGGGCAACCTGGCCGTTTGCATGCACCCCGGTATCCGTTCGCCCAGCCGCCGCGAGCAATGGGCTTGTCGGGTCGATCTTGGCCAATGCTTGCTCGATCGAGCCTTGCACAGATGTCAAATCTGGCTGGCGCTGCCAGCCGTGAAACGGTCCACCGTCATATTCAATTTTCAAAGCAAAACGCGACATGGCGGTCATTTAGCACCACAAAATGGGGGGCTCAATGGGTCGAGTGTGGGAACGAGACGCGAAAAATCACCGCGCCGGCAAGGGGTATTTTCGGGCATACGACCCTATACACAGCCGCCTGCGTTGCCTATCTGAAGCGTAGCGCACGAAGGAGAGCACGTGGTTTTTTCCCAAATTGGTAATGGTATTGGCCGGGGTATTGAAGGGGTGACGTCCTCGATCAACGAGACCTTCTTTGAACCTGTGATCCGGCTTGGGGTTACGGGGTTGGCGCGGTCTGGCAAAACGGTTTTCATCACCTCGCTTGTGGCCAATTTGTTGAACCGTGGGCGGATGCCGCAGCTATCCGGTGTGGCCTCGGGCGCGGTCAGCACCGCTTATTTACGCCCTCAGCCCGATGATACTGTGCCGCGTTTCCCGTATGAGGCAAACCTGGCCCAGCTGACCGGGCCGAACCCATGCTGGCCGGTTGCCACAAGTGCTATATCCGAATTGCGCGTGTCATTGCGGGTGCAGCCGCAGGGGTTTTTGGGTGCCGTGTCCGGGCCCCGGAATGTGCATCTGGATATCGTGGATTATCCAGGCGAATGGCTGTTGGATCTGGGCTTGATGGACCAAAGCTATGCGCATTGGTCGGAAAAAGCGCTGCAAAACATGCGCACAAGGCCGGGGGGCGAGGCTTATCTGGCTATGTTGGACAAGGTAGATCCGGATGGGGCCTTGGACGAGATCGTCGCGACCGAGCTGGCCGAAAGCTTTACTGAAGGGCTGCATTCCGCGCGCGAAGCAGGGTTTTCCGATTGCACGCCGGGGCGGTTTTTGATGCCCGGGGAAATGGCCGGGTCGCCAGCGCTGACCTTTGCGCCGTTGCCGAAAACTGCCGGGCCCCGAGGATCGCTGATCCGGGAATTCCAGCGCCGGTTCGAGGCGTATAAATCCCGGATCGTAAAGCCTTTTTTTCAGGACCACTTTGCCAAGATTGATCGCCAGATTGTGTTGGTCGATGCGCTGGGGGCGATTCATGCAGGGCCGCCTGCATTGGAAGACTTGCGCGCCACACTGGCGGGGCTGCTGACCAGCTTTCGTCCTGGCAAGAATTCATGGCTCAGCTCGCTTACCGGGCGTCGGGTCGAACGGATCTTGTTCGCGGCCACAAAGGCCGATCACATTCACCACAAGCAGCACCCGCAGCTGACCGCGATTATGGAGGCTTTGGTGGATGATGCGCGTCGTCGGGCGGATTTTGCGGGGGCCTTGACCGGGGCTATGTCGATTGCCAGCCTGCGCGCGACGGTGGAAGAAGAGCGCAGCCATAAGGGCCAGGGCTTGGGCGTTGTACGCGGGCGGTTGCTGGCCGATGGGCGCGAAGCAGCCTTCCATCCCGGAAACCTACCCCAAGATCCCAATGCCTTGCTAAGCCCCGCCCGGACTGGCGTGGAGGCTTGGCTGGATCAGGGCTTTCAAGCCATGAGCTTTGCCCCGGCCAAGGTCAGTTTGAAACCGGGTGAAGGTCCGCCGCATATCCGGTTGGACAAGGCGGCAGAGTTCCTGATCGGGGATAAGCTGCGTTAAGAGCCGTTCAGCTGAACGTTGTCGACGCCAATTTGTTCGCTGCCATTGATGTATTCGACACGCAATTCGCTGCTTTGAACGTTTTCGAGCACACCTTTGATTTCGTCTTCGGTGGCAACGGAACCGTCTGACTTGGTCCAAGAGCCTTCGGAAAGGTCTGCGCTATAGGTGGTCCAGCTGCCGGTGCTTGGGCGTGTGTCATCGGTATATTGCAACACGTCCCCATTCGCGCCGGTCAGTTTCATGATCGGGGGGCCATCCGCAAAGCTGGAGCCAGAGATCAGCGTCAGGTCATAGCTAAGCGAACCGCCGTATTTGTCTGACTGATCCCCGCTAAACGTGTCGGGCAACCCAAGCCAAGAATATCCACCAGAGGAATCTGTGAACAACATAAAGCCTGGCTCTCCGTCGGATCCGGCCCCTGTGCTGTGGCTGATTTCGCTTTGCCGCCCACTGCCCGTTACTGTCCATCCTGCAATGTCAGTCGCAAAGAATGACGTGATTGCATCGGGCCCAAAGCTGGTCACAATGGTTTGGCTGCGCAATTGCGTGTTAATATCGCCGGACAAGTTTTGGATGCCGCCGGAAACGGTCATCAAGGTGGCAATACCGATGCCGGTCATGGCGGCTGTCAGAACGACCCAGTCAACGGTTGCTGCGCCGGATTCGTCTTTTAGAAACTTTGAAAATTCCATGTGTCGCTCCTCTACTCGTTAAAATCTGTATTTATTTTGAGTGTTTATGACGCAGCTTTTGGGCAGAGTTTTGAACGCTTTGTGGCCGGATTTGGACGGCTTAGGGTTGTGTTGCCTGCGCAGGTGCATATCTGTGGCGGGAACGCGGATCATGATTTTCGCCCAATGAAAGGCCCCTTTTCGATGGCAAATTCCAGGCCCCAAGGACCGGTTCTGTTCGAGCTTGACCCGAAAGAAACCACATCCCCGGCGCTGAGCCCGGCGACAGCGCCGCCGGTGCCTGATGTGACCAGCAGCGGTGATCCGGTGGCCACCGGCCAAGCTATGCAAATGATGGCGCGTTTGTCGGCGCGGCCTGTGTCGCGGCTTAGCAAGATCTTCTGGGCCACGCTTGTTGCTTTGCTGGGCTTTATCGCTTCGATGGCAGCGTGGAGCTTTGTGACCGGGTTGCTGACGACCTATCCGGTGCTGGGCATGGTGGCGAGCGTGTTGTTTGTGATCTTGGTTCTGGCGGGGCTGGGTTTGGCCATTCGGGAATGGGCGGCCTATGCGCGCCTGTCGCGATTAGACCGGTTGCGCAGCAGGGCCAAGGCGGCCCAGGGCGACGGGGATCTCGGGGCGGCGCGCAAGGTGTCGGACGAGCTGCTGGATTTGTATAAAGGCCGCCCAGCCCTAGCAGATGCGCGTACAAAACTGAAAGACCGCGCGGCCGAGGCTTTTGATGCGGACGCTGTGTTTATGATTGCCGAGCAGACGGTGATGGATCCGTTGGACCAGCGCGCCCGGGAAGAGGTTGTCGCGGCAGCCCGACAAGTCGCCTTGGTCACGGCCCTTGTGCCTTTGGCGCTGGCAGATGTGGTGACCGCGCTAACCTCGAACCTGCGAATGATCCGGCGCATTGCCGAAGTTTATGGCGGGCGCGCGGGCACGTGGGGCAGCTGGAAATTGACGCGCACTGTATTGACCCACTTGGTGGCGACAGGGGCCGTCGCTGTGGGCGATGACCTGATCGGGTCATTTGCCGGCGGCGGTGTGTTGTCCAAAGTCAGCCGTCGTTTTGGGGAAGGTGTTGTCAACGGCGCGCTGACCGCGCGGGTTGGTGTGGCCGCGATGGAGGTCTGCCGCCCCTTGCCGTTTACCAGGGACACTCGACCTTCTGTCTCGAAGCTCGTATCCCGGTCGTTAACTGGCCTTTTCGGGAATAAATAATGAGCGTCGACGATCCTTTCCGCCACTTGCCCGGACTGCGGGACAAGATCATCCCTTATACGCAATCCTTCTTTCGGGATTTTTCGGTCCAGAAGATCAATGAGCTGATGGAAGACAATGGCGGGATGGCGTTTCCGGCCTATGAAGATGACGAACGTGAATATCTGCGGGACGAGGCGTTGGGCGATCACGAAGGCGATCTGTTGATCTTTGCCTATGGGTCGCTGATCTGGGATCCGGCGTTGGATTTCGCCGATGTGAAGCCTGCCTTTGCGCCAGAACATGCACGCCGATTTATTTTGGTGGACCGCTTTGGCGGGCGCGGGTCCGAGGAAGCGCCGGGGCTTATGGCGGCGCTGGATGATGGCGATGGCTGTGACGGGTTGGTGTTTCGCATCAAGGCCGACAAGGTCGACGGGGAAACCGAAATTCTGTTTCGCCGCGAATTGCTGGGCCCGTGCTATGCGGCGCGCCATATTCTTGTGCAGGTGGACGGGCGCGAAGAAACTGCCCTGGCCTTTGTCGCGGATCATTCCAACGAGGTGATCGAAGGCGATATCAGCCGTGCCGACCAAATCCGCTATGCGGCCACGGGGCAGGGGATATTGGGCACCAGCCTGGATTATCTGCAGAACATTG
>SPJP01000221.1 GCA_006844665.1 Paracoccaceae bacterium
ATGGTTTGGTCGGATTCCAGCACCAGCAACCCAATGCGCGCCCGTGCGCCCGCCCCTTTGTCGGTGGTAAAGGGCATACGGGTAATTTCTGGTTGGATCGTTGTGTGTCGCATGGAAAGCCGCCTTTGTCCCATTGATTTAAGCTGGCTTGGATTGGCGATGCTGGGCGAAATACGACCTTCAAGGGTACTCTACACGATAAATCATGTCGCAGGCGCGCTGTTTGTTGCGGCAAACTGCGATGGGTGCAGGGCTGGCCTTGATCTGTCTGCGCTCATCTGAAAAGAGGTTGCGCAACATATATCCAAGGGCGGCCTATCGGGTCGCCTTTTCCTTTGCCCTATCCTGCGGAGCGGCCTCTATGACCATCACCCATCTTGTCACGCATTCAGGCGGCTTCCACGCGGATGAGCTTTTATCCTCTGTCATCCTGACGCGATTGTTTCCGCAAGCGCAGCTGGTGCGCAGCCGGGATCGGGACATGATCAGCCCAGGTGAAGGCAAGATCATCTATGACGTGGGTGGGGCCTATGACGCGGATGCGCGGATTTTCGATCACCATCAGCGCCCTGGCCCGCTGCGAGAAGACGAGCAGCCCTATAGCTCGTTCGGGCTGATCTGGGCGCAGTATGGGCGGGATTATCTGGCAGCACTGAATGTGCCGGCGGAGGATCGAGAAGTGATCCATGCCAAGTTCGACCACAATTTTGTACTTCCGATTGATTTGCTGGATAATGGCGCGATGGAACCGTCCGTCGCTGGGCCTTTGGCTGTCCTGACGCTGCCTGCCTTGCTGGGCAGCCTGAAGCCCGTGTTTGACGACCCGTCGCCCACAGCCGATGATGACGCGTTTATGGCGGCTTTGCCTGTCGCCCGCGTTTTTGTCGAAGCCCAGATCCGGAACATGGCCGCCAAAGCGCGGTCGTTTGGCATAGCGCTGGAAGCCGTTGAAAAAGCGGGGGCTTCGAAGATCCTAGAGCTGCCGATGGGTATGCCGTACCGGTCCGCGTTGGACAAAGCCGAGGCAGATCACATCTTGTTCGTGGTTATCCCGCGGGGCAAGGATTGGACATTGAACGGTATCAAGCTGTCGGGCGACACGTTCGAACAGCGCGCTGACTTGCCAGCCGCTTGGGCCGGGTTGTCTGGTAGCGACCTGGAACAGGCGAGCGGCGTTGTTGGTGCAAAATTCTGCCACAACGCCCGGTTCATCGCGGTTGCAGATTCCCGGGATGCGATCCTGAAGATGGCCGATCTGGCGGTAAAAGAGCTCTAGCGCTCGGCACTCCCTGGCCGAGGTGCCTTTGCCCAAGTTGACAAGGCAGGGGCCTGGGTTCTTAGTAGGCGCATTGGTCTTGGGGGCATGCTTAAGCTGATCGCCAAGGCCGCAATGTGTTTGGGAGGAAGCGCATATGACGGATAAGTCTGACGCGGTCATCGTAGGTTGGGCGCACAGCCCGTTCGGCAAGTTAGAGGCTGCAGATATCGAGGCGCTGATCGCCGAGGTCGGGTCTTCGGCCTTGGATCATGCGGGGGTCAGCCCGGTTGACGTGGATTTCGTTACCGTCGGTGTGCTGAATAACGGGTTTTCGAAACAAGGGTTCGAGGCCGGTCTTGTGTCAGTGGCAGTGCCGGGATTGGAACATGCCCCCGCCATGCGGACGGAAAACGCCTGCGCCACGGGATCGGCTGCGCTATACGCGGCACTCGATTTTATCGAGGCGGGTCGGGGCAAGATTGCCTTGGTCATCGGGGCCGAAAAGATGACGGCGACACCCTCGGCCGAGGTCGGGGATATCCTGCTGTCTGCCGCCTACCAAAAAGAAGAAGGCGATGCAGATCCGGGTTTTGCGGGGATCTTCGGCCAGATCGCTGCGTCCTACTTTCAGCAAAACGGCGATAGATCGGCCGAGCTGGCTATGATTGCGGCTAAGAACCATGAAAATGGGGTGCACAACCCCTACGCCCATATGCGCAAGGATTTCGGGTTCGAATTTTGTAACACCGTGTCGGAAAAGAATCCCGTTGTTGCTGGGCCGCTGCGCCGGACGGATTGCTCGCTCGTCTCCGACGGGGCGGCGGCACTGGTGGTCACAGACCGCGCAACCGCCGAAGGGTTGCAGCGCGCAATCGCCTTCCGGGCCCGTTCCCATCGCAACGACGTATTCCCGCTGTCGCGCCGTGATCCAACGGCTTTTGCGGGCGCGCGCGCGGCTTGGGACGCTTCAAAGGAAGCGGCGAGTGTATCCTTGGGTGACCTCGACTTTGTGGAAACCCATGATTGTTTCACCGTGGCCGAGATGATCGAGTATGAGGCTATGGGCCTGACGCCACCCGGGGAAGGATGGCGTGCGGTGCGCGAAGGCTGGACGCGCAAAGATGGCAAGCTGCCGGTGAACCCGTCAGGCGGGCTGAAATCCAAGGGCCATCCGATTGGCGCGACAGGGGTATCGATGCATGTTCTCGCCTCGATGCAGTTGATGGGCGAGGCGGGCGGAATGCAGATCCCTGAAGCCTCAACCGGGGCGGTGTTCAACATGGGCGGGGCTGCGGTTGCGAACTATTGTTCCATCCTGGAACGGGTGAAATAAGCCGTGCAGCCAATTTCCACTCGGGTCATGAACCTGGCGCATTTTGTAGATCAGAATGCGCGCCGCTTAGGGCAGAAACCTGCCGTCGTATGGGGTCAACAGAATTGGAACTGGGCCG
>SPJP01000249.1 GCA_006844665.1 Paracoccaceae bacterium
GCTGAACATGCGCGGCATGCGCGAAGACGAGCTGCCAAAGTTCGCGAAGTTGGCGCGCCAGGTCTACCTGTTCATCCCGATCATCATCCTGATCGCTGCGCTGTTCCTTGGATACTCGGTCATTCGTGCGGGCACTTTGGCCACCGTTTCGGCCGCCGTCGTATCTTGGCTGACCCCGCACCGGATGGGCCTGCGGTCGATCCTTAAGGCGTTCGAGCTTGCCGGGGTCATGTCGATCCAGATCATCTCGGTTTGTGCCTGTGCGGGTATCATCGTGGGCGTCATCAGCCTGACGGGGGTTGGCGCGCGGTTCTCGGCGGTGCTGCTGGATCTGGCCGGTGTCAGCCAATTGCTGGCCCTGTTCTTTGCCATGTGCATCGCGATCCTGCTGGGGATGGGAATGCCCACCACAGCCGCCTATGCCGTGGCCGCATCCGTTGTGGCACCGGGGCTGATCCAGCTGGGCATTCCGACACTGACCGCCCATTTCTTTGTGTTCTACTTCGCGGTTGTCTCGGCGATCACACCGCCCGTGGCTTTGGCCAGCTATGCGGCGGCGGGGATATCCGGGGCGAACCCGATGGAGACCTCGGTCGCGTCGTTCAAGATCGGCATCGCAGCCTTCATCGTGCCGTTCATGTTCTTCTACAACAGCGCCATCTTGATGGAGGGCACATGGGTCGAAGTCATCCGCGCCGGGATCACCGCAACCTTCGGCGTCTTTTTACTGTCAGCAGGGGTACAGGGCTGGTTCATGGGCGGGCGTAGCGCATGGTTCCTACGCATCGCATTGGTAATCGCAGCACTCTTCATGATCGAAGGCGGGATTCTGACGGACCTGTTTGGTGTGGGCGCTGCGGTTGCGATCTACTTCATCCAGAGGGTGTTTAAGCCAAAACCAAACGCCACAATTCCCGTGCGAGGGGCCGATTAAACTAAGCACCCATTGGTTTCCATGTGGCGGTAGACACCCGCTATGAAATCATTAACAGCCGCCTGAATTTCTACGGTTGATCCCCCTTAAATATGGGGGATTACCGAACCACTATTCCCGCGTCTGCGTTCCTTCCCTCTCATGCATCGTTGCGATGCATTGTCGGGCAACGGCCAGACAAAAAATCTGTCAAACCAGCAGGGCAGGATTAATGGGTCCTGACCCTAGCCTTCCGCAGTTTCAATCTTCCAAGCTTGCAGTAATTTCGGGAGCGCCACCTCCCAATCCAATACACCTGTCTGGGCTGCCCAAGATTGGTACTGACCTTTCAAATCCGCCTCGAGTTTGGGAGATGTGCCTGCCAGATTGTTCAACTCCGTACGATCCGCTTCCATATCGTATAGTTCCCAGTCTTGCGAATGTTGACGCACCAATTTGAACTTCCCTAAGCGAATTGCTGCGTTTCCCTCATGTTCGAAGAAGATCGGTTGTTCCCGTTCCCATTCTTTTCCGCAAAGCAAGGAAAGGAGGGATTCACCTTGCATGTTTTGGATTTCGTGACCTCCGACCTCGGCTTGATAGGTGCTTCCCGTTGCCTCCAGAATTGTCGGTAGGATGTCGACGACGTGGCAGGCTGCGTGCTTCGTGTCACTCGGCTTGAACCCCTTGGGCCAATGCGCGACAAGTGGTGTCGATATTCCGCCTTCGTGCACATAATGCTTGAAAAGCCGAAATGGCGCGTTGGAGACGTTCGCCCAAGGTTTGTCGTAGCTTTGATAGGTCAGTGCATTGCCGGGCATGATGTCAGGGCGATTGCCCATCTCAATCTGGCGGCCGTCCGCGGTCGTATCCGGGAAGAACTTGGCCCATCCGTCTTCGGCCATGAACTCGGCGCAACCGCCGTTGTCCGACAGGAACAAGATCAACGTATTGTCGAATTTGTCCATGCGTTTGAGCTCGGCGATGAGACGGCCTATGGACTGATCCATCCGGTCCACCATTGCGGCATAGGTCGCCATTTTCCGGGCTTCCCAATCAGTGTTTTTCTCGGCGATCCACGGGTGCACCTGGGCGTCGCGCGGGGAGATTTCCCAGTTGGTCTGGAATAACCCCATGGCATTCATCGTCTCGTGGCGGGCGGTGCGCGTGGCGTCCCACCCGGCGTTATAGACACCGTCGTATCGGGCTATGTCTTCTTCATGCGCGTGAAGCGGCCAATGCGGAGCGGTATGTGCCAGATAGAGAAAGAAAGGCTGATCGTCGGGCGTCTCGTCGATCATGCCGATGGCTTTGTCAGTGATTGCGTCGGTGAAGTAGAAATCATCGGGGAAGGTTTCGACCCGGCTATCATCTTCCAAGATGTAGTGCGGCGAAAAGAAATGTGTGACGCCATCGACAATGCCATAAAAGCGGTCAAACCCGCGTTGGCGCGGCGTTGGGTGCTCTACGTCGCCGACGCGCCAGCTGTCGATCTCACGGGCCATGAAATCCCCGGCCACATGCCATTTCCCAGACATCAATGTGCGGTAGCCGTTCGCCCTGAGATGCTCTGCAATTGTAGCGCTGTCATTGCGCAAAAATCCTTGATACGCAGGTGTGCCAAGATTGGCCCCCATGTGACCGACCCCGGCATTGTGCGGGTATAACCCGGTCAGCAATGACGCACGGGTCGGGCAACATCTTGCGCAGTTATACATAGCCGACAGCAAGG
>SPJP01000220.1 GCA_006844665.1 Paracoccaceae bacterium
GCGCAAAATCCTCTAAATCTCAGGGGTTTGATCTGCGCAGATCAGTGTGGTTCACTTTTCAAGCGGATCGAGCCGCTGAGATGACGAGGATTTCGCGTCCTTACGGATTTGACGGATTTTCCGCCCGGCAGCGTCACAGAGCCTTGAAATAGAACCACCGTTGCCCGGCAGGGTATCGCACAGCGATACACGAGAGGGTATTCCCGCGTCTCCGTTCCTTCCCTCTCATGCATCGTTGCGATGCATGAGAGGGCAACGGCCAGACAAAAAATCTGTCAAACCAGCAGTGCAGGATTAATGGGTCCTGACCCTAGGCCATGGGCTGTTTCGCGCAATCACCGGGCGTAAACCAAATGCTCTGGTTGGCTGTTGTAATCCGCGCGGCCAAGTTGGCCACAAACCGCTCAAAGCGACGCCGCTGCAACGAAGGCATGTCTGGTCCTACCCCGCTCCTTAACGGGTTTCGCATTGAAGACAGTTGCTCCGGCGTTGACCTGTGCGGCGATCTATGGCCTGCAGCAAGCCAAGCCTCTGCGATCCTCCCCGTCAGAAGAGGGTCCGATGCAGTCCTTTTACCTGCGGAACTCTTGCTCTCGCACCCGCGTGCCCCAAGCTTCACCTTCTTGCTCCAACGCGAGAGAAAACCCAAATTCTTCATACAAATGCCGGGCAGGTTTAAGACCGTTAAATGTCGTCAGCCACATCCGACCAGCGCTATTGGCTTCGGCATGGGCAACCGCGCGGTTCATCAGCTTTCGGCCGATGCCTGTACCTCGGCACCGATCTGCGCAGATGAACCACCGCAAATGCGCGCCTCGGTCGCCGGACATCGGGTCGTTCAGATCAAGTATCAAGGACGCCGCCACACCCTCTTTATCCTTGGCAATCAACACCAGATCTTTCTGGGCGACTCTGTCCGCGAACTCCGCAATCTCTCGGGCGACTTTGGTCTCAAAAAACAGACCGAACCCCCACTGCGCGGCGTAAAACCTGCTGTGCAAAGTAACGATCTCGCCCAACGCCCCCGGAGCGAACTCCTCAGAAATATCCATGCTTTGTGCGCCTCCACTTGTATCAATATTAGTACAGGTTTGATCATCGGCGGAAAGCCCGCATCGCCTGCGGTTCACGCGCTCGATCCGATCAGCAGTTTACAGCCTCAGCCTTTACGAAGCGCGTTCAAACGCCGACCGGATCAGCGAGACGCCCGCAATCGCCAAAAGCGTTGAAACCAAACCGTCAATCCAGCGGCGAAATTGCGCATATCCCTGCCTGACAGTCGACATCGAAAAGGCGGCGGCATAGGCAAAATAGATGACCAGCCCGATCACCGCGCAGCCAAAGGTCGCCAGAAATAGATTAAGCAAGCCGTCACCAGGCCCAAGGCCAACCGATAGGGCTGCCATCCAAGCGACAACAGCCTTTGGGTTGGATAGGTTGAGCATTAACCCCTTGGCAAAGAGCCGCTGACCAGACCCCTTGTCTTGGTGGCCTAAATCCCTTGATGCCACAGGTGGGTGGATCGCTGACCGGGCAGACCCATAGGCCAGCCATATCAGATAAAGGCCGCCCGCGATCTTCAAGGCCATAAGCAGGTGGGTGGAAGCTTGCAGAACAGCCCCAAGCCCCGTCGCCGCAACAAGCCCCCAAAACGCAAGCCCAAGGGCAAGGCCAACACCGAACGTCATTCCGCATCTTGGGCCAGAGCCTGCCGATACCGTGCTTACCGCCAAAGTCGCGGGGCCCGGCGACGCAGCAACGACGAAGAACGCTGTGAAAATTGAAACCAGTCCTGCCCAATCAATCATGTCAAATGCTCCGTAGACTTCTTGCCGAATAGGCTATGCTCTGACTTGCCAAAACAAAAGCATCCTTCGCTCTGACCGCGCAGCGACCCAAGCCGCCACAGCACACTCTATACCGCTTTTCAGCCAACATCCCCCAGGCCGCGACGCCAACCCCTTGCGTTTTGGCCCCTGGTTTTGCAGGCATACCGGGTCAGCACAGCCAATTCCCCGTCAACCCAGCGGGATCTGGCAGCTGCCCCTTGACGTTATCGCGTCTCCCCCCTATCAGACGCCATCCACAACGCCCCGGATTCGTCCGGGGCTTTGTTGTTGTTCGCGATATCGCGGGCGCCCCAGTGACCGGGGCAGACGACTTGGGACCTTCGGGGCCCTATAAACCGGGGACCTTCGGGGCCCTATTTCGATAAAGCCGGGTCCACCCGGCACGAACCAAACGGAAGACAGAAAGCATGGCACTAAAGTCGTATAAGCCGACGACGCCGGGCCAGCGCGGGCTGGTGCTGATCGACCGTTCGGAACTTTGGAAAGGCCGTCCGGTCAAATCCCTTACAGAGGGTTTGACCAAGAATGGTGGCCGGAACAATACCGGACGGATCACGATGCGTCGCAAAGGTGGGGGCGCAAAGCGTCTGTACCGGATTGTTGACTTCAAACGCACTAAGCACGACATGGCAGCCGAGGTTATGCGGATCGAGTACGATCCCAACCGTACGGCCTTCATCGCGCTCGTCCAGTATGAAGATGGCACACAGAATTACATCCTCGCCCCACAGCGCCTTGGCGTTGGTGACAAGATCATTGCGGGTGCGAAGGTCGAC
>SPJP01000218.1 GCA_006844665.1 Paracoccaceae bacterium
CCCGCCCCGTTCACAGCCTCTTCCACCGCCAGGGCGTATAGCGAAAACACCGGGCCGCGCGGCACGATCCCAGCGCCCGGGGCAGCTTGGGCCAGCCAGACCTGCCAATCCTCGGCCCAGACCGCGTCAGACAAACAGGCCACCCCGGCCAGATCCTGCGGAGTGCGCAAGGCGTCCGCCACCTGCGGCGCGCAGACCGGAAACAGACGGTCCTGCATCACCCGCTCGCCCAATCCCGCATCGGTATAGAACAAGCACAGATCAAACGGCGCGCGCTTCAGGTTCGGCGGGTGTTCCAGCGCTGTGATCGAAACGGTGATGTCGGGTGCCGCGCGGCGCAAAGCGGGCAAGCGCGGCGACAACCACAGCTGCGCCACGGCAGGCAAGGTCGCGATATGCACGGTCCGCGGCGCGGCCTCCCGGCGCAGGGTTTGGCTCGCCCCCGCCACCGCATCAAACGCCGCCACCAGATCCGGCAGCACCCGTTGGCCCAGGGGCGTCAAGCGCACCTCGCGCGCGGTGCGCTCGAACAAGGGCGCGCCCAGCTCGGCCTCCAACGCTTTGACATGGGCCGTCACCGCACCCGGGGTCACGCCCAATTCCTGGGCCGCCGCCGCAAAGCCCCCCAACCGGCCCGCCGCCTCGGCCGCGCGCAGGGCATTCAGGGCAAATCCTTTGGGGCGGGGCGGCGCGACAGACATCATATGACCCTTAGAAAATCTAACCCTTATTTTTCAGAAAACTGGTTTGCGCGCAAGCCCACCCCTGGGCCAATGTTCAGGGAAAGGAGATTCCAATGACCCATCTTGCCCCCCGCCCCTGGGTGCCCGCCCTATGCGAAACCCGCGTCCAAGACATCGCCAGCGCCACCGCCGCCCAATCCAGCCAATCCGTGGCCGACCGGGTCGAGGCGTTGATCCAGTCCAACCTGCAGATCCATGACCACGACTGCTTTAACCTGAACCCCGCCACCAATGTCATGAACCCCGCAGCCGAAGCCGCCATGGCCCGGGGCCTCGGCTCTCGGCCATCTTTGGGCTATCCCGGCGACAAATACGAAATGGGGCTAGAGGCGATCGAGGAAATCGAGGTCATCGCCGCCGATCTGGCCGCCCAGATCTTTAACGCCCGCTATGCCGAAATTCGCGTGGCCTCGGGCGCGTTGTCGAACCTTTATGGCTTTATGGCCCTAACCAAACCCGGCGACACGATCATCGCACCCCCCGGCAGCATCGGCGGCCATGTCACCCATCACAACGCCGGATGCGCCGGGCTTTACGGCTTGGATATTCACGAAGCCCCGGTCAATGCCGATGGCTACACCGTCGATCTGGATGCCTTGGCTGCCATGGCCACCAAGCTGCAACCCAAACTGATCACCATCGGCGGCTCGCTGAACCTGTTCCCCCATCCCGTGGCCGAAATCCGTGCCATCGCCGACACCGTCGGGGCCAAAGTGCTGTTTGACGCGGCCCATCAATGCGGGATCATCGCGGGCGGCGCTTGGGCCAACCCCCTGGATCATGGCGCCCATCTGATGACGATGAGCACGTATAAAAGCCTCGGCGGCCCGGCTGGCGGCTTGATCGTGACCAATGACGCCCAGATCGCCGAACGGCTGGACGCCATCGCCTTTCCCGGCATGACCGCCAATTTCGACGCGGCAAAATCCGCAGGTCTGGCCCTAAGCCTGCTGGATTGGCGCGAATTTGGCCCCGCCTATGCCACCGCGATGATTGATCTGTCCCAGGCCCTGGCAAGCGAGCTGTCCGCCCTTGGGCTAACGATCTTTGGCGCGGAAAACGGCTATACCCAATCCCACCAATTCGCTGTCCAAGCGGCAGAGTTCGGGGGCGGTCAGGCGGCCTCGAAAACCCTGCGCAAGGCGGGGTTCCTGGCCTGTGGCATCGGCCTGCCGATTGCCGAGGTCCCCGCCGACATGAACGGGTTGCGCATCGGCACGCCAGAGCTGGTCCGCCGGGGCGTCACCCCGGACCATGCCCCCCAGCTTGCCGCCCTGATCGCCGAAGGCCTGCGCGCCAATGATCCGGCCAGCGTCGCCCCCCGCACCCGCGCCTTGCGGGCCCAGTTCCAAGGCATGCATTACATCAGATAAACCAGCAGGGGCCCTGTCACGGGGCCCCTATTCGCTGACGGCCAGCTTCACCATCATATAGCGGTTATACTTCACAAATGCCTCGGCCGTACGGGTCCGTTCGGTCAGGCGCTGCATCAGACGGTCCCGTCTCTTTTGCGTCGTGAAAGCCCGGAATGCTTTGTTCAGCACCCAGCGCAGCTTGGGCTTTTTGGCCTGCAGCTCCGCATCAACGCGGGTAAAGGCCAGACCAAAGATCAAAAAGAAATCCTGCTCGACCTCGACACTTGGGGCCACGGCCTCTGTGATGTCTTCGCGGCTCAGCTCTGAAACAGATGCCAGTCCCGCAAGCTCTGCGTCAAATTTCGAAACCTCATGCCCCGACCCGACATTGCGGCGATTGCCCTGTTTTATCTGGCCCGCAGGGGTGCGAAAGCAGTCAGACACGATGATATGGCCGTTCGGCGCCAGCTTGGCCGCCTTGGGCAAGGACACATCCA